>CAJJCG010000097.1 GCA_905182615.1 Alphaproteobacteria bacterium UBA2964 | reverse complement strand
CCTAAAAGCAGAAGTGAAATTCCTGAGTCCGCTTTTCGATGGTTTGCTTCCGGAGATGAATGGAAAGCGGACGTCAGAACACCTCCGCTCGATGTCTGCTGATGGCTACTAGCAGAAGTAAACGACGCTCTTCATTGAGATCTTCTGTTCCCCCAATAGCTGACGTTTCATGTGCTACGCCTGACCCGCTGGCGAATTAATCTGGCTGATGCCATAGCTCAGAGATGAATCGTATTCGATCTAAGGCTTTTTAGGCGGCTAGCTTGGCGCGTCTGCGTCGGGTGATCGCGAGGCCGACGAGCCCTAAAGCCATCACGCTAAGAGGGGCTGGTTCGGGAATAGCGGAGGTATCGAGTGTTACCTGAAGATCGTCGATGGTTATCCAGCCATTGCCACCACCCGCGAAGGCGATTTCAACGCGTGAGGCTCCAGCCGTATTGATGATGCCACCGAAGAGGGGCGGCCCGCCACCGATCAGGGTTGTTTCCATGGCGGAATCAAGCCCGTCGAAGAATGTTATGCTGATGATGTCGTCGTTACTGACATTCCACAATCCAACGGCGGTAATGACTTCCATGCCGTTGATCGGAACAATATTGAGGGGCCATTGGCAGGCAGAAAGTTGTCGGCGTTATTGGTCAGGACGAAACTGCCGGAATGCGAAAAACCACCGATAACGCCCGGGCTAACCACATGCGGGTCGGCACCATTATTCAGAGGCAGTAGATCGACGCCCAGTGATGGTAGTGCCGTAAGCGAGGTTCCATGTGGCCCCAGCCCGTCAAAGTTTTCGAGAGCGAAGGCCCCTGCAGCGGCCTGAAAGGCGTCTTCAGTGGTGAAAACAGTGCTGTTTCCGATGGCGGGTGACAACAATATCATTACGGCTGCAACAGCCGGTGCCAGTGCGGTTTTAACGAACCGTGTTAGCGTTAGGAACATCGTGTAGCCTTTAGCGTTCAGAATTTTGTACAAAAATTCTGAACCGTCTGGACAATGCTCCAGACGGAGATAATGCCAACCCCACAAAAAAATACGTTTTGCTCGATTGTGACAGCCCGTTCTGCATAGGGGCGACCGGAGTGTCATGGCTACCCCGTATAGGCCGCGGTCGGCACCTGTGGTGTTGCGCAGGGGGTTATTGAAGGGTATTAAATTCATAAGGAATTAACGACGAGGTGCGCCCAATGGACGGTACGACGATTCACGAAAGAACGCCGAATGTCGCGACGGACAAGGAAGTCTTGTTCTCGTTGCGCGATACACCGCTTCTGGAGCAGGGAACCAGCTACGACCCTCTGGCTACAGCGGAAAATCTCTGGGTGAACCTCAAGGTTTATGCCAGTGGTGGCGAGAATGCGCTGCATTCTCACGCCGGTGAGGATCATGCCTTCGTCATCATGCAAGGCAAGGCGACTTTCACCTTTGACGATGGCCGGACGCAAATTGTTGGCCAATATGAAGGTGTGATGTTGCCAAAGAACGCCAAGTACAAATTCGAGGCAGACGAAGCGGAAAATCTGGTGATGCTGCGGGTCGGCGGTGGCGTGCGTGATGCGATTGGATTGGACAATCTTACGACGTTCGGGACGCCGAAAGACGTTACCGCCAAGACATCTTTTGCCGATGGCGTGATTAAGGTGGGCGACGCGAAGAAGAACGGCGAAACCGCCAAGAAGCGCGTTTATGCAGAAGGTAAGTTCTTCGCAGCCGAGGAAGACTTATAATACCAAGGCCTACAAATAAGTATTAGCAGCGCAGCAATGACTACCGACCGAAAACAGGGAGTTACATAAATGTCAGAATTATCCGTAGATGCCTCCAAATTCTCCGGCATGACACAAGAGCAGGCAGAGACTTTTCCGCGGCGCACTGTTGTCGGCGAGTCCTTGACCGAAGATCAATTGGCCCGCATGCCGAAAATGATCTCCACGGACTCTCACGTAATGGAGCCTGATGAGCTTTGGCAGCAATTGCCGCCCCGTCTGCGCGATAATCTGCCGAATGTGCCCTTTCGCAACTCGCCTCCCGGCGCACTGAAAGCGGAACATCGTCTGGCAGATCAGGCGCATGACGGCATTGCCGCGGAAGTTCTGTTTCCTAACTATGGTATGGCGCTCTATGGAATCGATGACATTGAGACCCAGGAGGAATCCTTCAAGCTCTATAATGACTGGCTGCATGACTGGACCAGCCCCGACCACAAGCGTCTTATCGGTGTACCGCTGATCTCGGTTTATGACCCGAAGGCCGCCATCAAGGAAATGCACCGGAGTGTTGATAAAGGCCTGCGGGGCGCCTTAATTTGGCAGGTGCCGGATCCTCAGCTCCCCTTTAGCAATACCGAACATTACGACCCTATTTTTGCCGCATGTGCCGAAGCGGGCCAGCCGGTGATCTGCCATATCCTGACCGGCCACGGTTATATGAAGACAGGGCATAAGCGGAGCGTTGAAGGGATCAAGGATTCCACAAACACCAAGACGAATGATTCAGCCAACACGTTGTTTGACTTCATATTCTATGGCTATTTCGAGCGCCACCCGACGCTCAAATTCTTGCTCGCGGAGAGCGAGATTGGCTGGATACCGTTCCTTTTGCAGCAGTGGGACTATTATTTCGAACGCCACCGCGATTCCTATCCAATTCCGATCGACCGTAAGCCCAGCGAAATTTTCGCGGAGCATGTTTACGGTACTTTCCTTGAAGACTATGTCGGAACGCGTTTCCTCTCATGGTGGGGAGAGAAGAACTGCATGTGGTCAAACGACTACCCGCATTTCAACATGACCTTCCCACATTCACGCCAGGTCGTTGAGCATCACTTGAAAGATCTAACGGCAGAGCAACACCGTCGCTACACGTGGGACAACGCCATGGACCTCTTCCAGCTGGAACTGACAGAAGAAGACCGCATCAACTAGGTCATCTGCCCTTAAAGGGCGTTGTCGGTCAAAGTCGCTCTGAGTTGGAAATGGGGAATGTAGAGCATTTCTTTGGCTTTACTATGGAATATCGGTCTGAATCGAAAAAGGGTACAGTCGGCCTTAAAAACTGATCATGTTTTAGCCAAGAGGCTCGGCGCCACAATGCATTTTCATGTTCAACTCATTGACGACCCGGCCCATCCCGAACGCCGGGCTCAGTATCGTGAAGCGCATTGGGCCTATTTCGATGCGCATAGAGATCATTTTGTAGCCCGCGGCGCGACGCTCACCGATGATATGGGGACCTATCTTTCTAGCGTGATCTTTGTTGAGTTCGATGGCTGGGACGAGGTGCGGCACTTTATCGAGAACGAGCCACTGAACAGCAATGGCGTTTACAAAGATGTTCATATTTGTCGCTGGCACAAGGCGCTAGAACGCAAACAGGCTGATTTCCCGCGTGAGGATGGCCAGGTATATTGGTATATCCGCGGCATTGGCCGGGAAGGGGCCAATGATCAGCGAAATGAACTGCTGGATGCCCATCGCGCTTACTTCGCGGCTTATGATGGCCTAAACTTCATTACTCGTGGTGCGGTGCTCGATGATGACGGCGAAAAATGGGTCGGTAGCGCTAATCTCATCTCGCTTTCCAGCCGTGAAGCCCTCGATGCCTTTATGGTGGATGAGCCGTTCTACAAAAACGGGCTTTATGATCAGGTGCTGCTCGAACGATACAAGTTCGGCGGCCGCACCGGGCAGGTCGTTTAACGGCGCGCGCCAGCAAAATTCAGTAAAGAGGCTCTGCGGCGAACCATTTCCATTCAGAAGTATTTTCGCCGCTCCATAAATTCTGCCAGGACATAACACGCGGCAATACACAGGGCCAGAATTGTGACGCCGCGCAACGGATTATTGGTTTTTCCCGGAAGAATGGATGTCAGTAACAGCATTATTCCGCCGCGGTGGCCTGATTTGTACGGATGATGCGGCAAGGGATGCCCCGAATGTCAGAAGAACCAGTCACCGGGTCTTTTGGGCCGTCATAACTCAGTGCCGCATTAACGTTTACATCCAGTGCACCGCGTTCTGGGCCGGGCGCCTCTGGATACCACCAACCCATGCCGGTGCGGGCGATATCTTTCATAGTCTCGTCGGTGACACGGACCTTCAATCGGCAGGTGCCATGATGGCCAGATGTTTCAACAGTGACCCAGTCATCAGTTTCTACGCCGCAGGACGCCGCCGTGTCGGGGTGGAGTTGAAGCCATGGATCAGGGGCAACTTTGCGGGCCCAGTCTTGATCGCGGAACCGCGAATGGTGATAGGATTTTTCACGCGCTCCGGTGAGCAGCAGCAGCGGAAATTCCGCCTTGATTTCGGTGGTTGTTATCGCCCCGGCGGTGGGGACATAATCCGGTAGGGGATCCAGTCCCATCCCAGCGAGCGTCTCGGAATAGAGCTCGATCTTACCGGTCGAGGTCTTGAAGCCGTCTTTCGCAAAATTGCCTTGCTCATAGTCATATTCGGCATATCCAGTCTCGAGCAGCGTCTTCATCTCGATGCCGCTATCGCCGAGTAGATATTGGTTGAATTCGCGTTTGGTGTGCCAGGGGAAGAATTTTCTGGCGTCAGCACGGCCGCGCGCTTCTAGACGCTTAACAAGTTCTCCAGCAATCCAGAAATCACTGCGCGCTTCGCCCATTGGCGGATGAGACGGTTGAACGATGCTGAGGCACGGCCCGTTTGCTTCAAGAGAAATCTCCTCATCTTCCAACCCTGTGGTCTTGGGCAGGACGAGATCGGCGAACTCTGCCGTTGGTGTCATCATGTGTGTGGCGACGCAGAGATAATCCAGCGACTTAAGCGCCTCGATGGTCTTTTGAGTGTTGGGGTAGGTCACGACAATATTAACGCCGGTGATATACATGGCGCGCACTGGATAAGGTTTACCAGTTAGAACGGCATTGATAACCGACGGGTTATGGCAGGCAGTTTGCCAGCCTTTTGGTCCGGCCCAGAGCGGAAACCGATCAGCGCCAATTGTTTGTTCTTCGACCTCCAGCGGTAAACGAAACTCCGGCTTGTGGATGACTTCGATATAGTTGGTAAAGCCCGCCGGTTTTTTGACCCGGCGGTTGCCGCCGACGCGATCAAGGTTGCCGCTGATGGCGACCAAGGCATGAAAGGCACGATAGGTTTGGACTCCCGCACTAAAAGCATCGATACCGTGGCCACTGACAAAACAGGATGGAGCATCTGAATACCATTCTGCCGCCTTGATGATATCGTCAGCGGGGACGCCACTAATTTCAGCGGCATATTCCGCCGTGTATTTCGCGGCCCGTTCGGATAGCGCATCAAATCCGTGACAGTAGTTTTTGACCATGTCGTGGTCGTAGCGGTCATTGATGATCATCCAGTTGACCATGGCGAGCGCGATGGCGGCATCGGTGCCCAGTTTTGGCTGTAACCAAAGATCGGCTATTGCAGCGGCCTGGGTTCGGGCCGGATCAATGGTGATGATCTTTGCGCCCTTTTTTTGAGCCCGTTTGAGAGCCAGCCATTGCGTCGGGTCGGCAGCAGAGGGATTACGGCCAACAATCAACGCGCAGTTGGTGTTGTCGATATCCTCGCCATTACCCATGGTGAGGCCGGTGAGCTTGTCGGATAGGGCCCGGCAGCCGCCGCATAAATCCTGGTTCATCATCCAGTTGGGGGTACCAAACGCTCGCATGAGTAGGGCCAAGGAAACGCCGCGGCTGAAATGCGCGTTGCTGACCGCACCGCAAAGCGACAATGGCCCGTGCTTTGTTTGCGTTTCAATGAACCTGCCGCTCATTTCATCGAGCGCTTCGTCCCACGAAATACGTTGCCATTGACCTTCCCCGCGTTCGGCAGTGCGGCGCATTGGATGGAGAACGCGATCCGGATGATAGGTTAGCTCAGGCAGTCCTCGGAAGCCTTTGACACAGAACGCCCCTAAGGACGCGGGGTGCTCGGCATTGGGAACAATTTTCGTGACTTTGCCATTTTCGGTGGTCATGTGTGCACCGCAATGGGTGCTGCATTCCCAGCAAGTGCTTGCGACGGTTTTTGTTTCCTGTGTCATAGCAATTCCTAACCGAGAATGACCCGTTCAACGTTGAGAGTATTCCAGCGACTTCAAAGTGGCCAGACCAACAAAATCATCGGGATGGCTACCAATATGATGAGGATTTCGAGCGGTAGGCCCATGCGCCAGTAATCACCAAAATGATATCCGCCGGGTCCCATGATGAGCGTGTTGTTTTTATGCCCGATGGGGGTGAGGAAGGCGCAGGATGCGGCGATGGCAACTGCCATCAAAAACGGATCGGGATTAGCACCGAGACGGGTTGCGACGTCGACGGCGATCGGTGCCGCGATGACTGCCGTCGCGGTATTATTCATCACGTCTGACAGCGTCATGGTGATGATCATCAGAAAGGTGAGCGCGACCCAGGGCGCGTAGCCATCTGATAGGGCAACAAGCTGTCCGGCAATCAATGTCGTGCCGCCGCTGGTTTCTAGTGCCTGTCCGATTGGAATGAGTGTGCCAAGCAAAATAATCACACTCCATTCGATGGAGCGGTATAGATCGCGAATGGGAACGATGCCGGAACCGACATAAATGATGACGACGAAACCCAGAGCGACCGGCAAATAGATCAATCCGAGGCTAGCAAGAAAAATTGCAACAGCAAAGGCGAGTGTAGCCCAGCCAGCGAACTTGCGTTGAATAAGCTGGAGGCCACGTTCGGCCAGCGGCAGGCTGCCGAGGCGCTGCGTCGCAATGGCGAGACTGTCGTTTGAGCCCAAGAGCAGCAGAACGTCTCCGGCGAGAATGCGGGCGCTGGAAAGTTTTTCCCGGAACCGCTGCCCCTGTCGTGAAATGCCCATAAGGCTGACGCCTTGGAGACGTAACAATCGCAGCGAACTCACTGTGCGGTCTTCGGCTCTGGCGCCGGGTGGTACGACGACCTCCGCCATTTCAAGGTTTTGGCCCTCGAGGATTTCGTAACCCTTGATGTGCTCTACATAACCAAGCTTCAGGGCGGCAGAGAAAGACTCGATCCCTTCGGGGGCGCCTTCGATGACAAGAAGATCATCTGCCTGAAGCATGTAACGCCGCGCAACTCCGGGGAGCCTCTGACCATTCCGGATCAAACCCAACATTTGGATGTTGTGCTTTTCGGATTCTTCCGTCAGTTCACCAACGCGCTGGACAATAGTAGGACTGTCTTCCATGACCTTAAGTTCTGAAATGTAGTCTCCAAGAGATTGCAATTCGGCCCCGGCATCCATTTCCGTTCGGGCCTTGGGTATTAGGCGCCAGCCGATAAGCGTGACGAACAGGATGCCAACCAAAGCACAGACTGCGCCAACCGGCGTAAAATCAAACATACCGAACGGCGTGCCCATCGTCTTTTCGCGATAGGCCGCGATGATGATATTTGGCGGTGTCCCGATCAGCGTCACCAGCCCACCCAGGATCGATGCGAAGGAGAGAGGCATTAGCGTTAGCGCCGGGCTTCTCTCACTTTTGGCAGCGGCCTTTAAGTCGACAGGCATTAATGAGGGCTAATGCTGCGACGTTATTCATAACTGCCGATAGAACGGCCGAGACACCTGCCATGATACCAATATGGGCCCACAAAGCCCGAGACGCATCGACGGTGCGACTGGCAATTAGCTCGATGACGCCACTGTTAGTAAGTCCGCGGCTAACGATAAGTACGAGGGCAATGATAACAGTTGCCGGATGGCCAAAGCCCGAAAACGCCTGCTCGACCGGGACAACACCAGCGACAATGGAAACCATCAGGGCGCTGAAAGCGACGAGGTCATAGCGCCAGCGTCCCCATATGAGAAGTGCAAACAGCCCCGCTAAAATGGAGAACAGGATCGTCTGATCCATCGTGAGTGTCATAGTCTCTTACCGCTCCATCCGTAGACCGGGTATGTTGTTTTCCCCTTTGCCTTAAGGCAATTCTACTGCAATAACGGAGTCAAGACATCAAGACGTATTGATCAAATTTCGAGGACTACAAATGAAATTGGTACGCTACGGGGACAAGGGCTCGGAAAAGCCAGGTATTATCGATGAACAGGGCGCGTTACGCGACCTCTCTGCGAAGATTGCGGATATTACACCGGAGGCATTGACCCCGGAGGGCCTCGCGGCTTTGAACGCAATTGATGTGGGTTCGTTACCCGAAGTCACGTCCGCCCCCCGATTTGGCGTCCCCGTATCGGGCATTCCGAAGATTGTTGCGATCGGTCAGAATTATATGAATCACATCCTGGAGATGGGCTATACGCCACCCGAGGAACCAGTGATTTTCGTCAAGGCGATTAGCTCGCTGACCGGGCCGCATGACCCGATGATAAAGCCGAAGACCTCGACCAAGTTTGATTATGAGGTAGAACTCGCCGCAGTCATTGGAACGACCGCGATAAATGTCTCAGTCGAAGACGCCTTCGATCATATTGCTGGTTATGCTGTCATGAATGATGGTTCAGAACGGGCCTATCAGCGCGAACGCTCGGGCGGGACGACGAAGGGTAAGAGTGCCGATACTTTTGGGCCGCTGGGACCATGGTTGGTAACATCCGATGAATTCGGTGACCCGCAAACCAAACGTATCTGGACGAAGATTAATGGTGAGGGTCGACAGGACGGGAACACGTCGGACATGGTGTTCGGGATCGCGCAGCTGGTGTCCTATGTCAGCGAATTTATGTCACTCAATCCAGGTGACGTGTTAACCACGGGGTCACCGCACGGCGTTGCAGCCGGCTTCGAACCACCGAAATGGTTGCAGCCGGGTGATATTATCGAAATGGGAATCGACGGGCTTGGCGAGCAGCGTCACGATGTCATTGCCTATCCGGGTTAAACAGAGACCTCGAACACGCCTTCAATTTCCATGCAAAATTGGCGGGGCAATTCAAACATGCCGACGGCGCTACGGGCGTGCTGACCGGCTTGGGGTCCGAAGAGATCGTAAAAGAGGTTTGACGCGCCATCGATAACCGCAAATTGGCGTTGGAAGCCAGCGGCGGAATTGACCATGCCGTTAATTTTGACCACTTGTGTGACACGGTCGAGGGTGCCGAGCTTCTGTTTGACTGATGCCAGCATGCAAAGGGCTGTTGCTTGTGCAGAGGCCACAGCTTCTTCTTCCGAAACGGTGTCGCCGACTTTGCCATGGACGGTTACGCCGAAATCGGCAGGCGGCGGGTGCCCCGAAATGTAAAGCAGGTTCCCTGTTAGAACACAGCCCGTGCGATTGGAGCTTGGATAAGCAAAAGGTTCGGGCAGTCTTAGACCCATCTCTTTCAATTTTGCTTCGATGTCATCCATTGTCGGCCCCCCGTTTGTTCGGATCAAATCAGGGTGGGGTAGGGCGGGAGACCTGTCAATGTTGCGATGCTGGCGCTGCGGGTATGTGGAGGGTTTTCCTAAAACGCTGCTTGGCGTATGACCAGCAATACACGTGACCATTGAACGAGTTTAGGAAAATCATGACGGATACTAAAGGCGCCCTCGACGGCATTATGGTTCTCGACCTTACGCGAATACTCGCTGGGCCGTTTTGTACCCAGACCCTTGGTGACCTTGGTGCAGATATCATAAAAATTGAGCGGCCCGGCGGCGGCGATGATACGCGGCGCTTTGGCCCGCCCTTCCTCAAAGATGATGACGGCAACGACACGATTGAGAGTGCCTACTTTATGGGCGCCAATCGTAATAAGCGGTCGGTTGCCATCGATATCTCAAAACCAGAAGGGCAAGCGCTTATCCGTCAGATTGCCGAAAAAGCCGATGTCGTGGTTGAAAATTTTAAGCTTGGTAATCTTGCCCGTTATGGCCTCGGCTATGACGATCTTAAAGAGATCAATCCCGGGCTGGTCTATTGCTCGATTACCGGGTTCGGCCAAACCGGGCCGTACGCTGAGCGGCCAGGCTATGACCCCCTCATTCAGGCAATGGGGGGTATCATGAGTGTTACCGGTGCGCCCGAAGGTGAGCCCATGAAGGCAGGCGTACCAATCGCCGATATAATGGCGGGGATGTATGCGACGGTAGCAATCTGCGCCGCGTTACGGTCTCGCGAAGTAAATGGTGAAGGCCAGTATATCGATATTGGTATGTTGGATACGCAGGCGGCATGGCTCTCAATTCAGGCGATGAATTACCTGATTGGCGGTGAGAACCCGCGGCGTCTTGGCAATGGTCATCCAAATATTGTTCCCTATCAGGTTTTTGAGACGGCGGATGGTCACATCATGCTGACCATTGGAAATGATGCCCAGTTTCGAAAGTTTTGTGAGTTCGCGGATTGTGTTGAGTTGGCTGATGACGAGCGCTTTGCGACCAATGGTGGACGGGTAAAAAATCGCGAACCTATAATTGAAGCGATGAAGCCGGTCCTGGCGTCAAAACCGTCGCAGGTCTGGCTGACGGAACTGGAGAAGCTGACAATTGGCTGTGGCCCGATAAACACTGTCGAGCAGGTCTTTGCCGACCCGCATGTTAAGGACCGCGGGATGGTCATTAATATGCCGCATGAAGCCCTCGGGGGGCGCGAAATACCGTTGGTGGCGAGTCCGCTACGGTTTTCCGAAACACCGGTTACCTATCGTCATTCTCCGCCTGTACTGGGGAGTAATACCGACGAGGTGTTGCGGGATGTGCTCGAACTTGACGACGCGGCGCTCTTAAATCTGAAATCAGATAAGATTATTTAGCTATTTAACGCTCTGAATTTTAGTCATTTTTCGCTTTTGTTAACCTTTCGCTAATCATATGCGAAAGAAGTTGTATGATCGCTCGTAAAAGCGATTTGCAATTGGGGCTAAATACTTGAATTTCGGGATGGCTGGGTTGAATTCGGGTGGGAACGAGGGGCGCTATGAATTGGTGAAGTATCTGGCGATCCAGGAATACGGCGCGAGAATTTTGGTGATCAGCGGGTACGCGCAGTGCTACTTTGATAACACCAAAGCATTGGGTGAGGCATTTGGCCTTATGTCGGTGACGACGATGTCGAAACTAATAGAACTTCCAAAACTCGAAGAGTACCTATACGCAGCGTGATATTTCGGACATTTTTAAAAGGGAAGAGTTTGGAGCGGGTAGAGGGAATCGAACCCTCGACACCAAGCTTGGGAAGCTTGTGCTCTACCACTGAGCTACACCCGCAATCTCGACCGGAATATATCTTCATTTTGCGCGACGGCAAGAACCGTTCTATTCACTATCAACGGAGAGAAAGTGATAATGCCAACAGAAATCCTAAAAGGGAAGATCGCCACAGGGTTGGGCAAGGCATCGGATTTCACTGAGATCCCCTGGGCCAAGACTGCCTTTCGTGACGTGTTGGGTGTCGATCCGTATCCAGGAACTGTAAATATTATTGTGTCGTCGGCAGAAGACCTTGCTGCGTGGTCACGGGTGAAAGCGACTACTGGGACAGTGATAAAGCCGCCGCAACCGGATTGGTGCAACGCCTTTTGTTATAAGGCATTGATCGCCGGGAAGATTACCGCCGCGATTGTGCTACCTGATGTTGCTGAATACCCCGCAGCGCAAGTTGAATTGATTGCCGCCGTAAATGTACGAGAAAGTCTTTCTCTTAGCGACGGTGACCCTGTTGCGATAGAAATTTATGAAACTGAAGCAAGTTAACGAGCCGACAAGATGACAACTGCGACAATAATCAAAGCATCGGCTGAGCTATGGCGTTACCCATTGCCTGGCGTGACGGGTGGGTCCGGGATTACTGAGGTCGATGTTATTTCGGTTGCTCTTGAAGCCTCCACTGGTGAGACCGGGATGGGCTTCAGCTACGTACTTGGTGGTAGCGGCGAAACCGTTGCGGCGACAGCGTCTCGGATGTTGGAAAAGCTTGTCGATGGTAAGCCGCAAATCCCGCCACCAGCTTTATGGCGACGCTTGGCAGGGTCGCTCAACCGGCTGGGGCGGGGCACCGGCTACGTTGCCATTGGTGCTATTGATCTGGCAGCATGGGATTTGTGGGCAAAGTGCCAGAATATTACTTTGGCGGAGGCCCTTGGTGGCGTCCCGAGGCCGGTTAAAGTGTATGGCAGTGGTGGTTTTGGGCCGACACAGGCGCCCGAAGATGCCGTTAAGCAGGCGCTGAAATATGCCGATCAAGGGTGTACGGCCGTCAAACTTAGGTTTGCTGGCAATGCTGCGGACATCGATCGATTGAAGGAGGTCGCTGAAGCTCTGCCTTCTAGCGTAGCGGTGATGGGGGATGCCAATGAGAAATGTGATCTTGTAACGGCACAATGGCTCGCGAATGCCTGCGCCGACTATAATTTATTGTGGCTTGAAGAACCGCTGCCGGCACAAGACATTGTGGGGTACGCAGCACTGGCAGCACAGTCTCCGGTCGCAATAGCGACGGGAGAGCATAATCAGGGGTTGGTTGAGCTCGCGCCATTTCTTGAAGCTAGATCATGCGCCGTTATTCAGCCTGATCTTGCAATGATCGGTGGTATTACTGAGGCGATGCGGGTCGCGACCGTCGCAGGGCATTATGGAGTTGGCGTTGCGCCGCACTTTTTACCCGCATTGTTCGTGCATTTAGCAGCGGCTGCACCCTCGGTAACCTGGCTGGAACATTTCCCGCTTCTCGAGCCTCTTTTTGACAATCCGGTGGATTTAGATGAGGACGGCAACATCAGCCCATCGACGGAATCAGGACATGGACTGCGTTGGGCTGAAGACGCGCGGGACAGATATTTTTTCGCAGGATGATTGACAATTATTGAGGCAAGCAAATTATTGCCTTGTTAATTTTATTTCGCTAGATTTTCGGCCGGTGTTGGCTGGGGAGCAATGCACCGGTTTCTATGGGGGATGTAGGGACGAAGTTCCAGTAACAAGCCGGTCTGGGCATTACTGGAAGAATTATTGTTTGAATACATATCGGTCGGGGTAAGATTATTGCCATGGATTGGCTGCTAAGTATTTTTAAGGGCGTCGGACGATATCTCGCTGCGGCTACTGAAGCGCGCGATGTTGTTATTCGGCGTCGTGGGACGGTTAAATACCTCACTTTATCGCGTTGGGTTCAAATCTCGGCTTTTGTAGGGCTTGTTGTTTTTCTGGCCTGATTACTCAGAATGATAATTTTAATGCGACGGTGAAGAAGCTGAAGTCAGAACTTCAGGTCTCTGAGCGCAAGCCCGGCGAGCAGCTACGTCGTCAGGCTGCGTTGAACGCGCAGCTTAATCGTCAGTGATGGATTGCCTGCAACACCACGGGGACCTTAAGCTGTTTCGCTAATTGCTTTATTGAAAGTTGCCGGGTCGACATTCCCGCCAGATAGAACGGCGACGATCGTTTTCCCGGAAAAATCATCCACGCTATTCAGAAGAGCGGCCAGGGCGACAGCGCCTCCAGGTTCGACAACTAGCTTCTCCTGCAGAAATGCGAAGGCCATCGCCTTTTGTACCATGGAATCGTTTACTTCATAGCCGCCACTCAAAATACGTTGGTTTATCGCGAAAGTAAGTTGCCCCGGAATCGGCACCAGTAGGGCGTCGCAAATCGACTTGGCATCGCTATTGGCCGTTTCCCTTACACCGCTTGCGAGTGATCTCGCCGTGTCATCAAACCCTTCCGGTTCCACCGAGTATATCTGTGTATGGGGGAAGTGATGCCGTATGGCTGTCGCCATTCCAGCGACGAGACCGCCACCGCCGCAGGGGACGAGGACAACATCGGGAACAGTCTTCAATTCAGTCAACTGCACGACAATCTCAAGACCGACAGTACCTTGTCCGGCAATTGTATGAGGGTGGTCAAAAGGCGGGACGAGTGTCGCCCCTGACTCCTTTGCGATGGCAGCGGCGATGTCCTCGCGACACTCTGTGTAGCGATCATAGAGCACTGTCTGTGCGCCAAAACTTTGTGTTGCCTTGATTTTTATCTGAGGAGCATCACTGGGCATGACGATGGTGGCGTTGATGTTGCCAAGACTAGCGACCTTCGCTACGGCTTGAGCATGGTTCCCTGAAGAATAAGCGACGACACCCTTCGATTTCTGTTCAGCTGATAGCTGGCCGATCAGGTTGAAAGCGCCGCGGAATTTGAAAGAGCCGGTATGCTGGAGTGTTTCCGCTTTTAAAAATACGCGGGCGTCGCACGCGGCACTGGTGGCAAAGGATTCTATCAGCGGTGTCGTCCGCGCAAATCCTTTGATCCGTGTGGCGGCTGCCGCAACGTCGTCGTAGCTCAGTAGGTGGCTTTGTTGATTCATGGTCACTGCGGTTACTTTTCTGAAGCGATGCCAAGCAACGCTGGTAATCCAGGTAATGAAGGAAGTGTCGCGGCCCGGCTAGCTGAAGGTCTTTCTTCCATAAGTCCAGCTCGATTAATCCAGATGGTGGTAAAACCAAATGCTGCCGCGCCTACAATATCCCAGCCATTGGCAGATTGAAAAGCGCTTCGGTTTGGAACGTCAAGGGCATTTGCCGCATAGTCGTAGACGGAAGGACGAGTTTTGAAAATGCCGACAGATTCTATTGAAAATGTTTCATCCAGGGGGCTCCGTTTCCTGGTGGTTGATCGGTCCAGAGTGGCATGACTGCCTTCATCCAGGGCTCCGTTGATCGTTGGGCACAGGTATGAGTCTCACGGGCGAATGGTCTGATCTGTCTAGCATTTCGGTTGTCATTTGAAAACTTGCCGTGTCTAGTCTGTCGGTTTAGTCTCGCATTTCGGCAATTTTGAGACCATTTCGGTTAATATTTATGGAATTACGGGGAGTTTGATGTTCCACGGATCTATTTGTGCTCTTGTCACGCCTTTTGCCAATGGCGGTGTCGATGAGAAAGCATATGAGCAGTTTATCGATTGGCATATTGAACAGGGAACCGATGGTCTGGTGCCATGCGGAACCACTGGTGAGTCTCCGACGCTGAGCCATGAAGAGCATAAGCGCGTAGTAGAGATTTGCATTAGCGTCGCCAAAGGCAGAGTGCCAGTGATTGCCGGGTCGGGGTCAAATTCGACCGATGAAGCAATCCTGTTGACCAAACATGCCAAAGATGCGGGCGCGGATGGTGCGTTGGTTGTTACACCTTATTACAATAAGCCAACGCAGGAGGGCATGTATCTCCACTACAAGGCAATTAACGACGCCGTCGAGATTCCAATTATTATTTACAATATTCCGGGTCGCTGCATCGTTGATATGTCTGTCGACACGATGACGCGTCTTGCCGAACTTCCCAATATCGCGGGCGTAAAAGACGCAACCAACGATGTTGCCCGGGCAACTCTGCAGAAGAATGCGATGGGGGCAGAATTTACTCAGCTTTCTGGTGAAGATGGCACTCAGATCGGATTTCTGGCGCAGGGTGGCGTTGGCTGTATTTCGGTGACGGCTAATATTGCACCAAAGGAAATGTCTGACTTCCACAAGGCATGGCGCGATGGCGATGTCGCCGGGGCGCAGGCGCTCAACGAACGCCTCATGCCACTCCATACGAACCTCTTCTGTGAGTCCAATCCCGGGCCGGTTAAGTACGGCGCACATCTATTGGGTAAATGTGCGGTTGATACACGCTTACCGCTCGCTCCGATTTCGGATGCCAGTAAAAAAATTGTCGAGGAGTCGATGAGGTCCGCAGGACTTCTGAACTAGATGCCCTGGAGCGCAAAATGGCCAGCGATGTTGATGCCGTCCGCGTAGCCGCGCAAAATCGCAAGGCACGCCACAACTACTCGATCGAGGATAGTCTCGAAGTCGGTATCGTTCTGCAAGGGAGCGAAGTCAAATCGTTACGTGAAGGGCGTGCGACGATCACTGAAGCCTATGCAGCAGAGCAGGGTGGTGATCTGTATTTGATCAACAGTTATATTCCCGAATATAAACAGGCTGGCCAGTTCAACCATGAGGCGAGACGGCCGCGCAAACTGCTGCTGCACAAGCGGCAGATCGGCAAGATGATCGGTTCTATTCAACGCGAAGGTATGACGCTGGTGCCTCTGAAGCTCTACTTCAATGACCGCGGCAGGGCTAAGTTGGAACTCGGCGTGGCCAAGGGCAAGCGTAACTATGACAAGCGCGAGTCAGAAAAGAAAAAGGACTGGGACCGCCAGAAGGCGCGGGCAATGCGCGATAAGGGATAGGGATGTCAGACGAGAGCGATGACGAGCTGACTGGTAAGCGACGCGACAAGCTAATCGAGAAAAAACAGGAATGGGCGCGGGATGGCCGTTTGCTGACGGGCAAGCCCGGCGACAAAGAACGAGACCGGCTGCCCCCTGGACAACGCCTTGTGAAGGACTGGCCAGTTCTTGATCTCGGCATCACGCCGAAACTTGATCTCGAGAAATGGCGGCTGCGTATCGATGGTGCCGTTGAAAGCCGGGTTATCTGGAACTGGAACAATTTTCTTTCCCAGCCGCATCTCGAAGTTACCAGTGATATCCACTGTGTTACCGGTTGGTCACGCTATGACAACCGTTGGGTCGGCGTGTCGGCTTCCCACATCCTGTCGTTAGTAAAACCGTCGTCCAAGGCTAAGTATTGCATCTTCTATAGTCGTGATGGCTACACCACGAATGTGAGCCTTGAGCGTTTCGCAGAGGACAATGTGATGCTGGCCTTCAAATGGAATGGTGATGTGTTGTCAGCGGCGCATGGTGGGCCCGTGCGGATATTGATGCCGGACTGGTATTTCTGGAAAAGCGCTAAATGGCTGCGGCGGATTAAGTTCTCTGAAGATGATAAGCCGGGCTATTGGGAAATCCGTGGCTATCACAATGAGGGCGATCCTTGGAAAGAGGAACGCTACAGCGATGATTGAACGAGCGTGCCAACTAAAAAAAGTTCTGAGTTGCGTCGTATTAATGGTTCTTTCTTTATACGGTAGCTTGGTCGGCATTTGCCGTTCCAATGCTGAAAATGGCAACAGCGGTGAAAAGGCAAGCCCGGATAGCTTTCGTAACGATTTCCATGAGATTTCTTCTTACACAAAATATTGCGGTAGGGCATATCTCTACTCATATTAGTTGGGCTTTTATCGGCTCTAGTCAATATGGCACCTTTTTTTCGCTGGTCTGGGTGTTGTATAATCCATGTGGTACCTCTCAGTGGTATATTGGAATGATAAGAGGAAATAATGGCTCTACTTGAAATAGGAAGTGAAGCGCCCGGCTTCACATTGCCCAATCAGCATGGGAAGGACGTAAGTCTTTCTGTTCATGCTGGGAAGAGTGTTTTGGTGTGGTTTTTCCCGCGTGCCTTTGGCAATAATTGAACACGCGAAGCTCAGGGGTTCCGTGATAGAATCTCGAACTTTGCAGACAAGAATACAGTACTTATTGGTATAACGTTTAGTCCGTCTGACGATTCTAAGGCCTGGATGAACGAGAATAGTTCAACGACGGAAATTTTGTGTGACTCCGATCATTCGGTTGCTGTGGCCTATGGTGCCGCGGAAAGTGCTGATCAGGAAAAGCCTGGACGACTTTCGGTGTTGATCGGCCCGGATGGCAAAGTCATCAAGAACTATCAAGATCCTGATGTGCCAACTCATGCTGAGACAGTACTTGCCGATTTGTGACAAATAAAAAGGCGGTCCAATGGGCCGCCTTTTACGTTCTAGGCTGGACTTCCTATGTTTCGTGGATTGGTTCGGCGCTAGACCAGTTTCCGGATCGTCCTAAACACATCGTGGAACATTTCTTCGGTGAGGCGACCGGTATTCGTATTGTAACGTGAGCAGTGATAGCTGTTCACCAGAACAGGCAGGTCAGGGAGGGCATGCACGGCGTTGTGGCCAAACTTCCACGCTGAAACCTTTTGCTCCAGCGCGCGCAACACAGTGTTATGGGCGATCCCGCCAAGCGTGAGGATGCATTTGAGGTTTGGCATCGCATTCATTTCGATGTTTAGGAACGGGCGGCAGGCGTTGATCTCGGCACCAACGGGTTTGTTCTGTGGGGGGACGCAACGTACACCATTAGTGACGCGGCTGCCCGTAAGTTGGAATCCATCATTGGGGTGCTGTGCATAGGCGCCCTTGGCAAATTTAAACGCCAGCAGCGTGTCGTAGAGCAAGTCGCCGGCATAATCGCCGGTAAAGGGACGGCCTGTGCGGTTTGCCCCTTTCATCCCCGGGGCCAGCCCGACGATGAGTAACTCGGCTTCTAGGCTGCCAAATGGTGTTACCGGCGCATTATGCCAGTCGGGAAACTTGATACTGTTCTCGTCGCGGAACTCGGCCAGCCGGGGACAAAGACGGCAACTGCTATCAGGTAGAGAAATTGAAGACGCCATAAACTATGATACCAGAAATTTACTACGCTGTTTCCCGTAAATTTTCGTTTTTGGGCGCTGCCGCTTGCTCCGGCAATAAATCTGGATGATCGTCCAAAATACTTCCCGGTAACGGAATATCCTGACTTTTGCGGGCAATCTGCGGTGCCAAGTCGTTCAACTCGATAAAAGTATCGGCCTGACGGCGCAATTCATCCGCGACCATCGGTGGTGAAGACTGGAACGTACTGACCACCGTGACACGAACACCGCGCCTTTGGACCGCTTCGACAAGCCGTCGGAAATCACCGTCGCCTGAAAACAGGATGGCATGATCAAGATGGTCGGCCATTTCCAGGACATCGATCGCGAGTTCCATATCCATATTGCCTTTGATCTTGCGTCGGCCCATGGAATCAGTGAATTCCTTGGTCGGTTTGGTGACCATCGTATAGCCATTATAATCCAGCCAATCGACCAGAGGTCGGATCGGTAGATATTCCTGATCTTCCATCAGGGCGGTGTAGTAATAAGCTCGGACCAGCTGGCCTTTTGAAGAAAATAGCTCCAGAAGATTTTTATAATCGATGTCAAAACCTAGTGCGCGGGCTGCCGCGTAAAGGTTGGAGCCATCTATGAATAAAGCAATTTTTTCCTGCGAGTATATGTTCATTGGACGCTCTTTTCGTTATGCCTTCCCCAAATACGGCGTAAATTTTTAGGGCCGCTTCCTGTCAATTTTATTGCAACAACGTGGTTACACTAATTTTTAGGCGATGAATGCCGCCAAAATTTGCGGCATCTTACTTATTTAGGAGTATAATAGCAGTGTCTCAAAAATAAGACACTTGAGGGCTGGAAACAAGGTGGGTCGCGAAAAAAAGTATAAATTTCAATGATTTTTATCGGAATAGGCGGAAATCTACTAAGTAAGAATTTCGGTTCTACACCGGAAGTTTTGGCAAAAGCACTGCAAGTCATTGATGAAAAGGTTTGCGCTGTGGTTCGGTGTTCGCCGTTGTATCGCAGCGCACCCGTGCCGGTTACAGATCAACCAGATTACATAAATGCGGTCTTTGAGTTATCGACGGATATTTCCGCATCGGACCTTCTAAACCGGTTGCATGAGGTGGAAGCGGAGTTTGGGCGGGTCCGAACCGTCATAAATGCTGCCCGGACGCTTGACCTCGATCTGCTGATTTATCATGATCATATCATTGAAAATAAAGGGGAAAACAATTTGACAGTGCCGCATCCACGAATGGATGAACGCGCTTTTGTACTCCTGCCATTGCGGGATTTGGTGCCTGATTGGGTTCACCCGGTGATTGGTTGGACAATTGAAGAGTTGATCCGCGATCTAGCGGCTGATCAGCGTTGTGAACGGCTGCCAAATGACCTGGCACGATAAGTTGCAAATAGTCCTCGGAAATACTTGCTTTCCTATAGTGTTAGCCCATATATTGCGCGCAATCTGACCTGGAAGCAGGGTCCCTGAAATAATTGCAAGGAGTGTGACGCATGGCGCGCGTTACTGTCGAAGATTGCGTACAAAGAATTCCCAATCGTTTTGAGCTGGTCATGATGGCCGCGCAGCGTTCGCGCGAGTTGTCTGTTGGCGGCGAATTAACCGTTGACCGTGACAACGACAAAAACCCTGTCGTTGCATTGCGGGAAATTGCCGATCAAACGGTTCCCATTCCTGAGCTCGAAGAAGAGCTCATTTTAAGCCTTCAGCGTCACGGTGATACTGACGATCCGGAAGAGGAAGCGGAAGAGCTTTTTGCTATGGAAGAAGAGCTTGCAGCGTCGGCAGAAGCTGAGTTGGCTGCCCTTGCAGCTGGTGCCGATGCAGTAGTGGCGTCGGTAGAAGAACCTGCCGTGGTAGAAGAGCCCGCTGCGGAAGAAAACGACAAGCCAGAAGAGTAAGCGAATTATCTATGCCCTTCTGTTTTGTTGATACCTACTTTTGAAATGGGTTCCTGAAATCAGGCAACCAAACCTCACATGAGGCTTAAGGCGCCATGATCCGTCAATATGAACTTGTCGATCGTGTGAAAGCCTATGATGCTAGCGCGGATGAAGACGCGCTGAACCGCGCCTATGTTTTCTCGATGATGGCGCATGGCTCTCAAAAACGCGCCTCTGGCGATCCATATTTTTCTCATCCGCTCGAAGTCGCCGGTATCCTCACGGAACTCAAGCTGGATTCCGATACCATCGTCACGGGGTTGCTGCATGACACGGTCGAAGACACCGTGGCAACGATCGATGAGATTCAGGCGAAGTTCGGCGACTCTGTGGCGCATCTTGTTGATGGCGTCACCAAGCTGTCCAAGTTCGAACTCCAGTCTGCTGACAAACGGCAGGTTGAGAATTTCCGAAAACTTCTGATGGCGACATCGCGCGATATTCGCGTTTTGCTGGTTAAGCTGGCCGACCGTTTGCATAACATGCGGACTCTGCACTTTATCGATGGCGCGGATAAGCGCACCCGTATCGCCCGTGAAACGATGGAAATCTATACACCGTTGGCGGAACGCATCGGTATGCACGGCATTAAGGACGAGCTGGAAGACCTCTCTTTTGCTGAGCTTTATCCTGATGCCCGTAGCACAATCCTGGCCCGTCTGGAGTTTTTGAAGACAGAAGCTGTAGAGACTGAAGTTATTGAAGATATATCAGCGGAACTCAGGAAAACGCTAAAAGAGCAGGGGATCTCGGTAGAGCTGTCAGGGCGGGAAAAGCGACCCTATTCTATCTGGCAAAAAATGCAGCGTCAGAATGTTGAATTTGCTCAGCTTTCTGACATCATGGCCTTTCGTCTCGTGGTTGATGATATTCCGCAATGTTATCAGGCGCTCGGGACTATCCATGGGCAGTATTCTTGTGTCCCTGGGCGGTTTAAGGATTACATCTCGACGCCAAAGCGGAATGGTTACCAATCCATTCATACCGGAGTGATTGGACCAAAACAGCGCCGCATTGAAGTTCAAATCCGTACATCAGAAATGCATCAGGTAGCTGAATTGGGAGTCGCGGCACATTGGCAATATAAGCAGGAAAACACTTCTGGAGACGCAGACTCATATGAATATCGATGGGTGCGCGAGCTCCTTGATATTTTGGAACATGCCGACGACCCCGATGAGTTTTTGGAACACACAAGGCTGGATTTATTCCAGGATCAGGTATTTTGCTTTACACCCAAGGGTGAGCTCATTGCCTTGCCACGCGGTGCAACGCCGGTTGATTTCGCTTACGAGGTTCATTCGGAAGTTGGTGATGCCTGCGTCGGTGCTAAGATCAATGGTCGTCTCGTGCAACTTCAGACTAAACTGCGCAATGGCGACCAGATAGAAATCGTTACTTCCAAACCCGGCGTGCCGTCACCAGATTGGGAGAGCTTTGTGGTGACCGGTAAGGCGCGGGCACGCATAAGACGGTTTGTGCGGTCGAAAGAGCGAACTGAATATGGACAACTTGGGCAAGCGATGTTGGAGAAGGCGTTTGCCAAAAACGGCTACCAATCCAGTGCGCCCGCGCTTGAAAGCGTCATCGAGCATCTCGATGTTGAGAGTGTTGATGACTTGTACATCGCGATTGGTCAGGGCCATGTGACGGCGGCAAGTGTTTCCAATGCCGTGGTTAATGGTGATGGCGCCGAGAATCTAAACCGGCTGCTTGCGGAAGGCGACGCCACGGGTGCGCCACATGGTGCAGATGAAATGGCGAGTGCGATCCCTATTCGCGGGCTGGTCCCCGGTGTGGCGGTGCATTATTCGAATTGCTGCCACCCATTGCCGGGTGATCGTATCGTCGGTATCCAAACACCAGGCAGGGGCATGGCTGTCCATACAATCGATTGTGAAACGCTTGAGAGTTTCCACGAGATGCCAGAACGTTGGGTCGATATAAGCTGGGACCTTGGCGCAACGGAAGACACAGCGCATATTGGCCGTCTCAACCTCGTTGTTGCCAACCAGCGCGGTGGTCTTGCCAATCTGGCGACGGTTGTAGCGGATAGTCAGGGCAATATCGTGAATTTAAAGATCACCAACCGGACGTCAGAACTATTTGAGATGTTGCTCGATATTGAGGTCCATGACAGCAAGCATTTAAACAATATCATGGCCGCGCTCCGCGGCGTTTCTGTGGTAAGTTCGGTGTTGCGTGTTATTCAATAAGATAAAAAATAGAAACAGGGAGAGCTAGGATGGGCGCAATAGATTCAGACGCGCATGTTTTGGAAACAACAAAGACATGGGATTATTTGGAGGGCGACGATAAACGTTATACGCCTTATATCGTTACGCAGACACATGGCCCGGAACTGAAGGCTAATGATGGTCGAAATACTCAGCAAAATTACTGGCTGATCGGCAACCGCCCGATGGGTAAAGATCGGAATGTCGGTACTGAAATGTCGCGCGCCATTGCAGAGATGGACGACATCCCGGGTCGTCTGGCGCATATGGACGAGCTCGATATTGAGACTCAGGTCCTTTATCCGACATTGTATCTGCGGCCCGTGACCGACGACATCAACGCAGATCTAGCTCTGACCCGAGCCTATAATCGTTGGGTTGCGGATGTCAGTAGACAGGCCAATGGCCGTATGCGTTGGATCGCCTTGCCGCCGATGCACTCGCCAAACCTGATCCGTGATGAGATGAAGTTTGCCAAGGATAATGGTGCCTGTGGCATCTTTGTGCGCGGGCTGGAATGCGATAAGGCGATTGGCGATCCGACATTCTATCCACTTTGGGAGATTGCGTCGGATCTAGATATGCCGATCTGTATGCATTCGGGCAATGGCAGCGCTCGCCATCATGACTTCTTTGAAACCGACACGTCATTTACCAAGTTCAAGCTCGCCGTTGTCGGGGCGTTTCATACTCTGATAGAGAAAAAAATACCGGCGAAGTTCCCCAATGTTCGTTGGGGGTTCATTGAGGTCAGCGCTCAATGGGTGCCCTACGTCTTATGCGATCTCGAGGATCGTTTCCGCCGTAATGGCTGGGACTGGTTCGAGAACCCGCTCAAAGAAAACAATATGTATGTTGCCTGTGAGAATACCGATCATCTGGATTACATCGTTAAATATGCCGGTGAAGACAATTTGGTGATTGGTACAGATTACGGGCATCACGATCCTTCCAGCGAGGTAATGGCGGTCAAGCTGCTACGTGCTGATGATCGTTTAGCGCCTGGTGTTGCCGATAAAATTCTCGAAGACAATGCGCGTGCCCTCTACGGGTTAAATTAAGGGACGGGCACGATGACTGGGAATCTTCTGCGTCTGGGCGTCAATATAGATCATGTCGCGACGATCCGAAATGCGAGGGGTGGGCCTCATCCCGATCCGTTGCGTGCGGCAAAAATCGCTGAGAAGGCAGGGGCAGACGGCATCACAGCCCATCTGCGTGAGGATCGTCGTCACATAGGTGATCGCGATATTGAATTGCTCCGCAACGAGATCGATTTACCGCTAAATCTTGAAATGGCGGCAACCGATGAAATGTTGGAGATGGCTCTTCAGCATGTGCCGCACGCGGCATGCCTGGTTCCGGAGAAGCGTGAGGAACGGACAACGGAAGGCGGGCTCGACGCCGCCGGGAATTTTGACCGGTTAGTGCCATTTGCGGATCAGCTTGGTAGTGCCGGTATCCGGCTCTCATTGTTTATTGAACCCGATCCCATTCAACTCGATGCTGCGAAGGCGCTTGGGGCGCCGGTTGTGGAGCTCCATACGGGGACATACTGCAATACTGAAATTGGTTCTGTTGAACGGGATAGGACCTTGGCTGTGATCGTTGAATCCGTCGCTTATGCAGAGCAACTTGGACTCGAATGTCATGCCGGGCATGGATTGGGTTTCGACACCGTTGCGCCGATTGCGGCTATCCCATCTATCGTTGAACTCAACATCGGGCATTTTCTGATCGGTGAAGCGATATTTGGTGGTCTTGAAAGTACCATCACCCGGATGCGGGCGTTGATGGATAATGCACGAGCTGATGCTGTCGGTGATCTTAGCGCCTGATGATAATTGGCATCGGCAATGATCTAATCGATATCCGCCGCATTGAGCGTACGCTTGAACGTTTCGGGGACCGGTTCATCAATCGTATTTATACCGATGTCGAACAGAAAAAGTCCGAAGGCCGTGCCAACCGGGCCGCTAGCTATGCCAAACGTTTTGCTGCCAAAGAAGCCTGCTCTAAAGCATTGGGGACGGGGTTCCGTAAAGGCGTGTTTTGGCGCGATATGGGTGTCGTGAATCTCAAGGGTGGAAAACCGACGATAGCGCTGACCGGCGGTGCCGCGAAACGTCTGGCGGAATTGACACCGGATGGTATGGAAGCTCAAATTGATGTCAGCCTTACCGATGAACCGCCGCTCGCGGAAGCATCGGTTATTATTTCCGCCGTGCAGAAAAACACTGGGAACGGGGCATAAGGTTGATTGACACTGTGGGTTCGCGGTGGCTTTATCGGCCCGCGCAAAGGCTGGCGTATGCCGAGTTCTCCTTTTTTAGTTCTGTGTGACCGCTCCATATGAAAAGTTCACTCTGGGAAACCATCAAGACCGTTATTTTTGCGGTGTTCATTGCGCTGGTAATTCGAACGGCAGCGTACGAGCCTTTTAACATTCCGTCAGGATCGATGATTCCGACCCTGCTGGTTGGCGACTATCTGTTTGTTTCCAAGTTTTCCTACGGTTACAGCCGCCACTCATTTCCGTTGAGTGCCGTGCCCATTTCCGGACGAATTTTTGGCGGTGAGCCGAAGCGTGGTGATGTTGCGGTGTTTAAGTTGCCCAGCGATAATAAGACGGATTATATAAAGCGGATTGTTGGTCTGCCGGGTGACAAACTTCAGATGAAGCGCGGACGCCTGATCATTAACGATCAAATTGTGCCGCGCCGAAAAATAGAACCGTTTGCCATGCAAACGGTGTCCGGTCGTTTTGTAGCGGTGACGCGCTATGTCGAAACCCTTCCCAATGGCGTCATTCATGAAATTCTGGAAAAGGATGGCGATAGTGGTCCCCTCGATAATACGCCGATCTATATAGTGCCAAAGGGACATTATTTTGCGATGGGCGACAATCGCGACAATTCGCTCGATAGCCGGGTGCCAAACCAACAAGGGGTCAACGGTGTTGGCTTTATTCCCGTAGAAAACTTAGTTGGTCGGGCTGAGGTTCTGTTCTTTTCGACAGACGGCAGTGCCAGTATCTTCGAGCCATGGGGCTGGTTTCATGCCGCCCGGTTCAAGCGCTTTTTTCAGGGTATTGAATAGTGGGTGAGGGAGTGCGCTCTCCCGTTCAGCTATGCCGGATCATCAGCTACGACTTTGCCGATCCGTCGTTTCTTATTCGCGCGCTCACCCACGCCAGTATTGAAAACACGCCGGATACGAAAACATATGAGCGGTTGGAGTTCCTTGGTGATCGCGTGTTGGGCCTCGTGGTTTGCGATTTTCTGATGCGCACCTATCCCTCCGAAGATGAAGGAGCGTTGTCTCGCCGATTAAGCGGCCTCGTCGATCGGACAACACTTGCCTCTGTGGCAGCCTCTATTGAGCTGGAGGACTTCATCATTCATGGCGGCGGGACGTCCTTAAACGACTCTATCAAGGCAGATGTTATGGAATCTATATTTGGCGCTATTTATCGAGATGGTGGGCTCGAGCAAGCGCGGCCGGTGATCGAAAAGTTGATTTGTACGCTCGCTGATGAGGTGACATCACCACCGACAGATTCGAAAACGGCTCTCCAGGAGTGGGCGCAGGGTCTGAAACTCGGACTGCCACAATATAAGGAAGTTGGCCGGGATGGTCCGGACCATCAGCCGACCTTTTCGGTTGAAGTTGCTATTGAGGATCACGGCGCCTGTGTTGCGCAAGGCTCCTCGAAGCGGACGGCGGAACAGGCCGCGGCTGCAAAAATGCTTGAGGCAATTGGAACGAAATCACATGGTTGATCAGGAAAATATACGTTGTGGGTTTGTCGCTCTGGTTGGCGCGCCAAACGCCGGTAAGTCGACTTTGATGAACCATGTTATGGGCACCAAAGTCTCGATTGTGACCCACAAGGTGCAGACCACGCGGGCGCGTGTGGTAGGCGTTCTTACCCACGATCATGATCAAATCGTGTTTGTCGATACACCGGGTATTTTCTCACCAAACAGGCGCTTGGAACGCGCGATGGTTGCTGCCGCCTGGGGTGGTGCCGTGGATGCGGATAAGATCGTGTTACTTGTCGATGCTGAACGCGGTTTGGGTAGAGATGTTCAACTTATCATCGACGGCCTCAAAAAAGCCGGCAAAACGGCAATCATTGCTCTGAACAAGATTGACTTGATCCCGCGTGAAAAGCTGCTGACCCTTGCCGATGAACTACAAGAAGCGGGGGTCTTTGAGAACATCTTTATGATATCAGCCTTGAAAGGTGATGGTGTTGAAGATCTTGTCGTTAGCCTGAGAGAAGGGTTGCCGGCAGGGCCATGGCTATATCCAGAAGACCATCTCAGCGATATGAATGACCGCCTGTTTGCGGCGGAAATCACCCGTGAGAAGCTGTTCCTGACTTTGCATCAGGAACTGCCTTACTCGCTTACCGTTGAGACTGAAGGCTGGGAAGAGCGCAGGGACGGTAGTGTCAAAATAGACCAGGTTATCTATGTCGAACGGTCTGGCCATAAAGGCATCGTTCTTGGAAAAGGTGGCCAGCAGGCGAAGCGAGTTGGTGCCGAAGCGCGCAAGGAGCTCGAACAAATTCTCGAGCGCCGGGTACATCTATTTCTATTCGTGAAAGTACGCGAGAACTGGCGCGATGACCCAGAGCGCTATCGCGAAATGGGCCTCGATTTTAGCGACTAACTATCAGCGGCTAACCAACTGCGATTCACCCGAAGCTAGCGCTGCGCCTCAATTGTTTTTTCAAACAGGCTTTGCCCTGAAATATCCCGAATACCTACGGTAAGGGCACCGGTTTTTGCGTCGATCCGGCCATGCCCGAAATACACATGTCCTGCACTCGGTGGATTGTTCCCTTTTGGTGCGCGAGGTGTCCGGTAGTGCCGCTCGGCGCCAAACGTTTTGTCGTAATGCATGATACGACCGGGCCGGGTATGGAACGGGCCTGAAATAAACTCCCAGAACGGGTCAAATTCTCGGAAGGCGGCCCGGTCTGGGTGAAAGTGGTGCGCGGCGGAATAATGCACGTCGGCTGCCATCCAAACGGTATTGGTAATCGCATGCTGCTTTATATGCGAAAGAATATCGGCAATCTCGTGCTCTCGGCCGAGTGGCGGCCCGTCGTCGCTATTGGCAAATTTGTCATAGCGTGGGCGCCCTTTCTTCTTCTCATGGGCAATGGGCAGTGGGTTTGCAATGATCTTCCACAGTGCTTTGGACTGCGACAGGGCAGCTTTTAACCAATCGATTTGGTATTGTCCGAGCAATGCAGTGTCTCCACTCGGCTTTTTTTGTCGATTGCGGTTGTTTCGGCTTCGATAGCTCCGCGAATCCAGAATAAAAACATCGACGTTCTTACCATATGACACTTTGCGAAATAGACGATTTGGATCTGTTGGGTGACGTTGCATCGGTGTGAAGTCAAAAAAGGCCTGACGACCGTTCTTGGCGAGGCTATTTACGTCTGAACGGCCGTATCCTTTGCGGAACATGACCCGTCGGGAAAGTTTTCTGTCGGGCCACCAATCGTTGGTGACTTCGTGGTCATCCCAGGTGGTGAGAGCAGGGACTTCCTCACAGAATTTTCGATAGTGCGTATCAAGAAAGTTGTAGCTGTAATTGCCGCGATACTGTTCAACGGTCTCCGCGATCTCGGATTTCGCAGGAGTAACAATGTTTCGCCAGCTGCTTCCATCGGGTGTGGTAGCCCGTTCAAGGATCAAGCTGTCGGAATAAATTCGGTCTCCCAAGTGAATCAAAAAATCGGGTTGGGTCTTGCGCATCGTTTCAAACATCTTGAGGCCACCCCAATCGGGATTGATGCCCCAGCCTGCACCGCATTGGTCACCGCCGAAGACGAAGGTGACGTCGCGGTTTTTTTCGGGCGTTCGTAGATGTCCTAGCCGGGTTTCGGTGCCTGTGCTGTCGCCGAAGCGGATCCGGTAAAAAATTTCCTGTCCGGGAGGCAGTCTGGTGAGAGAGACTTGGCCGGTATATCCGGATTTCGCCGTGACGAGTGGTCCGGCAATTCGCTGTGCCTTATCGAACTTCGGCGTGGTCGACCATTCAACCAGCATCTTTGCGGATTTGTTCGACCGTCCCCAAATGACGGCACTATCCGAGGTGACGTCGCCGGAGGCGATACCATCCGCAATCTGTGTTCTCGCCTCAACACCGGTGATTATAGAGGGGGCGGCAGTAATACCGGCCAGCCCACCGATAAAGCGTCGGCGGCTAATGCTGGTTTTAGATGTTAACTGGTTGCTGGCCACAGAGACTCTTTCTTTACTTATTAGAATAGAATTGTGCGTGTACGTCGTACCCGTCAATCCCTTATAAAGGATTTATGGACTGGACCGACGAAGGATTGGTGCTTTCGGCACGGCGTCATGGTGAAAATTCACTGATCGTCAATTTGCTGACGCGCGAGCAGGGTCGGCATGCCGGTTTGGTCCGCGGTGGATCAAGCACCCGCAACCGTGGCCTGTATCAGCCAGGCAACTATCTGCGTGCTCATTGGCGCGGTCGACTCGCCGAGCACCTTGGTAACTTTACCTGTGAGTTGCTGCACTCGCATGCCGCGGACCATTTGTACGACCCATTGCCCTTGATGGCCTTAAGTTCGGCGACGTCTATTCTAGATTCTGCTTTACCTGAGCGCGCGCCTTTTCCAGGCTTGTTCGAGAAACTGGAAGAGTTGATCGGCTCTTTGGGAAAACCAGGATGGTATGTCGGTTATATACGGTGGGAACTGGACTTGCTGGCAGAACTGGGGTTCGGTCTCGACCTG
>CAJJCG010000096.1 GCA_905182615.1 Alphaproteobacteria bacterium UBA2964 | reverse complement strand
GTTCCAAAGCTCGTGGCAGTCGCGACAACCGCTACGAGGACAACACTTCTAAATGTATCAGTCATGCCCGGAAATTAGAAATTGGTTGCTTTGAGCGCGAATCAACAATCAGTGATGTTGTCGTTAGCGCCGCCGCGAAAACCCGATCCCCAATTTTTATACCGCGTTATGCCGCCTCTTCTGCGATGTTGCGCAGAACATACTGCAGGATGCCGCCATGACGGTAATATTCGACCTCATCCAGCGTATCGATCCGGCATTTAGTCGTAATATCTTCAGTCGAACCATCGGCACGGGTGATCTTCACCGCCACATCCATCGCCGGTGTAATACCACCAGCAACGCCCGTGATATCGAAGATTTCCGTGCCATCAAGATTGAGCGACTTACGGGTCATGCCGTGTTTAAACTCAAGCGGCAGTACACCCATGCCAATCAGGTTGGACCGGTGAATACGCTCAAAGCTCTCAACGATAGCCGCCTTGATGCCCAACAGGTTCGGACCCTTCGCTGCCCAGTCACGTGACGAGCCCATGCCGTAATCCTTACCGGCGATGACGACCAGCGGAATACCATCCTGCTGATATTGCATCGAAGCTTCATAGACCGACATCTCTTTGCCATCAGGCATATGCTTGGTGAAGCCGCCTTCTGTCCCCGGCACCATTTCGTTCCGGATACGGATATTGGCGAAGGTCCCGCGGGTCATAACCTCAAAATTGCCCCGTCGCGCACCATAGGAGTTGAAATCCTCTGGCCGGATCTGGCGTTCAAGCAAGAAGCCACCAGCCGGGCTGGCTTTAGGAAAACCACCCGCAGGCGAAATATGATCCGTCGTAACCGAGTCACCCATCTTAAGCAGCATCCGCGCGCCAGTAATGTCATTCAACGGTGCCGGCTCGGGCTCCATCCCCTCAAAGAAGGGCGGATATTGAACATAGGTCGAGCCATCGTTCCAGGCATACGTCTCGCCCTGTGGCACCGCCATATTATTCCACTCGTCTGATCCATCACCGATAGCGTCATAGCGAGTGCGGAACATATCCGGCGTGATAGAGGCGCGGATAGTGTCCTGAATCTCCTGATTGGTCGGCCAGATATCCTTGAGATAGACCGGATTGCCATCGGCATCGTCACCCAGCGAGTCGGTTGTCAGGTTGATTTGCAGCGAACCGGCCAGCGCATAAGCAACAACCAGCGGCGGTGAGGCCAGATAGTTGGCTTTAACCTGCTGATGGACGCGGCCTTCAAAGTTACGGTTGCCCGACAATACCGCACCGGCAACTAAATTGCCTTCGTCGATGGCATCAGCAACCGGGCCAAGCAGCGGACCGGAGTTACCGATACAGGTGGTGCAACCATAGCCGACAATATTAAAGCCGAGCGTATTGAGATCGTCCTGCAAATTGGCAGCGGCGAGATAATCCGACACCACCTGACTGCCAGGTGCCAATGAGGTTTTAACCCAGGGTTTGACCTTCATGCCCTTGGCAACCGCGTTGCGGGCCACCAGACCAGCGGCCATCAGAACCGATGGGTTAGACGTGTTGGTGCAGCTGGTAATCGCCGCAATGGCAACATGGCCATCTTTCATTGTGTAGCCAGCGCCATCGACCGTGACCTCGCCCTTGCTGGCATCCCAGCTGGGCAGCTCATCGGAAAAGTTTTTCGGCATCTCTGACAACCCAACACGATCCTGCGGACGACGTGGCCCGGCGAGGCAAGGCTCAACGGTTGAGATATCAAGCCCGAGCGTGTCAGTGAAGATCGGGTCAGGCGAGTTGGCGTCGCGCCACATGCCCTGTTCCTTGGCATAAGCTTCAACCAAGGCAATCTGATCTTCATCGCGCCCGGTGAATTTGAGGAAGTTGATGGTTTCCGCATCGATTGGGAAGAAGCCACAGGTGGCACCATATTCCGGCGCCATATTACCAATCGTCGCGCGATCCGGCAGGCTGAGGTTGTCGACACCGGGACCGTAGAATTCAACAAACTTGGAGACCACACCCTTGGCGCGCAGCATCTGCGTAACGGTAAGCACTAGATCGGTCGCCGTCGTGCCTTCGGTCAGAGCACCGGTCAGCTTGAAGCCAATGACTTCCGGCAGCAGCATTGAGATCGGCTGGCCGAGCATCGCAGCTTCCGCCTCGATACCGCCGCAGCCCCAGCCAAGAACGGCAAGGCCGTTGACCATCGTAGTGTGACTATCGGTGCCGACCAGTGTGTCGGGGTAAGCGATCGTCTTGCCGTCTTCTTCCGTGGTCCAAACTGTCTTGGCGAGATATTCCAGATTGACCTGATGGCAAATACCCATGCCAGGCGGTACGACACGAAAGTTTGAAAAAGCGTTCTGGCCCCAGCGCAGGAATTCATAGCGTTCCTGGTTGCGCGAGAATTCAAGTTTCACGTTTTTTTCAAACGCATCGGCTGTGCCAAAATTATCGATCATCACCGAATGGTCGATCACCAGATCAACCGGACAGAGAGGATTGATCTTCTGAACATCGCCACCAATCTTGACCATCGCTTCGCGCATCGCCGCCAAATCGACGACGGCAGGAACGCCGGTCAAATCCTGCAGCAGCACCCGCGCTGGGCGGAAGGCAATCTCATCATTGGCATTCGGCGTTCCATCCCAGGAGGCTGCTGTCTTAATGTCATTGGCGGTAACCGAGCGGCCATCTTCATAGCGCAGCAGGTTTTCTACCAAGACCTTCATCGAATAAGGCAGGCGCGTAATATTGCCGACACCCTTTTCCTCAGCTACCTTCAGGCTGAAATAGTCAAAATCTTTGCTATTTACGGAAAGCGTACGACGCACGCCTAAGCTATCATTGCCGGTAACACCCACGGCTATCTCCTCATTTTATTAGGTTTTTGGACCTAGTTTTCGAATATGGCGCGAAAATAACGCCAAAACGCAGTATTTCTCAAGATAACCGTTACCTGCAGACTACGCAAATCTCCCGAATATAGGGTTAATTACCACAAAATTGCCTTATTTCAGTCCTTGGTTCTGCAAAATAATATCCCATCTTATTAGTCCTAGCCCCTAACGGGACACCCCCCCCGGAGTGTCCCACCAGCCCTCCCATAGGGCTGGTCCCCCCTTATGGCCGTCGGGTTCCCCCCCGACGGCCATTTTTTTGTCTAGACGACAGAGTGGCTTTATCCGGGCCCCTTTAATAAGGTAACCCGCGGTCGCTTATGGTTAAGGGCGGCAACTGGCGGCAAGTAAGGTGGCAATGCGGTTTTTCGGGGAAAACCTGTCCTGTGTACGCGGCGAGCGGCTGGTCTTTAGCGGACTGGAATTCGCTGTCGACCCCGGAACGGCCTTGGTCCTTACTGGCAGCAACGGGTCTGGCAAAACCAGCCTGCTGCGCGTCATGTCCGGGCTAACACGTCCGACTGTTGGACACCTCGCCTGGCAGGATGGGCCCGTCGTCGATAACCCGGAGTGCCATCACAGCCGACTGAATTATGTCGGACATCTCGACGCTCTCAAGCCCGTTTTATCAGTTCGCGAGAATCTCCAGACCTGGGCGCGGCTGCATGGTAGCACGGATAAAAAAATCGCTTCAGCATTAAAAAAACTGGGGCTAGAGGGTTCCGAAAATATCCCCGGACGCTATTTATCAACCGGCCAAAGACGACGGCTATCGCTCGCTCGGCTCGCCGCAAGCGACGCGCCACTCTGGTTGCTCGACGAACCGACCATCGCGCTCGATGCCGCATCGGTCGATGCCGTCCGCAGTCTCATCGCCGAGCATCGTGCCGCGGGCGGGATGGCCGTCATCGCGACCAATGTCGATCTCGGGATCGCCGATACTACGACGCTCAATCTGCTCGATTTTGCCGCCGCTGATGAAGATATCTGGGAGGGCGTCAGGTGAACGCGCTCGTCCTAATTATGCGCCGCGAAATTCGTCTGGCCCTGCGCCAGATCGGCGAGAGCGCGATTATCGTCCTGTTTTTCGTTCTGGCCGCCGTGCTATTTCCGTTTGGCGTTGGGCCGGAACCCAACATGCTAGCGCGAATAGCGCCGGGCGTCGTCTGGGTGACGGCGCTGCTCGCCGCCATGCTGTCATTCGAACGCCTGTTCACACCGGATTTTGAGGATGGCAGTCTGGAGCAACTCGCCCTGGGCCCAGCGCCGCTGGAGATGATCGCGCTGGCCAAAGCCGCGGCGCACTGGCTCACGACAGGTTTGCCGCTGATGATCGCAGCCCCTTTGATTGCCGTGCTCTACCGTTTACCCGATGCTGGCTATGGCGCCTTGATGACCACGATGGCGCTCGGAACGCCGACCATCAGCCTGATCGGCACCGTCGGTGCCGCGCTTACATTGGGCTCGCGGCGCGGCGGGGTTCTGCTGTCATTACTCGTGATTCCGCTCATCGTACCGGTACTAATATTTGGCACTGCGGCAATTGATGCCGCAATCGGCGGAATTCCAGTGCGTCAGCACCTTATGTTAATGGGTGGGTTTTTACTCGGCGCCCTTGTTTTAACACCATTGGCGACTGCTGCGGCATTACGCCAGGCCCTCGAATAGGCCGCTATATGCAGGTTCTTTGCACAAATAGCTGGAATCGCCGGAATATTATGGTTAACGAAACGTTCAACTCTATGTGTAATCTATAGAATTCGACTTCACATAACGCTGCCGGGACACCATGTTTTCATGGGACCGAGCATAAGACAGGGCAAATTTGCCAACAGGGGATGATGATACAGCAATACGCCAACCCAGCCCGGTTTAACCGTCTCGCCGCAACCCTCATGCCATGGTTTGCCTGGCCCGCAGGGGTTCTGATCGCCGTCGGGCTCTATTTCGCGCTGTTTAACTCACCGCCTGATTATCAGCAGGGTGACACGGTGCGGATTATGTATGTCCATGTCCCGTCGGCGTGGATGGCGTTGTTCGTTTATACCTCGATGGCAATTTCAAGCGCTGTTGGACTAATCTGGAAACATCCGCTAGCGCATCTCTCCGCCCAGGCCGCGGCGCCCATCGGTGCCTGTTTTACTTTTGTCTGTCTTCTCACTGGCTCCCTTTGGGGCAAACCAATGTGGGGCACCTGGTGGGTTTGGGATGCAAGACTGACTTCAGTGCTGATCCTGTTTTTCCTCTATCTCGGTTTTATGGCGCTGCAAAACGCGTTTGACGACCCGGCACGCGGCGAACGCTCCGCCGCTATCCTGGCCATTATCGGCTTTATCAATGTGCCTATTATCAAGTTCTCGGTCGATTGGTGGAATACGCTACATCAACCCGCCAGCGTCGTGAAGATATCCGGCCCCGCGATTCACTCATCAATGCTAATCCCACTCTTTGTGATGGGGGTCGGTTTCACACTTTATTTCTGCGCACTTCTATTGCTACGAATGAAGACCTTAATGTTAGCGCGCCGTGCCCGTGGCATGAGTATGGCGCAACTTCATCAACAGGCTTCGGAATAGGAGATCAAACATGCAAATGATTTCCGATTTTCTCGCGATAGGCGGATATAGCGGATTTATCTGGACTGCTTATGGTGCCGTCGCCGTCGTACTGGTAGGTCTCTTGATCGTATCGCTTCGTAAATTGCGAACGACTTCAGCGGAAGTGGCAGCCCTAGAAGCCAATTCACCCCGACGGCGCCGCAACAATACCGACAATAAGGACGCCACATCGTGACTCGCAAACGGCGTCGGCTGAATTTTATAATACTCGGTTTGCTGACACTAGGTGTCGCGGCAGCTTTGGTGCTTACCGCGCTCGAAGACAAAATCGTCTTCTTTTATAGCCCAACGGATATCGTGACCAAAAAGCAGATCCCGACAAATCAACAGGTTCGCGTTGGTGGATTGGTCAAGGAAGGCACCTGGAAAAAGCCAACTAATGATCTGACCCACAGATTCACGGTCACCGATCTCCGTCATAATATTCCAATTTCTTATAAAGGGATAATCCCGGATATTTTTCGTGAAGGCCAAGGCGTCGTTGTTCTGGGCAAGCTACAAGCCGACGGGAATTTTCAGGCTGATGAAGTTCTTGCCAAACATGATGAGAAATACATGCCGCCAGAAGTCGCTGAGGCTTTAAAAAAATCCGGCAAGTGGAAGCAAACGGAAGACGCTAAATGATCGCAGAAATCGGACAATTCGCGCTTATCCTTGCTCTTGTCATCGCGATCATCCAAGGGACGTTGCCGCTCGCCGGGGCAGCACTGAACCGGGCCCAATGGGTTGCTGTGGCCAAACCCGCCGCGCGGGGGCAGTTCCTGTTCGTGATAATCGCTTTCCTGTGTCTCATGCATGCCTATGTGACATCGGATTTCTCCGTGGCCAATGTCGCGCATAATTCGCACACCCTAAAACCGCTTCTCTATAAAATCTCTGGTGTTTGGGGAAACCATGAAGGGTCGATGGTGCTCTGGGTTACGATCCTTGCTCTGTTCGGTCTCGCTGTCGCCGAGTTCGGCACCGGTCTGCCACCAACCTTACGGGCGCGCGTGCTGTCCATTCAGGGGTTGATCGGCGTCGCCTTTCTGGCCTTTATCCTCTTTACCTCCAACCCGTTCCTGCGGCTCGACCCGGCACCACTCGAAGGCAACGGGCTCAACCCTATTCTGCAGGATCCAGGTCTCGCTTTTCATCCGCCATTTCTCTATCTCGGCTATGTCGGATTCTCAATGGCGTTCTCATTTGCTGTCGCCGCCCTGATCGAAGGCCGGGTCGATCCGGCCTGGGCCCGCTGGGTGCGTCCCTGGACCCTCGCCGCCTGGTGTGCGCTGACAATCGGTATCGCGCTTGGCAGTTGGTGGGCATATTACGAACTCGGCTGGGGCGGTTGGTGGTTCTGGGACCCGGTAGAGAATGCCTCGTTTATTCCATGGCTGATCGGCACGGCCCTGCTTCATTCGGCCGTTGTTGTCGAAAAGCGCGATGCGCTAAAAAGCTGGACGATCCTGCTCGCGATCCTGGCGTTCTCGATGTCACTGCTGGGAACCTTCCTGGTACGCTCTGGCGTCCTGACTTCGGTCCACGCCTTTGCCAGCGATCCCGAACGCGGCGTCTTTATTCTAGGCTTACTGGTCTTTGTGATCGGTGGCTCGCTGACGCTTTATGCGATCCGCGCCCCGCAGCTTAAAGGCGGCGGGCTATTCGCGCCGATATCGCGTGAAGGCGCGTTGGTCCTCAACAATCTGCTGCTCACCACAGGTGCTGCGGTCGTTCTCTTGGGAACCCTCTACCCGCTCATCCTCGACGCGTTTGGCGGCGGCAAGGTTTCAGTGGGCCCGCCCTTCTTCAACGCGACTTTTGTGCCTCTGATGGTACCAGTCATGTTGGCAGCTATCGTGGGTGCCATGCTGAGCTGGAAACGAGCTGACATCGGTGCGGTGTTTAGCCGGCTTAAGATCGCCTTCTACATTACACTGATCGCGATCAGTGTAACTGCCTGGTTCGCTGGCAGTCTCAGAGACGTGCTCGCCGCAGGTGGAATCGGTATCGCTGCCTGGATGATTGTTGGTAGTGCGCTTGAGATTGCAGAACGCATCGCTTTGTTCAAAGGACCGATATCGAATTCGTGGCGCCGCGCTATCGGCCTGCCACGCTCGGCATGGGGCATGGCGATTGCCCATGGCGCCGTCGGTATCATGGTTGCCGGAATCACTGCATCATCAGCCTGGCGGGTCGAAAAAATCCAGCTCATGGCGCCGGGCGATGTCATTACAGTTTCAGGCTATAGCTTGAAGTTTGAGGGTGCCAAGCCGATCAAGGGCCCCAATTATCACGGAGAACGGGGTCTATTCACGGTCACCAAAAATGGCAAAGCTGTAACTACGCTGACCCCCGAAAAGCGGGAATATCCAGCTGAACGCAGTCAAACCACAGAAGCTGGTATTCTGACGATGGTCAGCGGCGACCTCTATGCCGTGCTCGGCGATAAGAGCAAGAACCCCGCCAAAGGTGGTGCATCGTGGAGTACGCGGATCTATTTCAATCCGCTGGTTGCCTGGATTTGGGTCGGGGCAATTTTAATGGCCTGCGGTGGTCTGGTTTCTCTGACCGATCGGCGGCATCGAATCGGCGCCCCCAAGACTGCGAGGAAACCCGCAAAGAAAGCCGCTGACCCCCAGCCGGGCCCGGTGAGCGCCTGACATGCCCGCGAACTTACGTCTCAGCTATTTTCTGCCGGTCATCATTATATTGACCCTCGCCGCGATATTTTGGTCCTACCTCGGCGAGATCAAAGACGGAAAATCAATCCAAGATTTGCCCTCCGCCCTGATCGACAAACCAGCTCCGGTCTTCAAGCTGCCTAGTATTAATTCCGGTGACAAAGGTTTCGATAGCGCTGTTCTTAAAGGTCAGGTGACCCTTGTCAATGTTTGGGCGAGCTGGTGTGCGCCCTGCCGTATCGAACACCCAAGGATGATGCAGCTGGCCCGCGAAGGGGTGGCTATCTACGGCATCAACTATAAAGACACGCCGGAAGCGGCGACGGGATTTCTGACTGAGCTCGGCAATCCCTACAAGGCCGTCGGGGCGGATCGGACAGGAAAAGTCTCCATCGACTGGGGTGTTTATGGCTACCCAGAGACATTTGTCGTGGACCCAAAAGGTCACATCCGCTACCGCCATGTCGGCCCTATCATGGCGCAGGATCTAACCGACAAGATCCGTCCCCTGATTAAGGCCCTCAACAAATGATCACCGTCCGCCTTCTTGCCCTGATTCTGATTTCGGTGATCGGCCTGTCGTCCGCCAATGCCGTGGAACCCAATGAAATTCTTAAAGATCCTGTATTGGAACAGCGCGCCCGTGCCCTCAGCCAGGACTTGCGTTGTCTGGTTTGCCAGAACCAATCGATTGATGATTCCAATGCCGATCTCGCCCGTGACCTCCGCGTCGTCGTTCGCGACCGTCTGACGGCCGGTGATACTGACAAGCAAGTAATGGCTTTCGTCGTTGCCCGCTATGGCGAGTTTGTCCTTCTGAAACCACCGGTAAATGCCCGCACCTCATTGTTATGGAGTGGCCCCGCTTTGGTTCTGCTGTTTGGCGCTATTGGTCTCGTACTGTGGTTCCGGCGTCGTGGCTCTGCCACCGCAGAGGGGCTAAGCGCCGATGAAGAGAAACGCCTTGCTGTGCTCATGGACGAAAACACCATCAGTGGAGAAACAGAACAATGAGTAAATGCTGATGGTCTGGATGATTCTCACCGCCATGTCTGCTCTCTCCTTGGTTCTTATCCTGCGCCCGCTTTTGCGCCGTGGAGAAAATGGCCCAAGCCGTGCGGAATATGACACCAGAATATACAAGGACCAGCTCAACGAGCTTGAGCGTGACACCGCCCGCGGTGTTATCAACGAGGAGGCCGCGCGCGCCGCGCGCGCCGAAATCGCCCGACGCCTAATAGCGGCAGACGAAGAAGCCAAGGCCACGACACCAGAGATGGCAACAACATCAGGCAAGGCAATGGCCGCTATTGTGGGTGTTACCATACCAGCCCTGGCGCTTGGCCTATACGCCATCATCGGATCGCCACATCTCCCCGCCCAACCCGGTGCGAAATTACAGGCGAAAGCCAAAGCCCAGCAGGGCTCGAAGAGTGCAAGCGCAGCCCCCGATCTAAACACCACCGTTGCGCAGCTCGCCGCGCGCCTGAAACAGCACCCGGATGATCTCGAAGGGTGGCGACTCTATGCTCGTTCGCTAGTCGGTATGCGACGCTTTACCGATGCGGTTGCAGCCTATCAGCGGGCAACAACGCTAGCACCGAAAGATGCTAATCTCTGGTCGCAATTAGCGGAAACACAGATTACTGCTGCCGGCGGCAGCGTGACTCCCGCCGCTCGACAAACACTTAAAAAGGCCTTGGTGGTCGATCCTGCTGAGCCCCGGGCACGCTACTATGTTGGGCTAGCCGCCAGGCAGGCCGGCGCAATCAAACAAGCGCTCAAAATCTGGCTCGATCTCGAAGCGGACTCCGTCCCGAAAGCACCGTGGCGCAAGCTTCTGGGTGAGCGCATTAGAAAGACCGCCAAGGACAACGGTATCTCGGCGAACGCGCTCGCCACGATGCGCAAAAGCGCCGGCAAAGGACAGAACCCCGCCCCTGTTAGCAAAACGCAACTTGCCGATAGTAATGTCGGCGCCCGGCCCCCCGGCCCGGCGGCTGATGATGTCAAAGCGGCACAGCAAATGTCGGCGGATGATCGACTGACGATGATCCGCAGCATGGTCAGTCGGCTCGCCGACAAGATGAAGGACGACCCCAATAACGCTGAAGGCTGGTTGCGACTGGCGCGCTCCTACGAAGTTTTCAACGAACCCGCGAAATCGCGCGACGCCTATGCCAAAGCCGTGACCCTAAAACCAAAGACCCTGCCGGTGCTGACGGCCTATGCCGGCGCGATTGCCAAAGCAGCGAAGCCGGGTGCGCCAATACCAAGAGTGCTCACCGATGTTTCCGAGCGGATTTTGGCTTTGCAGCCTAAAAATGGCGGCGCGCTTTGGTTTAGTGGCATTTCCAAGATGGAAGCGGGCGACAAGAACGGCGCCCGCGAACGCTGGACTCGGCTGTTGGCAATTCTCGACCCTAAAACGACGCAACATGCAAAAGTTCTGGAGCGGATCAAAGCGTTGGATCTGCCCGCCAAACCATGAGCCGGCGCCCAGTGCACACCTTCATTTGCGCCATCGTTATCGCTGCCCTAGTTGAGATACACCCGGCTCATGCCGATTTCGCCGCCGGGGCGCAGGCCTATGATGGTGGCGATTAAGCAACCGCTTTCGAAGAATGGCAAAACACCGCGCAGGCGGGCGAACTCGCAACCATGGTCGCGCTGGCGGATCTATATCGGCGCGGTACTGGCCGCAGATCCGACGCTGCGAGGGCCTTTGAATGGTATCAACGAGCCGCAAAAGCCGGGAATGTCATTGCTCAGATGAATTTAAGTGAGATATATCTCAACGGCGGGGGCACGAAACTGGATCGCATTCTTGCCTGGGTATGGTTTGATAGCGCCACTAAACAAGGCGAGGACTGGGCTCGGGATCAACGGATAGCCCTGGAGAAATCGATATCAGCCGCACAGCTGGCGAAGGCCAGAAAGATCAGTAAAATGGCTTTGCTGAGCGGAAAATAGCGCTACACTAATAATATCAAACGATATCACATTACACGATAGCATTTTACAAAGAGATAATCGCCATGGCAGCACAGCGGGACAAATCCAGGACCATACCTGGCACGACCATTTTCGACGGGGTGGAATCACGTAAGGGCTACCGTATCAACAAATTCGCGATGTCTTTTACCAAGCCGAAGAACCGAGAAGCTTTCACGGCAGATGAAGAAGCCTATATGGACAGCTGGAGCCTCAGCGAACAGGAAAGACAGTTCCTGCGCGACCGCGATTATCGCGGGCTGATTGAGGAATGCGGTGGCAATATTTATATGATTATGAAGCTTGGTACCTGTACGGGGCACGGGCTGTATCATGTCGGTGCCCAGCTGCGCGGCCAGACCTTTAAAGAGTTTATGGCAACCCGCACTGCCTCAGGAGCACGCTGAGATGGCAAAGGTCGTCGGCGGCATCGGCACTTCACATGTACCTTCAATCGGCAAAGCCTATGATATGGGCCAGCAGGAAGAGCCCGACTGGAAGCCGGTCTTTGACACCTATAAACCAGTCCAAAAATGGCTGGCGGACTTGAAACCCGACGTTGCTATCGTGGTTTATAACGACCACGGCTCGAGCATGTTTTTTGACAAATACCCGACCTTTGCTATTGGTGCGGCAGACACCTACCCGATTGGCGATGAAGGCTGGGGGCCCCGCCCCCTGCCCGCCGTGCCGGGCAACCCGGAGTTCTCATGGCATCTCGCCGAAGAGCTTGTCTATAACGAGTTCGACATGACGGTCTGTCAGGAGCTGTCCGTCGAACACGGCTTTCTGGTGCCGATGAATTTATGTTTTCCGCATGAGCCGAACTGGCCAGTAAAAACCGTCCCGATCGCGGTCAACGTCATCCAACACCCGCTGCCAACGGCGATGCGTTGTTACAAGCTTGGTCAGGCGATCCGCCAAGCCGTCGAAGCCTGTGAGGACGATCTTCGCGTCGTCATCTTTGGCACTGGCGGCATGTCGCACCAGCTCAACGGCACAAGGTTCGGACACCTCAATACCGCATTTGATAACGACTTCCTCGACAAGATTGAAACCGATCCGCTGGCCCTGACCAAGCTGACCCATCAGGAAATTATGGAAGAAGCCGGGGCAGAAGCCGTCGAGCTGATCATGTGGCTCACCATGCGGGGGGCGCTGTCGGACGATTTAACCAGGGTGCATCGCAATTACTATGCGCCGATGACCACCGGCATGGGGCTGATCGCGTTAGAGGAAAACGCTTAAGCTGCAGATTTATCGCTTCACAAATTGCCGGAATACCCCATATCATAAAGACGGTCAGAGTCTGATTAGTTGTCTCCAAGTACGACGCGTTTAAAGCTCATCTGTATCCCGGGAAATATCTGGGTCTAACTCGATTCGTGGGGCTACCGTCCACCGATTCTGAGTTGAGAGACGCCGTGCGCGCCCTGCCTGTGAGGAGGTCGCATAATGCATGTTGAACAAATTCTGAATACCAAAGGCTCGGACGTGATTACCCCGCATGTCAACGAAACCGTGGCCCAAGCCGCCATTCGTATGGAGGCAAATAGCATTGGGGCGCTCGTTATTGTCGATGGCGACGACGCATCAATCGGCATCCTGTCTGAGCGTGATATCGCGCATGGCATTAACGAGTACGGACCGCATTTACCCGCGACGCCGATTTCCTTGTTGATGAGCGGTCATGTCGTGACCTGCGGGCCGGGGGATTTGATTGCCGACATCATGGCAACCATGACCGAACGCCGTATCCGTCAACTGCCGGTCATCTATAACGGTAAACTCGCCGGGCTCGTCTCTATCGGCGATATGATCGCGGAAAGGCTCAACGAAATCGAAAGCGAAGCTAGCGCGCTGCGAAGCTATATCGCAGGCGCGTAAGAAAGCGGTCAGGGTGGTTCGAAACCTCAGCCTTTCTGAATAGCAGAGGGCAGAAGGGATGCCCCCATACCTTCGCCGAGGCACCATTCGGCGAAGTTCTCTGGCGTTGAATCCCATTCGCGCGGCTGCCAATTTTCATCGACCACGTCAGAGTCAAAATCATATTCCGCCGCGCCGCCGCACGGGTTCTTGAAATACCAGAAATAACACGACGAGACCGGATGGCGGCCGGGACCGATCATGTCTCCCAGCCATTGCGGGTCATATTGTTGCCACCGCCGAATAACTCATGGATTGACCCCAGCTCAAACGCCAAGTGATGGAAGCCACGCTTACCCTCGCCAGGATCCAGTAAGAACACATTGTGATGATTATTGGCATCGGCGCAGCGCACGAAATAGCCGCGCCCGGGATAGGAGTCGGTGAGCTTGAATCCCAATACATTGACATAAAAGTCTTTCTGGGTCTCCAAATCATCCGTCATATAGACGATATGCGACATGATCAGTGGCGAGGCCTGATCGAATTTCTGACCCCGCTGATTAAGACGTTTGATATTGCCGGGGACATTAGTCTCGACCGGCGGCGGCGTAATCGGCTGGCATTGCGCAAGCCGAAACGCAAAGCCAAAGCCCAACGGATCAGCGGCATGGATCGCGCCGTCATCGTCTTCAGTAACATTACCCGTCGCAGATAATCTTCTCTTTAACGCAGTGAGATCATCGACGGAGTGAACGCCGAACGTGACCTCACGGACGGTGGATTTAGTATCGGTTGCGACCGGTGGCGGCAACGCAGGGTCATCGGTGGGATAGACTTCAATCGTCGCATTATTCCGCGCAGCAAAGACCGCATGGGTTTGATCCTCTACAATGCTTTCAAGACCAAAATCCCGCCAGAATTTTTTGGCGACCTCAAGGTCTTCAACGCCATAGATGACTTTTTCGATACCGGTGTGGTGCATGGCCCTCTTCCCGAATGTCTTGATGGCAGATTCGTAACTTATCAGTATTCACAGCGTCGCAAAAGAAAAGGCGCCCCCTTTCGGGGACGCCTTAAACTTCTAACAAGATCGCCACTGCTATTTAAGCATAAGCTTTCTCAGTTTGGCATAGGTTTCAGCTGGCATTTTCGACAAGGACCGCGCTCTTATAAACAAAAAGCGCGGTTCAGACGCCTTGCCTAGCTCACCAGTAGAGCACTCTAAAGAAATTTTTTCTCGGTCGACGCAGCCCGCTCGGGCCAGGTTTCAACCACTAATCTGCTCACCGGTCTTCGTACTGACGCTGGAGAAATTCCCGCCCGCAATGCACAAAGGATACCAGCCGCCTCCCAGTAATTCGCCGCCTTGTAAAACTGATGATCCGCCCATGGCAGAGCCTCCAGATCTTGAGCAATAAGGCCACTTCCCTCACGAACCGCAATAACCGGTATGCCCTGTTCCAGCGCCGCAAGCGTCGGCAAGCCAATACAGCCTTCTGGTATCACCAAACCGGATATGTCGCGGGCAGTCAGAACGCCGCTCGCCATCATCTCCTGCTCATCACTCACAATCCGGGGCGATTGCTTGAGTCCCTTGAGAACACATTGCAAAAATGATGAGGATATTGCTTCTGCCGCCATCCGTGGATCAACGCGGCCGGGATCCTCATTCAAAATCTCGCGCGATTCCATCATCGGCGCATGTGCCGATGGGATGTTGAAACAATGCGAGACCGAATGGGTTAGCATCGCTTCGATCCCGCCCCAGGGAT
>CAJJCG010000095.1 GCA_905182615.1 Alphaproteobacteria bacterium UBA2964 | reverse complement strand
ATGATTATCCGCAAGCCCATTTGCCTCATATGGATAAGGAAAACGGCCGTTTGATAAGCCTTAATCTCGAGGCTATCGAATAGCGCCAACGCTCATTGGTCTATATAAGTCCGGGCAGGAATGTGACGAGAGCGGGGAAGGCCGCCAGCATAACCATTCCTATTAAGAACAAGACGACAAACGGCCAAGACGCACGGAAAACGTCCGCAATTTTAACATTGTCTGCTGCACCCTGGAACGCGAAGATCACATAGCCGAACGGTGGTGATATGCCGCCCACGGTCACGTTTAAGAGCATGATCAGCCAGAACCAGATCGGGTCAAAGCCCAACGTCGTGAGCAAGGGTTGATAGATCGGTATGACGACGAGCATCAGTGCGATCTGATCGATAAACATGCAGAGGATAAACGGGATCGCCATCATGATGAATAGCATCATCATCGGATGCCAGCCGAGATTAACGATCAGATTGGTGAGCTCGGACGTCGCGCCCGTAAAAGCCAGCAGCTGACTGAACATGCGTGAACTTGCCATGATGAGCAGGATCATGCTGGTAATAAAAGCCGCGGTGCCGAGAGATTGAGTAATCATCTTCCAGCTTAACTTGCCATAATAAGCGGCCGTGACGGTCGCGGCGAGGACACCGGTTGCCGCAGCTTCGGATGGTGTTGCGATCCCGAACATGATGAAGCCCATAACCGAAAAAATGATCAGGGCGAATGGCAGGCAGCTCGCGATAGCCCGAAGTTTTTCTCCGATCGTAATTTTCGGTGCTTCGTCGTCATTATCGTCCGGGGCTAAAGAGGGATCCAACTTTACGCGAACCATAGTGTAGGTCAGGAACATCGCCGAAAGCATCAGACCTGGGATAATGCCGCCAATTAGGAGTCCGGCAATTGAGGTGTTGGATAGTGTTCCGATAATAATGGCCAGGACACTGGGTGGAATAATTGGCGCAAGGCTGGCCCCAGCGAGAATATTGCCAATGGCGAGTTTGGTGTCATAGCCGCGGTTGCGCATGGTCGGAAAAATTGTTCGTGCCAGCATTGCGGCAACTGCCATGCCCGCCCCCGATAACGCACCAAAGACCGTCGACAGTGAGATTGTCAGGACATACTGACGACCTTTCATGCGTCCGATCAACTTGTCGACCGCATCGAAAAGGACATCGACCGTCCCTGATCGGAACAGGACCTCTGCCATCAGAATAAAGAGCGGTACTGTCGCGAGATCAGCATTGTTGGTGGTGTCAAAAATAGAATTTGCGACCATGCCAAAGCCAGCAGGGCCAAGAATTATGGCGACGCCGGTGAGGTTGATCGCCAGGAAGGCAACAAAAAGCGGTGCCCCTGACATAAAGGCGGCGAGCAGTAACATTAGGGCAGTGATCAGTGTCGCTTCCCAACCCATTGGTCAGTCCTCACCAAATCCGCCAGCGGACAGATTGTCCGGGTCGATGGCTTTGAATTCTAAAAGTCGAATGAAATGCAGTGTCGAGCTGGCAAACCCAAACGGAATGAAAATAGAGATTAGATATTTAGGGACCGGCTTAACCGCCATCAAATCGATATTGTTGATGTATTGTCGCGCGGTTTCGTCCATAGAAATCCAGGTCGCGAAACCACAGAAGAGCGTCCCTAATAAATAGGTCAGCCAGATCGCGATGCGGGCGCCATTTGTTGGCAGGAGATCAAAAATTAAGGCGACAGCAACATGTCCCCTTTTCCAGGTAACATAGGGCATCATCAGGAATGTGCAGGCACAGAGCGAATAAGACACCGCTTCGCTGGCCCACCATTGCGGTGCATTCAAGAAATAGCGTGCAAAGACCTCGATGATATAGGCGCCAAAAATTATAGCGAGCGCAACGCAGGCAAGGTAGTAGCCTGCGACCGTCAGCCGGTCGTGCCAATGCGTAAATTGCCGGTAAATACCCATGCCAATCAGGAAATAAGAGAGGGCCACGAGGACATATGTCTCGTGGCCCTTCTCAATTCCATTAGTCTATTTTACCAGGATATTCCTGCTTTTTCGGCGAGTTCGCGAAGTTTCTTCGCGTCGGCACCACAGCACTTTTCGCCCAGTGCCCAAATGCCGGCCGAGAAGGCCTTCCGCATTTTGGCTACTTGATCGGCAGGCAGGTTGGTAATTTTGACGCCCTTTTTGGCAAGCTCAGCATCTTCCGCCGCTTGCACTTGGTCACCGACCCAAGGCATTTCAAGCTCAGTCATGTACCCAGCCTGCAGCAGGATATTCTGCTCTTCTTTGGTCAGCTTGTTGAAGCTCTTAAGGTTCATCAAGAAGGGCAGAGTAGATGTGCCGAAGGTCGGACGGACTTTATATTTTGCAACTTCGAAATGCTTCATGCTGAGCATTCCTGCTGCGGGCCAGGCCGCGCCATCAACAACACCTTTTTCTAGCGCTGAGTATACCTGCGATCCCGGCATGACGACGGGCTCACCACCGAATAGCTTAATAACACCATGATAGGTCTGCGTTCCGCGGATCTTGCGGCCCTTCCAGTCGCCCTTAGCAGAGAGCGGTTTCTTGAGGAAGATGTGGTAACCCTTGGTGCTGTTCGGTGAAATTGCGAGCAGTTTCAATCCATGAGTTTTTTGATAAAATTTGTCGAGATGATCCCAGACACCCGAAGTGCGCTTGCCGACCGGGTCGGAATTCATCGCGTCCATTATGGCTGCGAGTCCTTTGGAACCCATGTGGTAAACGCCGTGGGTAAACAGGATATCAAAAACGCCTGCTTTTACGGGTTGTAGCTGCTGAAAGGCGGGAACCACTTCTGGTCCGCTGATACGAATTTTGATTTTGTCGCCGCCAAGTTTCTTGACGTTTTTAACGAAAGAGTCGAGCACAACATACGTCGGCCAAACGTTTTTGTTCCAGCTTGTTAGAATTTTGATTGTTGCCGCATTGGCGGCGACAGAAAGGCCACCGAGCATAAATCCCGATACAGCGATTGCGGTCAGTAATCGTTTCATAATTTTTCCCCCAAGTTAATTGTGCCTTTAGAGATCGGAGCTTAGTCGTTCTTGGGCCTCCGGACAAATGGCTTCTGGTACTGAATGGCAGCTGTAGTCTTTGCAGACGATTGCAATTGCCAAATCTGGAGTAGTTATCCACAAAAGTGACTATCGGTCAGTATCCGCAAATCCACAATAAGTAGCGGTCGATAGGGCGTGGCCGCTATTTAATCCACAAAATTAAACGGTAGCGGTTTCCCGGTCAATAATGGCGCGCTGTTCAGCATTAATTACTGTAGACCGGCCTAGCAGAGGCGGATTTGCTATGGTATGTGGTATACCAGAGCTTAACAGTTCAAGACTAACGAGAGAAAACCCTTGGCGACGGTAAGACTGGATCTTCTGCCGATAGACGTTAATTTCAGCCTCAAGGATCGTACCTATAAAGCGCTGAAAGAGACGATTGCCACTATCAATATCTATGAAGGTGAAGGCGAACCACGCCTTGATGAACGGCAGTTGTCTGAGGACTTGGGCGTCAGCCGAACACCGGTCCGCGAGGCTTTGGCCCGGTTGGCGCAGGAAGGCCTTGTGAGGGTTATCCCGCGGCGTGGCGTTTTTGTCGTGCGCAAGACCAAGACGGAAATTCTTGAAATGATCACGGTGTGGGCGGCGCTCGAGAGTATGGCAGCGCGCCTGATCACACAGAATGCGAGTGATGGAGAAATTTCTGCATTGCGAAAAATGTTTGCGACCTTCGAGAGCGAAAAACCGCAAGCGAATATCGACGAATATTCGGGGACAAATATTGAGTTTCACCAAGCTATCCTAAAGCTTAGCAAAAGTGAGTTGCTGAACACGTTAACAGAAACACTCTTCATTCATATGCGCTCGATCCGGGTCCGCACGATAGGCGAAAACAATCGCGTCAGCCGGTCGATCATCGACCATATGAATATCATTGAGGCGCTGGAGCGCCGCGATACTGACTTGGCAGAGCGGCTGGTTCGACAACATTCGTTGGACCTCGCTGCTCATGTTGAACAACACGTAGATTATCTGGATTAGGAAGAAGACCATGGCGGAAGAGAACGAAGAAACAGGCGCGCTAACCGACGGATTTCATCTCGTCATTGATGCGCTCAAACTAAACGACATCAACACCATTTATAACGTGCCGGGTATTCCGATCACAGATCTTGGTCGCATGATGCAGGCCGAAGGGATGCGGGTGTTGTCGTTCCGACATGAGCAGAATGCTGGTTACGCAGCCTCCATCGCTGGCTACCTGACGCAAAAGCCAGGGATTTGTCTGACCGTCTCAGCGCCGGGTTTTCTCAATGGCTTGACGGCTCTTGCTCATGCGACGACGAACTGTTTCCCGATGATCTTGATTAGCGGGTCCTCGGAACGAGAGATCGTTGATCTGCAACAGGGCGACTATGAAGAGATGGATCAGCTGGCGATTGCCAAGCCACTTTGTAAGGCGGCATATCGCGTGCTGCATGCGGAAGATATCGGCATCGGCATTGCACGGGCGATCCGCGCTGCGGTTTCTGGCCGACCCGGCGGTGTCTATCTCGATCTGCCAGCCAAACTTCTCGGCCAGGTCATGGATGAAGCTGCCGGTGAAAACTCGCTGGTGAAGGTAATAGACGCCGCCCCACGGCAGCTTCCCGCACCGGATTCGATAGCCCGTGCTCTTGATGTTCTCAAGGGTGCTGAGCGACCGCTGATCATTCTCGGCAAAGGGGCCGCCTACGCGCAGGCTGATGATGCGATCCGCGCGCTGGTTGAAACCAGCGGCATTCCCTATCTGCCGATGAGCATGGCTAAAGGTCTGTTGCCGGATATACATCCGCAATCAGCTGGTGCGGCCCGTTCTTTGGTGCTGAAAGAGTCTGACGTCGTGATGCTCATAGGCGCCCGGCTGAACTGGCTTCTATCCCATGGTAAAGGCAAAGCGTGGGGAACCGACCCGAAGAAATTCGTTCACATTGACATTGAACCGCGCGAAATGGATAGCAATGTCGAAATCGTCGCGCCCGTGGTTGGCGACATTGGCTCCTGTGTCGATGCCCTGCTGGCCGGAATGGGCAAGAACTGGAAGGTGCCGTCATCAGTCTGGACCAGCGCCGTAAAGGAAAAGGTCGATAGCAACATTGTCCGCATGGCGCCGCGTTTGCAAAACAACAACGTGCCGATGGATTATCATGGCGCTCTTGGCGCGCTGCGGACGATTATTAAGGAACGACCTGACGCCATCCTGGTGAATGAAGGCGCCAACACGCTCGATTTTGCCCGCAGCATTATCGATATGTATCAGCCACGTAAACGGCTTGATGTCGGGACTTGGGGCGTTATGGGTGTTGGTATGGGGACGGCGATTGCCGCCGCCGTCGAGACAGGCAAACCGGTTCTGGCCATTGAAGGCGACAGCGCCTTTGGATTCTCTGGCATGGAGGTCGAGACAATCTGCCGCTATAATCTGCCGATTTGCGTAGTCGTCTTTAACAATGGCGGTATTTATCGCGGTACCGATGAGAATTCTGTGGGCGACGATGTTGCCACAACGGTCTTCGTCAAAGACGCGCGCTACGACAAGATGATGGAAGCCTTTGGTGGTGTTGGCTTCTACGCCACATCGCCTGACGAGCTGGCCCAAGCCGTGAACGCGGCAATGGATTCCGGTAAGCCCACATTAGTGAATGCGGTGATTGATGCTGAAGCTGGGACTGAGAGTGGCCGTATTGGCAATCTTAATCCGCAAAGCGTCGTCGCCAAGAAATAGCGTAATTTAACTCTCAAGAGAGGAATGAGATAATGAGTAAAGCCTTGGAAGGTATAAAAATACTGGACATGACCCATGTTCAGTCCGGTCCAACCTGCACGCAGTTGCTGGCATGGTTTGGCGCTGATGTGCTTAAGGTTGAGCGGCCCGGTGTTGGCGATGCAACGCGCGGTCAGCTACGTGATATTCCCGATGTCGACAGCTTGTATTTCACGATGCTCAATCATAATAAGCGCAGCGTGACACTGAATCCCAAGACTGAGACCGGGGCGAAGATTTTCACCAGGCTCATCGAAGAATGCGATGTCATGGTCGAAAATTTTGCGCCGGGCGCGATCGATCGAATGGGGTTTTCCTGGGAGAAGATCCAAGAGATTAATCCTCGAATGATCTATGCATCGGTCAAAGGTTTTGGTCCCGGTCCCTACGAGGATTGCAAGGTTTATGAAAACGTTGCTCAGTGCACCGGCGGTGCAGCCTCAACGACAGGTTTTCTAGGTGGCCCGCCGGTTGTGACCGGTGCGCAGATTGGTGATTCCGGGACCGGACTTCATTTGGCGTTCGGTATTGTTACGGCGCTTTTCCATCGCGAACAATCTGGCAAAGGCCAGCGCGTTGAATGTGCGATGCAGGACGGTGTTCTCAACCTGTCGCGCGTGAAACTACGGGATCAGCAACGGCTCGCTCACGGCCCACTGCCGGAATACAGCCAGCATGGTCAGGGGATTGAGTTTGGTGAAGCAACGCCTCGCGCCGGGAATGATTCCGGCGGCGGACAGCCGGGTTGGATTCTTAAATGTAAGGGCTGGGAAACCGACCCCAATGCGTATGTCTATTTCATCACGCAGGCGGCAGTGTGGAAGAATATCTGCGATCTGATTGGCAGGCCGGAATGGAAGGAAGACCCGGGCTATGCGAAGCCAGAAGCACGTCTCGATAAAATCAAAGCGATCTTTGATGCGATTGAAGAATGGACGATGACGCTCGACAAGTTTGACGTCATGAATCTTTGCAACCCGCTCAATATTCCGTGCGGACCAATTCTGTCGATGAAAGAGCTGGCAGATGAGCCGTCCCTGCGGAATAGCGGTACTATTGTTGAGGTCGATCACCCGGAGCGTGGTAAATACCTGACGGTTGGCAACCCGGTAAAACTTTCAGATTCTCCATCGGATGTTGAACGTTCGCCATTGCTTGGAGAGCATACGGATGAGATTTTAAAAACCGTTGTCGGGCTCAATGATGAGGAGATTGCGGTGGCGCGTGAGGAAGGCGCAATTTAGCGTTTTCCCTGCGTGCCTCTCGCCGGACGCAGTTGGGTGAAAAAATATTGTGTTCGGTTTGCAGTTAGATAATTGGGAAAGATGTAGTGGTGACTGATTATAAAGATACTGTCTTTGGTGAAGAATGGCGGGCCTGGAGTGATCCGGAAGTTCCGGAATATTTCAATCCCACCACAGTCGTTCTGGATAAACACCTGTCGACCGGGAGATCCGGTGCAACGGCGCTTATCGTTGATGATGATCATTACACCTATGAAGAGTTTCTCGGCCTGGTGTGTCGTGCTGCCAACGGGCTGAAGATACTCAAAATCGAAAGTGGCTCGCGAATTTTACTCTTTGGCACGGACAGCGTGGAGTATCTCGCTCTCTGGTTCGGCGCTATCCGCGCCGGTATCGTGCCGGTCGTTGTCTCGGACGCCTATAAAGCGCCCAACTTGCTTTATTTCCTTCGGGATACTGCTGCTAAATCTTTGTTTATCGACGTCGAGCAAACACAGAAGCTAGCGGAGATTTCTGATGATATGCCCTGGACGTTGGAGAATGTGATCGTCCGGGGGGATGATATCGGTGATGCCCCTGAAACCGGTGATCGCCATACGTTGACCTACGCGGAGATGGTTGAGGGGCAACTTCAAACTTTTGCACCGCTGCCGCTGCATCACAATGATGTTGCTTACATGTTTTATTCAGGTGGTACGACCGGCGCTGCCAAAGGAATTACCCATTTGGCGCATGATTTTTGTTTGGTGCCGGAACGCCACGGGACTTTTATGGAGTACGGGCCGGACGACATCGTTCATGCGACGTCAAAGAAATATTTTACGCACGGAATTTGGCCCGCGGTGCTGATCCCGTTTTATTATGGCGCCACCAGTGTAATTTCGCGCCTGCCACCGACTGCAGAGAATGTTGTCGATATCATCGAGAAAACCAAACCCAACAAGTTCATTACGGTTCCGACCATTATCAAAAACCTACTGCTGTTTGCCGAGCAGGAGAGGGCACCGGACTTATCATCTCTCGAGTTGGTAACGTCAGCCTCAGAAAAAATGCCGCCGGAAGTATTCGAAAAATTTGAAGAACTTTTCGGTCTTGAAATCCACGATTCAATAGGGTCATCAGAAATTACCTACGAGTGGATTGCCAACCGGCCCAAGGAGTATCGCCGCGGCAGTCTTGGCAAGGCGGTCTTTGGTTGTGACGTCAAGCTGATGGATGATGATGGCAATGAGGTCACCGAGCCCAATACCGATGGTGAGGCGTGGATCGGCAGCCGTACGACCTGTTTCTTCTACTGGCGTAAGCTCGATAAAAGCCGCGAGACCTTTGTTGGTGAATGGGCGCGGACTGGCGATACGCTGCAATTCGATGAGGATGGGTTTTTCTGGTTTTCTGGTCGCAGCGACGACGTCTTTAAAGTCAAAGGGCTATGGGTGTCGCCGATTGAGGTTGAGGCGGCCATTACCGAGCATGATGGCGTCCTTGAAGCGGCCGTCGTGTCTTATGAAGACCATGAAGGGCTCACCAAACCAAAGGCTTTTATTGTTCTTAAGCCTGGCGTTGAAGTGCATGACACGCTGGTCACCGAGCTCAAAGAGGGCGTTCGAAAAATTGGTGGTTATAAGGTGCCGGAGGAAATGGCCTTCGTTGATATCCTGCCACGGACAACTTTAATGAAAATTGATCGTCGGGCACTTCGGGAACTGGAAGCACAGGCCCGGCAAGATTAAAACTTCAGATTACTGGACTTGCGAATAGCGGATAAGTCCATCTTCATCGTGGGCTTTTGATAGGCGCCCATCAGCGACGAGATAATTGGCATGTGCCATTGCTTCGCCGATGGCAAAGCCGAGCTGATGGCGGTCAAGCTCACGCTTAAACAAAAATGGAATTAGTTCGCGGGAAGTTTTGGGCTCGGCGCAGGCTTCAACCGCGGCATCAAGCCTGTCGGCATGATGTTCACCCAGGGCATCAATCCGGTCATGTAGGCCATAAAAGGGCCGGTCATGTGATGGCAGGATAAACGCATCCTTGGGCAGGTCGCGAAACTTTTCGAGGCTATCGAGATAGAGTCGCAGCGGATTGCCGTCAGGCTCATTACATTGCAGGCTCACATTGGTGGATATGCGCGGCAGCACCTGATCGCCTGAAATCAAGACATTGAGGTCTTTGCACCACAGCGCCGCGTGTTCCGGGGAATGACCAGCACCGGTAATGACACGCCAATTATGGTCGCCAATAGGAAATTTCTCGCCATCGATCATCCGGCGGAAACCGGTAGGCAATGGTAGGATAATCTTCGAGAAATCGGGGCGGGTCTCGCGATAGCCATCAATCCCTGACTGTTCCATGCCATGTTCGATATAGAATTCCATGCGGGCATCGATATCGGCAGTCGGACCACCGTAGCGGTTGAGTTGGGCCTGCATCCATTCTGAATAGGTCATCCAGACAGGCGCATCCCACTTCTCGAGGAGCCATCCTGCCAGAGAAACGTGATCGGGGTGAAAATGCGTGACGATAATGCGTTTAACCGGTTTGTCGTCTAGGAGGTCGTCAAAGATTTTTTCCCAAACTTGCCGGGTTTCATCGGTGTTGTAGCCAGTATCAATGATGGTCCAGCCGTCACCATCGGCAATCAGCCATAAATTTATATGATTGAGCGCAAAAGGAAGCGGCATCCGGATCCAATGGATACCCGGAACCACTTCTATGGTCTCGCCATATTCAAGCCGGTCGAAAGGATAGTCTGGCTTATTTGCCATTGATCAGATGTTGTAGATGCGGAACGTCCGCGACTACCTTAATCCTGCTTTTCTTCGGAGCCACTGTCCTGGTCATCCGACGAAGGTGCGCCATCGGCCGGTAGCAAGCTGCCGAGCGCGGCGAACGGATTGCCATCATCCTCAATAGCGGGTTCTGCAGGCGGTGCTTCTTCAGCTTTGGGCTCTGCCGGAGGCTCCGCGATGGGTCGCGGCGCGAATACGACATCGGGGTCAATCGATGGTTCAGCGACGGGTTCTTCCAAAGTTATGTCGACAATTGTTGCAATCGGTACTTCTGCGGGCTCTTCAGCTGCCGCGGCGACTGGCAGAGTAATGCCGGCTTCCTTCGCCTTGCGTTTTTCAGCGCGTTCAACCGCAAGGTTCGCTTTATCGATAGCGGCCGTTAAATCGTCACGGGCAACGAGCCCAAGCGCGACGGGATCTCGTGGCTTAATGTTGTTCATATTCCAATGCGTACGTTCGCGAACGCCATTGATCGTCGGTTTGGTCGTTCCAACCAGCTTTGAAATTTGTCCATCGGACAGCTGCGGAAAATTACGGACTAACCAGGCGATGGCGTCTGGGCGATCCTGACGGCGAGCAACCGGTGTATAGCGGGGCCCTTTGGTGCGTGCTATCGGACGTGGAACATTGACCTCGGCGAGCTCCAACCGCGCTTCTGGGTCGGTAGCGCAGCGTTCGATCTCTTCCTTGGTCAATTGCTCATTTGTGATCGGATCATAGCCGACCATACCAATCGCTGCGTCACCATCAGCGATGCTCTGCACTTCTAGAGGGTGCAATCCGCAGAAATTCGCTACCTGATCGAATGTCAGCGCTGTATTATCAATAAGCCAAACAGCCGTTGCTTTTGGCATAAGGACCTGACTCATGGTCTCTCCTTTGTTTTAGGGCACACGCGACACCCCAGCCGCCGAACCGACAGGTGCAATCCGCGAGGCGGAATGCTTGCTCTGGGGCGTAACAGCGAAGCGATCCCTCGATCAGTACACGCTATTAAACAGTCAGGACAATTTTACCGATATGGGCGCTGCTGTCCATCAGTGCGTGTGCTTTAGCGGCATCTGCAAGAGGAAAACGCTCAAAAATCAGCGGCTTGACCTTACCCGCTTCAATTAAAGGCCATGCTTTGTCACGAAGTTGCTCAGTAATCAATGCTTTTTCCGCAACTGACCGTGGCCGCAGCGTCGATCCGGTAAAGGTAATTTGCTTTATCATGATCATATGAACCGGTATTTCGGCTTTGGTGCCTTGCTGCACAGCGATTTGAATCAGCCGTCCACCTTTCGCTAGGGCCCGCAGGTTCCGGGCAACGTAATCACCACCGACCATGTCCAACACCACGTTCACGCCTTTTTTGTCGGTGGCGTTCTGCACAATTTCGACGAAATCGGCATCACGGTAATTGATCGCTTTGGTCGCCCCCAGTTGTTCGCAAGCCTTACATTTTTCATCAGACCCTGCGGTGGTATAGACAGTTGCGCCAATCGCCACGGCCAACTGAATAGCCGTTGTGCCGATACCGCTGGAGCCGCCATGAATCAGGATTGTTTCTCCGGCAGATAGCCCGCCGCGGGTAAAGACATTGTCCCAGACGGTAAAGAAGGTCTCGGGAAGGGCGGCAGCGTCCATCAACGGAATATTTTTTGGTACCGGCAGACATTGCAATGCTGGGGCCGCACAATATTGGGCATATCCACCACCAGCGACGAGGGCACAAATTTCATCGCCGATTACCCAGCCCGTAACATCATTCGACAGGGCAACGATTGTCCCCGCAACTTCCAAGCCGGGGGTGTCTGGCGCTCCCTTGGGCGGCGGATAGTTTCCCTGCCGTTGCATGACGTCGGGACGGTTGACGCCTGCCGCAGCGACTTTGATGAGAACCTCGCCATCGCGCAGCTCAGGAAGCGGCCTCTGGCCGGGTTTGAGAACTTCCGGGCCGCCGGGCTCGGTGATGTGAATTACCGTCATTTCCTGAGGCAGAGCTTGGGTCATGAATGGATCCATTATTTGAGTGTTAAAAAGGGTTGCAGGTCTAATCCTCTCGATTCAAACTGGCAAGAGGAGGATGGATTGTTATGGATGACGAAGAAGATATCGTCCGGTCAAAAGACTGGACACTACGGAATATTGAAGCCCTCTCGATAGAGCAGCTGCAAGAGTATATTTCTGAACTAAAGGCGGAGATCGAGCGGGTTGAAGCTGATATCGTTGCCAAGAAATCTCATGCCAGCGCTGCTGAGTCGTTCTTTAAGAGCTAGAAGTGTTTATCGTTATTCAATAAAGGTTGGCGATAATTTGAAAAGTATTTATCTCGTTAACCATTCTTTAACCTTTAGATTATAAAGTTCATGGTGATGAATAGGTTTTCCTATCCATCACGTCATGGATCCTCATCCCATCCTTTTGACGCCTCCCTGTTGAAACTAGAGCCGCCCTTGTGGCGGCTCTAGTTTCTTTTCAGGTGTAATTTTTACGGCTTCCCTTTAATCAAGGCTCCAAATCAACATAATGAGTTCTAAGTATGACGCTGCACCCATAAATCCCTTCCTTAAAAAGACTTATCAGGACACCTACGAATTTCTGGTTTAGATCCGAGACTATATTTCAGGTCCCATGCAGGATGAAGCGGAGGCTCTGGCAGCTCCTGATCAGCTCAGGTTGACGCGGGAGATGCCGTGTATGACGCGAGATTTAACAGACGTGATGGCGTGGCTGATGTTGCAAAAAGCCATCGAGGTCGGCGAGCTTAGTCGGAAAGATGCCAACGCGGAACCTGCTGGAAATCTCGGTGGTCAAACTGACGAGCCCGATGAGGTTAAGGACGCAGAGGTTCTGGTGCGCCTGCCTATAACAGTGCGAAGCTTGATTGACCGGTCACGCCGGACATGCGCATTGGTTCGCCAGTTGGCGACTGATAGCAGAAAATCCGGGATCTAAACCGCGAAAGCGGTTTATTTCAGGCCGAAACTTTCAAACTTCTTATTGAATTTGGCGACCTGGCCGTCCTTGCTATTGATCCGCGCGTCGCCACCTGTCCATGCCGGATGGCTGTTGGGGTCGATATCCAATTTCATTGTGTCACCAGGGCTGCCCCAGGTTGAACGGGTCTGATAGGTCGTGCCGTCAGTCATAACGACAGTGATCTCATGGTATTCTGGATGGATATCAGTTTTCATCTCTTCCTCCGCAACGGGCGCGCGTTGTATATCAGAATTATGGGCAAGAGCAAGCCTTGTAATGCAGTAAATATAGAACGCGGCTTGTGCGTTGACGGAACGCGTTTGTAATGCTTGTTAGGTAAGAAATCGCGTTTAGCTCAGGGAATTGCATAAAGAATGGCACGACGGCCAAAAAACTTAGCCGACACATCGGAAGCATCGGAACGTCCGCGGGCATCAGTCGGCGCCTTGCGGGGCATTGTTCCATATCTCAAGCCTTATAAAGCAGCAATTGCGGGAGCCTTCGTCGCCCTGACCGTGGCGGCCTCTGCGGTGCTGGTGATGGGTGTTGGTTTGCGGGCGCTGGTCGATCATGGCTTCAGTGCGGGCAATGCTGACCTGTTGGATAATGCGCTGATCGGACTCTTGGCAATCATCGCGACCTTAACCGCGGCGACTTATGCCAGATTTTTCCTCGTATCCTGGATCGGTGAAAAAGTTGTCGCTGATATAAGACGAGATGTTTTTAACCATATCCTGAATCTCGATTCCCAGTTTTTTGAAACCACCCGAGTCGGCGAAGTGCTATCCCGCCTGACAACGGATACGACGTTGCTGCAATCAGTTGTTGGGTCGCAGGTGTCAGTAGCGTTGCGCAACCTGCTGCTATTCGCGGGTGGTACCGCCATGCTGGTGATCACCAGTCCACGGCTGACCGGTTTCGTGTTCCTCGTGGTGCCCTTAGTCGTCGTGCCGATCATTTTCTTTGGGCGGCGCGTTAGAAAACTGTCACGTGCCAGCCAAGACCGGGTTGCCGATGTCGGCGCCTTTATCGAGGAAACACTGAATGCGGTGCGGACCGTCCAGGCATTCGGCCATGAAAAAATAGACCGTGCCATCTTCGGTGGCCGCGTAACAGAAGCCCTGACCACAGCGATTGGCCGTATTCGGGCGCGGGCTTTTCTAACCGCGACGGTGATGATGCTGGTGTTTGTCTCGATTGGAGTCATTCTGTGGCTTGGCGGCCATGACGTGATCTCGGGTCGTATTACCGCGGGTGAATTATCTGCCTTTGTATTTTATGCGATCGTCGTTGCTGGTTCTGTCGGCGCGATCAGCGAGGTCATCGGCGATCTGCAACGCGCCGCTGGTGCCAGTGAACGGCTTATTGAGCTCCTCGGGACGATACCGGCCTTGAGGTCCCCAGATGATCCTAAACCTCTGCCGGATACGCCAACGGGGGCGGTGAAGTTTGACAATGTGACCTTTCATTATCCGTCACGCCCCGAAATCCCGTCTCTGTCGAATTTTACGCTGGATGTTAAAGCCGGAGAAACTGTGGCGCTTGTGGGGCCAAGTGGCGCCGGTAAATCAACGGTCTTTCAGCTGCTGCTGCGCTTTTACGACCCCACAGAGGGTTCTGTGACGTTGGAAGGGCTCGATCTACGAGATATCGATCTTGATGCGTTACGGGCGCGCATGGCGATCGTGCCACAGGATGCGGTGATCTTTGCGGCCAATGGCTGGGAGAATATTGGCTATGGGCGGCCGGAAGCATCACAGGATGAAATTCGCGTGGCGGCGGTTGCTGCAATGGCGACGGAATTTCTCGACCCGCTACCAGAGGGGTTTGACTCCTTTCTCGGTGAAAAAGGAGTACGGCTCTCTGGTGGCCAGAGGCAACGGATTGCCATTGCGCGCGCTATTTTGCGCAATGCGCCACTTCTTTTGCTAGATGAAGCGACCAGCGCGCTGGATGCTGAAAGCGAGCGTAGTGTGCAGCAAGCGCTCGACGAAGCAATGTCCAACCGGACGACTCTGGTGATTGCCCATCGTCTGGCAACAGTGCTCAAAGCGGATCGTATCGTTGTCCTGGATCAGGGCCGCATTATCGCTACCGGTACCCATGACGAGTTAATCTCGGAAGGCGGGCTCTATGCGCGTCTGGCGGCTCTTCAGTTTGATCGAGAAGAAACCACCCGTGACGCCGCCGAGTAATTCTTAGTTCTTATTGTTTCTCGCGGCTCGGAATAGCTGATATTGTCGTTACCCAGCTTTGCGCCGAGCGGAACCATCCCTGTGATTTTGGCATGAGCTGACTGGACTGGTTTGTGGTCGGGGTTCGAATTCGAAACTCCTTATGGCCGTCACCGATAGAGGTGGAGAAAATATGCGTGCCGCAATCAGGGCAAAACACCTGTGCTCGGTGGTTACCGCTTTCTGCTGTTTTGACATAAGTCTTTGGCGCGCCAGACAAGAAGGCGAAGTTCTCCTCCTGTGCGACGACACCAATGCGAAATGCCCCACCCGAAAATTTTTGGCAATCGGTACAATGGCAAATGCCGCAGCTTTCCGGGTCAACCGTTGCTTTGTATGTGATGGTACCGCACTGACAACCGCCATCGATTTTCATGATCCAACCCTTTGACAAGATTCTAAGATACTTCTTCACCTTCCACTTTGTCGCGTTTTCAGCTTGAAAGCGAGCTATCTCGTGCTAGTCTTTTTGTCCTATGTGTAAAAGAGATAACAGGGGGAATTGATTAATGAGTTCGTTTAAGAATATTTTATCGGCGGTCACGGGTGCCGCAATTGGGCTCGGCGTAAGCGCTACAGCAGCGCAGGCAGACGCGGTTGCAGATTTTTATAAAGGAAAAACTCTACGCGTTATTGTCGCGTCGAGCGCTGGCGGTGGGTATGACGCTTATAGCCGTGTTTTGGCAAATCATATTGTCCGGTTTCTTCCGGGTAAGCCGAATGCGATCGTGCAGAATATGCCCGGCGCAGGTGGATTGCGGGCGGCGAATTTCCTTTATGTTAGAGCACCGAAAGACGGCACCGTATTTGGTCATGTGCAGCGGACGGCGCCGTTTCATGCGATTATGGGTCGCCCGGGTGCCGCCTTTGACCCTAACAAATTCAATTGGCTCGGCAGCCTCAATAATGAGGTAACGATTTGCGTTGTCCGCAAAGAGGCAAAAGCAAAGACTTTTGAAGACTTGAAGACCACGGTTACCCATATGGGTGGATCGGGCATCGCCTCGGATAGCGAGACGGTACCGACGTTCTTGAATAATATGTTGGGACTCAGGTTTAAGGTTATTTCGGGCTACCCCGGGTCAACAGAAACTGCGATGGCCGTTGAACGTAAAGAGCTTGATGGATTTTGTGGCTCCTATTCCTCGCTGACCTCGGCACAAAAGCGTTGGTTCCAGCCCGGTAAGGAATTCGTCAATATTATGGTACAAGCGTCTACGCGGAAACATGCGAAAATTCCGCAGGTGCCTTTGGCTGCGGATTTGGCTCGGAACGCCAAGGAAAAGGCAATCATGGAGCTGAACGATGCCCGCCTCGAAATGGGTCGACCGTTTGTTGCACCGCCAGGTGTTCCAAAAGCGCGGGTTAAAGCACTGCGGGTTGCCTTTAACAAGATGGCGGCGGACCCCAAGTTCTCCAAAGCCATCCTAAAGCTTGGTCGTGAACTAAATCCGGTTACTGGCAAAGATGTCCAAGCTTTGATAGCTAGGGTAACCAAAGCCGACCAGACGGTCATTGCTGGCCTTAAGGAGGCGCTGATCTACAAAGGCAAAAAGGGCAAGATCGTCTTTAAGTTGATTAGCCACACCGGCAAGGTGACGAAGACCAAGAAAAAGAATCGTCGGATATGGATTTCCTATAAAGGCAAGGAAGTAAAAGCCAAGGTATCTGGATCCCGGACAAAGGTAACGGTGAATGGTAAGAAGGTTAAGCGTAAGGCCATCAAAGTTGGGATGACCTGCACCTTCCTGTACCCGTCTGCCGGTTCTGAAGCTAAGAAAATCGACTGTAAAACCTAAGACGTACGGTCGTTAGAAGATCAATGGCTCCGCTTCGGCGGGGCCATTTTTTTGTGTGGATGTTTAACGCCCGGTGAGTTTGAATTCGATCCGGCGATTGCGACTTAACCCTGCTTGGCCAGGCCTTGTGTCGAGAGGTCTGAATTCCCCGAAGCCGGTGGCGGCCAATCTATGTGGTGGAATGCCCCGGGCGACTAGCTGTTTAACGACCGCAATGGCGCGTGCCGATGATAGCTCCCAGTTAGATGGGAACTGAGTCGTCTTAATGGGGCGGTCATCCGTGTGACCATCGACCCGAAGAATCCAGTCGACATCTTTGGGAATGCGCGCCGCAATGTCTTTAAGGGTTCCGGCAAGTTGGCTGATCTGATTTTGTCCGGCGCCAAACATACTGGAGGATCCCGATGGGAACAGGACTTCAGATTGAAAGACGAAGCGGTCGCCTTCAACACGCACGCCTTTTGTATTTCCCAAGGCGTCGCGTAATTTGCCAAAAAATTCAGATCGGAAACGGGCAAGTTCTTCTACCTTGTTGGCAAGCGCTTCGTTTAGCCGTGATCCGAGGTTGATGATCTGAACATTCTGCGAACGCGCCTTAGCTTCCGAAGCCTCTAGAGCACCTGAAATGCGGGCCAATTGCTGTCGGAGAGCCGCAATTTGCTGATGGAGCAGAGCAACGCGCGCTCTGGCTTTCTCCGATAAGATTTGTTCGTCCTTGAGGAATTTGGCTGATTTCGCCGCGCTATCCTGTATCTGGCTTAGTCGGATATTCTTTTTCTCGATTTCCTTTTGCGCTAAAGCCGTCCGTTCAGCAGCAGTGTTGAGTTTGGCTTCCAGCGTTTTGTTCCTATCGCGGGCCGCCGTTAAATCGGCCTTGTTTTTCTCAAGGGTCGCAGCGAGAGAGCTTACTTTTGTTTCCAGCCTCGCCCGAACCTTTTTGAGGGCTTCGATGTCGTTATTAAGACTTTGCAGAGACGCGAGCTGGATCCGAATTTTTTCGCGATTGACTTCTAGCTCCTGCGTCTTGCTGCTGAGCGATCCCGCCAGGCGATCACGGTCGCTCGTCATCTCAACAATACTTTGCTGAAGACTGTCTCTAGCCGAGATGGAGCCCTGCAATTCAGTTGAGAGCTGGGCAACTTCCTGTCGCAGGTCTTCATTTGATTTTTTCTCTAATGCGAGGACTTCGCCGAGTTCGACGATCTGACGATTTAGGCGGTCGAGGGCATCATTCCGGCCACTCAATGTTTCTGAAAGGAAGAATTGGGCGACGGTAAAAATCATCAGCAAAAAGATGACGATAATCAGGAGTGTAGAAATGGCATCGACAAAGCCGGGCCAGATATTTGAGTTGCCGTTGCGTCTGTAGGATCGAGTCGCCATTGGCTATCAGTGCCAAGCCGTCATTGGTTCGACCGTTCTGCGATAGCGGCCATAGTCCGTGACAATACTCTGATTTCGCTGCGAAGTTCGGAAACCAGTTCGCTACGACCTGTCCCCATTTCTTCAATAAGTCGAGCGAGCTGTGTATCAATGCTGCGCATCGATTTACCCATAGTTTCTTCAGGCGACGATGAAATAGGTGCGTTTGCGATCTTGGCGAGCAGTGGTTTTATTTCGAGTTGGGTCTCCGCTAACTTAATCATGAGCGACTGTTCTGTGCGCATTTGATCAGTCAACGTGTCAAGCTTGTCAGTTAGCAAGACAATACCGCTATTGGCAGAAATTCGGCTTTCTTCACCACGTTCGAGCGTACGTTGTAGTCTTTCTAGACTATCGGCGGTTTGTTCGAGCAGTGCCTGAACATAGGCGGGAACGCTCTGATCGCCCTCTCCGATTGCGAGGCTGCCAGAAGACAGTCGCGTCTGGCCAGCCAACCAATCTTCCAAATCGTTATAGAATCTGTTTTGCGCCTGGCCGGCCTGTAGTTCCAGAAATCCGAGGATCAGCGACCCAGCAAGACCAAGCAGAGAGGAGCTAAAAGCGGTTCCCATGCCGGCGAGAGGTGCTTTTAAGCCTGCTTTGAGATTAGTGAACACTTTGGCGAGGTTGCCGTCGCCGCCGCTGACAGACAGGCTACTAATCACGTCGCCGACGGCACCGATAGTTTGCAGCAGGCCCCAAAAGGTTCCGAGCAAACCAAGAAATATTAAAAGGCCGATGAGGTATCGTGATAAATCGCGGGATTCTTCCAGTCGCGAAGAAATACCGTCGAGCAGCGAGTTCAGGGACAAGGCGGACAGGCTGAACTGGCCTTTGCGTTCGCCCAGCATCGCGGCCATGGGTGCCAGCAGCTTCGGTGGCGTTTGATCTGCGTGTCCTTGGTTGTTACGGAAGCTCTCGATCCAGGCGACTTCTGGTATGAGAAGGGCGACCTGACGGAAAATGTAAATTATGCCAAGGAGGAGGACGCCCAGAATGAGGCCATTCAGGGCAGGGTTGGCCATAAAGGCATTGGCGAGCGACGAATACAGACCTGCTACTGCCAGCCCGACAGCAACAATAAACAACAGCATCCTTATTAAATAACGCCGAGGACCGTTCATCCGACCTTTCCTGCAGCAGTATGAGATACTATACCGGTATCACGATGATTGCGGGTTAGCGCGTTGTTACGAGTATGTCGATGCGGTCGATTGGACCATTACCTGAGTGGTTGCCAAGTGCTCTGACATCAATGCGCGTGCTGTGAATACCTTTTTTGATCAAATATGATCTCGCCGCCAGGGCGCGTGATAGCGATAACCGCCGCGCCTGACTAGCGGAGCCATCTTTGGCACCAGCATAGGAGAGTAGCTGAATACGTAATGCACCGTTTTTCTTGAGCGAAGCCGAAACATTTTGCAAACGCGCCGACGCATTGCTGTTGAGTTTGGCCGAACCGGCGCTAAAACCAATACGTGTTGACGTACTTGCTTTGAGAGGTTGTCCGATAGGTGGCAATGAGGCGACGCGTGATTTAGGTGTACGCGTCGGCATAGAAACCTTGGGCAATGGTGGTGCCGAAATTACTTTTGGCCGGGTCAAGGCCGTTGGCGGCGCTATTGGACGAATTTGCTGCGGCGCTCGCTTTACGGCTGGTACCCGCCGAGCCGTGCGAGTGAATTTCTGTGCTGGCTTCCGAACCGCCCGTTTTTTCTTGGTGGTGCGATTCTGCATAACTTTGGGTGGACGCAGTTTGATTCCGCCTGATTTAGTGGAAGATTGGCCACTCGGAAATACAGGAAACTTTGGCATTGGGGCTACATGCGTGCCGCCCGGTACAGCCGCAGTACCCGGGATGCCGAGCAAAAG
>CAJJCG010000094.1 GCA_905182615.1 Alphaproteobacteria bacterium UBA2964 | reverse complement strand
GTCAAGCGGCACGCTGGTTGAAACGGGCTGTCACAAAAGGCTTTGTGCTCTCCCAATACAGTCTGGCGAAGCTCTACGCCACAGGGCCGGGTATCAAGAAAGACAAGCTAACCTTTACGATCCCGGTCCATTTCAACCCGTATCAGACACCGTAGAGTTGCGGCATATAAGAACCTTCTCAGCAAGGCTCAAGCCACGGTCCGTTGACCGTCACCCGGTGCATCAATCGCCGGTGCCCGACATAGTCGTCGAGCGCGTAATGGACCACGGCACGATTGTCCCACATCGCCAATGAGCCTTCCCCCCAGCGGAACCGACACGTATGTTCGGGCTTGCCGAGAACACCGGTGAGGTATTTCATAAGAGGCAGGCTTTCATCGCGGGTCCAGCCATCGAAGCGGTCGGTATAAACCGGGCTAAAATAGAGAACCTTGCGGCCGGACTCTGGCTGGCGGGCGACAATTAGATGAGTTGCCTCAATCCCGGCAAAACGTTTACGGCTTTCAACATAATCCCCGAAGCTCAGACCGGAGGCCGCAGAGTTCATGGCGCTGCTATCGGCGTGGGCTCTAATATGGACACCTGAAAGGCCTTCGAGCGTTGCCTGCAAGCCCGGAGACAGGGAATCATAGGCCGCGCTGAGATGCGAAAACATTGTATCGCCGCCGTTAGGCGGCAGCTCACGGGCATAGAGTACCGAAAAGCAACTCGGCAGATCATAAAACGACTGATCCATATGCCAGAATCCGCCAATATTGCGCACGTCATCGGCTTCCTTCACGACTTCCTTGACCTCCGGCAGGCCGTCAACACCGGTCATGTTCGAAACGTGCGTGTCTTCCTCGGTGGCGCCAAAACGGCGGGCAAAGGCGAGCTGCTGTGCCGCAGTCAGAGCCATATTCCGAAAGAAAATCACCCCCCAGTCATTAATCGCTTGCCGAATTTCGAGATAGGCCTGCTCGGCCAGCGGTGCTCTGAGATCGACTCCCGAAATCTCCGCGCCGGTATGGGCCGACATAGGGCGCACGGTGATCACCGTGTTTATCATTTGCAATTCCTCCCCATGGTCAATTACGGGAAGTCTAGCCTGATTCTGCCCCCTTAAAGAAGGGCGTATCCCGCATCTTTACAGGGCGAAGACATAGCGGAATACTGTAGGAACAAAATCAGGGAGAGAACGTTGGAACTAACAATCGCGTTAGAGCTTTATGAGCGACATATGCCTTTCTTTACCGGGGTGATCGAAGCCCCCGACGGCATCAATTTAAATGTCTTAGAGATCGGCGAGACTCTGGAGCGCCGTCACGGGCTAGATCGCCATCATCGGATGCTGCGCGATCTCGAGTTCGATATCTGTGAAATGTCACTGGGGTCCTACATTTTGGGTCTATCGCGCGACCCCCATTTTCCGATGGTCGGCATTCCAGTTTTCCCACGGCGCTACTTCTCGGCAAGCCAGATTTATATAAATTCTAATTCAGGTATTAAATCGCCACAGGACCTCGTTGGCCGCAATGTCGGCATCACTGCCTTTCAGGTCACTTTGTCGGTTCTCGCCAAAGGCGATCTCAAACGCGATTACGGCGTCGATTGGCGCGATATTAACTGGCACTGCATGCGGCCAGAACAGTTGCCGGTTGAATTTTCGGATGGTGTATCCGTACAGCGGATACCCGAGGGCGCTGACATTGGCGAGATGCTGGGCACGGGAGAGATCGATGCACTGATTTGCCCGCAACCGCCTGCGAAATCTCTGAAATCTTTGGCGGCCGCCGGCGACAAGGTGAAACGTCTGTTCACCGAACCGGAAGCCGAAGATGAACGCTATTTCAAAAAATACGGTTATTTTCCAGTCATGCATCTGTTGGCGATGCGGCGCGATACGTTTGAAAAAGCCCCGGAGCTGCCAATGGCGCTGATCGAAATGTGGAACCAGTCAAAGGACATCGCTTACAAATATTATGAAGACCCCGCCTATGCGCTGCTCGCTTGGACATCCAATATCTATAAAGCACAGCGCGACCGCATGGCACCTGACCTATGGCCTTCAGGAATCTCTGCCAACCGCGAGAATCTGGAAACGTTCCTGAATTATTGTGATGATCAGGGGCTGATGGATCGACCACTTACCGTCGAAGATCTGTTCGTAGACTCCGTTCGGAATAGTTAGCAGACGCGTGAGGCTACGACATGAGTGATGGAAGGGTTGATAGAACCATTGAAACCGATGTGCTGGTAATCGGTGGTGGTGGTGGTGGGTTACGGGCTGCCGTCGCGGCACATGATGCCGGGGCGCGGGTGTTAGTGCTATCGAAAGGCATCGTCGGCAAAAGCGGTCTGACCCAGACAGCGGTGACTGGCTTTCAGGTCGCCTTCGGCTATGCCGACCCGCGCGATAATCCGGAGGTCCATTACGGCGACACGATCCGCGGTGGCTATGGGCTTGCCGATCCCGAACTCGCCCGTATCTTTTGTGATGAAGCCATCGCCGCGGTAGAAGATATTGAATCCTTTGGCGCGCGGTTTGATCGGGAAGAAGATGGCAAGTTGATCCAGCGCAAGCTCGACTCTTCGCAAACCTACCCGCGTTCGATCAAAAAAGGTGACTCCCTCGGCACCCCCATCATGCAGGCGCTGCGCCGCGAAATGAATAAGCGCGAGGTGCCCCGCATGCATGAGATGTTGGTCACCAAGCTGCTCAAGGATGGTGACAGGGTATGTGGCGCCATCGCGCTTGATTTTCAGAAAGGCGAGATTGTCGAAATCCACGCCGGTGCGATTATCATGGCAACCGGCGGCGCAGGAGAACTATTCCCCGTTCATAGCAACACGCCGGATTCTACCGGGGACGGTTACGCCCTCGCTCTTAATGCTGGTGCTGATCTGGTGGATATCGAATTCCTGCTGATGCTCGGCCACGCGGTTCTGCACCCTGCCACGGTGCGCGGCGTGCTCTTCACATTTCAATATCTGCTGACCAAAGGCGCAAAACCGCTATTTAATTCGGAAGGCGAATCATTCCTCTCTAACTATGACCCTGAGGGAAACGACAACCCTGCGCGGCATATTTATGCCCGCGCCGTCTATGGTGAAGTTCGAGAAGGGCGCGGCAGCCCGCATGGTGGTGCGTTCTTTGACCCCGGATCGGTTTCCCACGAAACGCTGATGGACTCGCTGCCGTCACAGACCAAATATTTGGAGAAATTCGGCGTCGACATGACCCAGCCGATTGAGGTTGGCGCAGCGGCGCATTACGTTTGCGGCGGGATTAAAATCAACACCCAGTCACAATCAACTGTGCCCGGCCTTTTTGCCGTCGGTGAATGCTCGGGTGGACCGCACGGTGCCGGGCGCATCGGCGGCAACTCACTGACCGAGATACTGGTCTTTGGTAAACGGGCCGGTGCCGAAGCCGCGGCGTTCGCGAATGCTGGAAACACAGGCAGCCCAAGTAGCGACGAGGTCGCGTCCGAGGCAAGCCGGGTGACATCTTATCTCAGTCGCGAGCGCACCGGACCGCGCCCCAACGTGATCAAGACACATCTGCAAAAACTGATGAATGATTATGTCGGTGTCGTCCGCAATGACGAAGGGCTGCGTGAAACCATCACCGAGTTTGAACGGATAGAACGCGAAGACCTGCCGACGATGTCGATGGCAGAAGATAACCGCATCGGCAATTACGACTGGATCGAGGCCTTAGAGGTCACGGCGATGATCCGGTTTGCACGTGCCATGGCGGGTGCAGCCTTGCTACGCACCGAAAGTCGAGGCGCACATTACCGCGAAGATTATCCAGAGCTCGATGACAAGAACTGGCTGCAAAACATCGTCATTCACCACTCCGCAAACCAAGACGCACTGGCATTTGAGACAAGAGAATGCACGCCTGGCCCCGAATATACGGCTTCCCTAGCGGAGGCCGGCTAAATGGAAAAGCTCAACATCACACTTTATCGATTTGACCCAAGCTGCGATGACAAACCCCGAATGCAAGGCTACGACATCGAATCTGATGGTCCATTGTCCGTGTTGCAGGCGATCCGCCATGTCTATCACAAGGTCGATGGCACATTGTCGTTCCGCAACTCGGATTGCCGGCGCGGTGTGTGTGGCATCTGCTCGATGATGATTAATGGCCGCCGCCAGCTGACCTGTATGTGTCTGGCAACGGATGGCATGACGGTGGAACCGCCACCCAATCGGACGATCGTTAAAGACCTAGTGTTTGAGACCGATTAACGCCTAGCCTTGGCCGCGTAAAGCGCACTATCGATGCCAAGATATCCATCCCAGACAAACCAGTAGCTGATATGTCCGGGCACCCGAGCGAATTTCTTACCTTGGGACCGATCAGAGCAGGTTCGGTAATTGTCCACAGCCTTCCGGGACCTTTTATTTGTCTAGCCCGGTCAGCAGCCGCAAATTGATAATCTTTGCGAAAATAAGCCCGGACTGAGCGGGTTGCCTGGTCACCGATAAGAACAATTTCGCGCTGGCCAACAGCGTCATTAATCACTCGGCCACCAGTAAAGCCAGAAAGTGGCGACGCTTTGGCTGCGCCAACATAGCGAATGCCAAACACATAGTCTTTCCGTTTGACCCGTTCTTAATTTTTGACAAGGACGGGAAACATCAGATCAGGGCTGGCAAAATAATCACGATAGACGAAACCCGAGCTGTAGTTTCGCTGATGACCCGTCTCAAGTGACAGCACATCCGTGTTGGGGTGGCGCTTCTTCCAATCCACCCATGACGTGATGACCACCGGCCGGATTTTTAGAGCGATGAGGGATTGAGCCAATGAGCCGCTTACCGGCTTGCCAGTAAACTGGATCCACAGGCTGTTGGTCTCGCGATCAAACATCAGCTTGTTGGGGTGGTGCTGAAACCCTGTGGAACCAAAGACCAGCGGTTTATCACGATCCGGAGTCTTCGTTTCAAACAGGATGCCAACCCATGATGCGGAGCGGATAGGCCCGCGCGTCACCGTTGATCTCAACACCAAACACAAGGTCAGTGACCTTCAAGTAGCCAGCCTCTGCACCGGAAATCAGGCTTGGGTCATCCAGCGAGGGAATGCCGTCAAGTTTAACCCCACCCCAGGTGATTTCCTTCAATCTGATTTTCAGGCGATCCCGCTTGCTAAGATCGCCTCCCAGAAAACGCATAAATGCAGGATCTCTAACACGCAAAAGCGCGAGCTTGATGACACGGTTGACCAATCGATCAAGAGGGCTCTGAATATTTTTAATGCGTGAAAAGACGACATCGCGACTTAACTCAGAAATCAATTAGCCACTAAGCGGAGCTGCCGCGGCGGGCCCCAAGAGAGGGACATACCAGGCGAGCCCAATGCATACCGCCATCACAAATCTGCGTATAAAACCAATCCTCTACGGTCGTTAGAGAGCGTCGTTCCTAAGACTTAGGTTGGCGGGCAACAGTAGTAAGATGCCTCACGGTCTCGTGTAGAGAGTTGCACGAATAAGCCTAGGGCAATTCCGTAGGTGCTAAGGGCGCTTTACCCCGGATCATATCGGCAGCCTTTTCTGCCATCATGATAATCGGCGCATTGGTGGCGCCACCGATCAGATCAGGCATGACAGACGTGTCGATAACACGAAGATTTTCAACACCCCGCACGCGCAACTCGCCGTCAACAACAGCGCGTGGATCGTCATCGCCGCCCATCTTGCAGGTACCGACGGGGTGATGAACCGTGATCATTGTTTTGCGAATATGTGCATCAATCTCTTCATCGGAATCGTGCTCAACACCGGGGATTAACTCGTCACCAGCAAACGGCGACATCGGTGCCTGCCCAACCAAGTCACGGGCCATCCGCAACCCAGTGCGCAGGACCCGCCATTCATTATCGGTCTCGAGGAAACGCTGATGAATTTCCGGCGCCTCATTCGGGTTGGAAGAAGCTAGCGAGACATAGCCACGGCTTTCTGGGCGCATCGGCATGGCGCGTACTGAGAATGAATCCGCAAATGCCTTTTTGAAAGGCGGCAACCAGGGAGCCGCCGTTGTCGTCGCCCCCATCCAGAATAATAACTGCAAATCTGGCACGGGTTCTTCTTCTCGAGTTTTGACGAAACCGGTAATCCCAAACGGCAGATCAGCGGCAAAACCACCCATCCCCAGCCACGCCCGGATCAAAGAAAACCCAACACGATCGAGGCGCATATTCCGCTGAAACGTTCCGCCCTCTTTGCGCCGGAACACAAATGCCGAGGAGGTATGATCACACAAATTCTGTCCGACGCCTTCGAGCGGCGCGGTGACATCGATACCTTTGTCCTTCAAATGCGCTGGATCGCCAACACCGGACAGCATCAATAGCTGCGGTGAATTAATCGATCCGCCGGAGAGCAACACTTCGGCATTGGCATTCGCGGTAACAGTCTTGCCACCCTGCTTATAGGTAACACCGGTCGTGCGTTTGCCATCGAAATTGACTTTCTCGACTAGCGCCCCGGTTTCAATCCGCAAATTGTGGCGATTCTTAGCTGGGTGCAGATACGCTGCCGCGGCACTCCAGCGGCGACCCTTTCGTAATGTCGCCTGCATCCGGGCGAAACCATTGGGGTCAGCACCGTTATAATCTTCGGTGTAGGAGTATCCGGCCGCCTTGGCCGCCTCCAGAAAGGCTTCGCTCAGCGGATCTTCAAACGTCGTTTTGCGTGTAGTAAGCGGCCCACCTTCACCACGATAGGTATCAGCGCCGCCTTCCCAGTCTTCCGAGCGTCGGAAATAGGGTAGTACATCGGCAAAGGACCAGCCCGGCAGTCCATTTGACGCCCAGCGGTCGTAATCACTCGGATGACCATGGTAATAGGCCATCGCGTTGATGGCGCTTGAACCGCCGATTACCTTACCACGGGCACATTCGATCACGCGGCCATCCATGTTTTCAGATGGCTCGGCGAAATACATCCAGTCGTGATGACGTTTTTGAAGAATACGGCCCCAGCCAAGAGGAATATGAATCCAGGGATCACGGTCCCAGCCACCGGCCTCCAACACGAGGACCTTTACGCTCGGGTCTTCCGACAACCGTCCCGCCAGCGTACAACCCGCCGACCCAGCGCCCACGATGATGTAATCAAACCCGTCAATAACCGTCATAGCTCTGCAGCCCTTTTCTAATTGCAGGTCAACTTATTGAGGTCGAACGGATTTGAAAAGACGGTGCGCCAATCTAGTTCGTTGCAGTAGCTTTCCAGTTCGCGATTAAAATTCGAAAAGTGGCTGGCGTCGGACCCGCAAAACTTTTTGAAAGTCGGATTTTCTTGCCACTGGCGAAAGAAATTTTTGCGTTCGGCATGAGCTGTTTGATAACAGCGGTTATCTCTCGCGTTTTGCTGGTTAAACGACTTTCCTGTTTGTTGGTTACGATGGCCAGGCGATGTCGTCATTTGGCACGATTACAGAGGACCCCGAAGAGCCAAAGGCGTGTTTTCAGTTTTGAATAAGCTATCGAAAAAGATCGACCTAGTGTGGATTGCGAATATCAGCCAGATCTACCTGTCGCCACAATGCGGGTTGTCGTCAAACGCCATCGGCAACATCATTTCCGAGCAGGAACAGTTCGATAAGCCGGGAATGGTTGTCGATCTAGCCACCGAAATATGGGGTGGCATCGATCAATAGGCGGTATGGAAACCTCTAACCCTCACGGCCTTCGCAGCCTTATGATTGGCAGGAGCCCCTAGAACACTCAGAGAACAAATTGCCCAGCGATTACCCACTCTTGGTGAGCAAACCGCTGAAGTTCGTGACTTGTTCTGGTCACTCACAACTATCGGTGATGCAACAGCTAAACCAAATAGTCTTTTTATATCGAATGGGTAAATGGTGGGCGCAGCTGGGATTGAACCAGCGACCCCTACGATGTCAACGTAGTGCTCTCCCGCTGAGCTATGCGCCCGTCACCATTTTATCAACCAGACGGGCCATTGATCTCAGGCGTCCGCCGGGCGGGGCGTCTTTTATACTGAAAGCACACGGCTTTGCAAGCCAGCTTGGCTGAGTTACGCCGCGAGGATTTTATCGACCTCACCCACCAAATCCTTGAGATGGAACGGCTTGGACAAAATTCTGGTCTCGTTGGCCGGCTCGGTGCGTTTAGTATACAAGGCAATCGCTGCAAACCCCGTGATAAAAAGGACCTTCAAACCAGGAATTTCTTTGCCCGCGCGCCGCGCCAGCTCGATCCCATCGAGCCTCGGAATGACGATATCGGCGAGCAGCAAATAAAATTCACGGGTCTTAGCCATTATTTCAGCCATCGCATCATTGCCATCAGCGCAATCCACAACAGCATGACCGGCCCGCGCCAGCGCCTTTGCCAGAAATTGCCGCAGAGAATTATCATCTTCAGCGAGTAAAATATGCGCCATGCCTGCTAATCCCGATCAGTCTCTTCGACCTGACCGAAAATACAACGACACACCATAGTGGGGATTTCCTTGCGAAACGTTAATCCGTCGCCGGTAATTTATGGCGCGACATTTTGTACAATGCAAACTAATGACAGAGCCACCGCAAACGGGTAAATCACGGGTATGGCCAAACAATTCATTACAGAGCCCGGAAACAACGACCCGCTAGAGGTCCTGTCTCCGGAGCAGCAGACCGCGCCTGTTATATTTGCCTCACCCCATAGCGGCACTAACTATCCTGCCGATTTTGTAAACAATTCACCACTTGATCTCCCCTCCTTACGGAAATCTGAGGACTCCTTCGTTGATGAGCTCTTTGCAGCAGCGCCGGATCATGGCATGCCGCTACTACGCGCGCTGTTCCCACGATCCTATATCGACCCCAATCGTGAGCCCTTTGAACTCGACCCCGGTATGTTTGAGGACGATCTGCCCGATTACGCCAACACCCAATCAAGCCGCGTCCATGCTGGGCTTGGCACTATCGCAAGGTTGGTCAGCTCCGGTCAGGAAATTTATGGCAAGAAGCTGCGCTTTGCGGAGGCCGCCGACCGCATCAATGCCAATTACCGACCTTATCACCGAGAGCTACGCGATTTGCTCGACCAGACCAGAGACGAATTTGGCTGTTATCTACTGATTGATTGTCATTCGATGCCATCGGTCGGGGGGCCACATGACCCCGATGCCGGACACCGTCGTGCTGATATCGTGCTCGGCGATTGTTTTACCAGCGCCTGCAATGAGGCTGTCATTAGTACGGTCGAAACTGTCTTCGCCGCGCGCGGCTACCAGGTGTCGCGCAACAAACCCTTTGCTGGTGGTTTCACCACACGCCACTACGGTCATCCACAACAGGGCCGACATGCGTTGCAAATTGAGATCAACCGGGCGCTTTATATGGATGAAGCCGCTATTCAGCATAATGACGGCATGGTGAAAATGACCAGTGATATTACCGCCGTAATCGAAACCCTGGCCAAGATAGAGTGCGACGATTTGCTGGCCGATTAGCAGCGCGGCAAGAACCGGTCCTTAATACAACCTTTACCAATTTGACATGCCATTTGCAGAGTATTCCGCATCGCTCTTTAAGCGCGGAGAAGACTAATGTTGCCAGCGATTGCTAGAATTATAATTAAACAAGCTGTCTTTGTCAGCTTCGCGGTCGTCATTATGGGTGCGGCCACAGAGGTTTTCGCCGCCAATCCGGTCGAAATAGCAGCTGTAACAGTCCCTCAGGGCAATATATGTAAATCTACATATGTAAATCTACGATTATACAGGTCGAGCGTGCCACCAAAATGCCGAACATGCTGCTACATACAGTGTCTCTGGCAGAATCCGGCCGTTGGAATGCTGCGAACCGGGCAAGTATTTCTTGGCCATGGACGGTAACCGCGAAAGGAAAAGGCAAATTTTACCCGAATCGCGACAAGGCCATTTCAGCGGTCAACCGCCTGCTGCCTGAGGGTGTAAAAAATATCGATGTCGGCTGTATTCAGATCAACCTGATGCATCACAAAGCAGTATTCCAGTCGCTGAAAGAAGTATTTACCCCGAGCGCGAATGCCCGCTATGCCACAGAATTTCTAAAGAAGCTTCGAAAACGCACGGGGTCATGGGCGCATACCGTGGGCCACTATCATTCAGGCAACTGGCACGGGGGCGGCAGACATTACTGGCGTAAAGTCCGTATCCTATGGAAAAAAGAACGGGTGTACGACTACAAAGCCCGACGCGCCACCGATATCAAGGCATTTGAAAAACGCCGTCCGAAAATTGCCCGACAATATTATCGTTAGAACGTCGCTTTCGCTGACATCGCCAAACGGCCGTCATTATTAAGTGCCCAGAGAGACGCTTCTCCAGCGTCGCCGGGGATGCCCTCAACGGTGAAGTCATGCGTGTCATAAATCGGCGACACTGCTCGCACGGCGAATGATTTCAGCGCGGTTTCAGAATTCTCCCGCCGGAACAGATCCAGTAGCAGCGTAAATGTCAGGGGACCATGCACCAACAGACCGGGATATTTCTCGACCTCGGTCACATAGGTACGGTCGTAATGAATACGATGACTGTTCATCGTCAGAGCAGAATAACGAAACAGCAGAACCGGTGACGGATGGATTGTTCGTTTCCAGACAGCCTCCGCCGGTGCCGGCGGGGGTTCAGGCGCAACAGTACCGGGCTGGGCTTCTTCACGATAAACCACATCCTGAAATTCAGTTGTCGCGACGCCATCCTCACCGGAGATTTCATGCTTGAGTTTCAGAAACACAAGCGGACCAGTTTTTCCAACCTTCGGCGTCACCGCTTCGATGGTTGT
>CAJJCG010000093.1 GCA_905182615.1 Alphaproteobacteria bacterium UBA2964 | reverse complement strand
GTTCACGTCATTGCCATAGGCATGAAATCCGCCGATGCCGGCATATTTGTTTGTCGAGAGTCGTGTTTCCAGAAGTTTGATAATGCTGTCGTCGTGCATCCACGAGCCAAGTTCACCGTGTTTCCGATAGGGGCGGAGGACCGGCAAAATTAGATGAGGCGTGGCATTGTAGAGCAGCTGTGTTCCTTTATCGCTGCTGCTTGAGACAAAGGCTCTTTTCAGCCCGGCTTTGCGGAGCAGGACGACGGCTTTCGCTGAGGGCAAGCCTTCCCACGCATCGTGACTGTAGTGAATGTGGGCGGCGACCAGCGGGCGATCCGCAGCGCTTGAGTTTGCAGCATAACCAACAACAGCCAACCCAAAGATGAAACTTGTTACTGCTTTCTGCATCAATTCTACCTTCGCCTGAGATCTAGATATTGGCGAGACAGTATTAGAAGACAATATCGATTTCCGCAATTTATGTATCCGTGGCCTAGACAGGTGACCGGGCAGCGCATGATGGTATGGTGTTCTGAGTTTTCGGAATTTTGATGCTGGGATAATCGCAATGAACAAAGACCTGAGATCTTTTATTGGGGAAGCCCGCCAGCTCGGCTCAGCGTATTACGCAAATGTTTCAAAGCCGGTTGATCCTATATTTGAACCCTGTGTCATACAGCAGAAACTTGCGGCAGAAGGACGTTATCCGGTTATTCGCTGTGAGAAAGTTAACGGCTCGGAACTGCCCTTGCTGACGAACTTATTCGGCAATTACGATTTGCTGGGATTGGCGTTGGGTGTTGCTCCTGATGAGCCTAAAAGCGCGATTCTGCAGCGCTTTATCGAGCGTGAAGCAAATCCGTTGCCCACTAAAACAATTGATCGGGCTGATGCACCGGTGAAGCAACGTGTGATCATGGGCGACGATATTGATCTTTCTAAGCTCCCGATTATCCATCATGCGGAAAAAGATTCCGGGAAATATATAACCGTCGGCGTGCTGGTGGTGCGGGACCCTGACACCGGGGTGCTTAACGCGGGCATGTACCGCCATGAGCTACAGGGCAGGAACTTGCTTGGATGCATGTTCAACCCGGCTCATCACGGTGGCTATATCTATCGGCGCTATAAGGAACTCAATAAGCGGATGGAGGCGGTACTTTTTATTGGCCATCACCCTGCGGCGCTCATCGGCACTTTATGTGAAGGCCCGATGGATTTAAGTGAGCTCGAAGTCATGGGTGGATTACTGGGAGAATCATTGGAAGTTGTTGACGGCGAGACCGTTGACCTCCCGGTTCCCGCTTTTGCTGAAATAGCTATTGAAGGCTATCTCGACCCGGCTGGTGAGACCAACGACGGTCCATTTGCTGAATTCACGGGATATTATGGCCCGGCAAAAGACCCCGTTGGCTTGATGAATGTCACGGCGATCACGATGCGGGATGATGCGATCTATCACGACCTTGATCCTGCACATCAGGAACATAATCTCGCGGGTGCCTTGAGTCTTGAAAGTACAGTTTATGACAGTGTCCGGCATCTGGTGCCCACTGTCACTGCAGTCTACATGCCCGTGTCTGGCTCGTGCCGTTTTACCGTTTATGTTGCAGTCAAAAAACGAGTGCCGGGTGAAGGGATGTCGGCCGGAATGGCAGCCTTGACTGCGAACCCCAATATTAAAATGGCGATTGTGGTTGATGACGACATCGATATCTATAATGAGCAAAGGGTCTTGTGGGCTATTGCGACAACCTTTGAGGCGGATCGAAGTCTGGCGATAATTCCTAACGCGATGGGGTCACATTTAAACCCGGCGGCCTATGGCGAAGTACGGAATGAATCTGGACCGATGAATACCAAGGTCATCATCGATGCCACGCGTCCGGCGACATTGCATTTTGAAGAACCCATCAAGCCGCCTAAGGAAGCTTGGGATCGCATTAAGCTGGAAGATTATCTCGATTAAAATTGATCAGTGCTGAAATCGCCTTCATGAGCTTGGTTAAGGCGTTTCGACTTGTCGCTAAATTTTACAATAATTTGAGACATTAACCATAAATCTGCGGAAACCTGCTGGATTTCTTAACGATCCTGATCTCCCGTATGACATTGGCAGAATCAACGAACCAGACCGATGCACAAGCGACGGCCGTAGCGGCAGACCTGGCGACCGGCAACGTCCAGACCGTTGCGTTAGCGGCTGAAGAATTGTCGGCGTCGATTGAAGAGATCAATCGTCAGGTCAAACAAAGCAATGATATTTCGCAAAATGCGGTGACGCAGGCAAAGCAGACGAACGAGAAAGTTGAAGGACTCGCGGCTGCGGCACAGAAAATCGGCGACGTTGTGAGCCTGATCAATGATATCGCCAGCCATACGAACCTGTTGGCGCTCAATGCGACGATTAAGGCAGCTCGGGCTGGCGATGCAGGAAAAGGCTTTGCAGTTGTTGCCTCTGCGGTAACCGAGCAGGGATCGGCGACACATGAGATCGCCAGTGCGGTTCAGCAGGCGGCTACCGCTACGCAGGAAGTGTCCAGCAATATTGCAAGTGTTACAGAAGCGGCCGGGGCGAGCCTGAAGACATCGGACGAATTACGCGAGGTAGTCAATGATATGACCAAGCAAAGCCGGGTGCTACGCGGCGTCGTTGACTCATTCCTGGAAAATATTCGTGCGGCCTAATTCGGCAATGATCCCTGCCAAATATCATCTAGGCTAATATCGGCAACACGCTGCTTGCCGATGTAGGCCATCGTCCGCTTCATCTCGTCTTTTAGAATATCAATGGCTTTAGTGGCGCCGGCTTCTCCACCGGCTGCTGTGCCATACAATGTCGCCCGACCCGCGAGAACCGCATCGGCGCCAAGCGCCATGCATTTTACGATATCGCTGCCACGTCTCACGCCACTATCAACGATGACGGTCATCCTGCCATCGACTGCTTTGACGATCTCGGGCAGCACCTGAATGGGCGCTGGGGCGCTATCCATATTCCTGCCGCCGTGGTTAGAGACGACGATTCCATCGACACCATGTTCAATGGCTTGTTCTGCGTCGTCGGCTCGCATAATGCCCTTTATGAACAGCTTGCCGGGAAAAATATCGCGGAGCCGGTCGACATCGTCCCATGACAGTTGGTCGGCTCGTTTAGTCGTTGGTTTCTTGTCGCCGAGCTTGGAGACATTGCCAGTGATGGGCATTTGATAGCCTTCGGGATAGTTCACATGCTTTGGCATTCCGCCATTCATGAAATACCGCCCCATTACGGTGGAGAGCCAGGTTGGATGGCGCAGCATGTCGATGACGGATTTGGGATTGATCACATAAGGAGTCGCAAATCCGTTGCGGAGATTGTGTTCGCGGTTGGCCCCGTGGCCAATATCCACAGTCCAGAGAAGAGCTTCAAACCCGTTGCGCGCCGCCTTTTTTACCAACTCATCTGAAAAATGTTTTTCCTTCCACATGTATAGCTGCATCCACAGGCGTCCGCCTGCTTCATTGGCGAGCTTTTCCATCGGGGTGTTAGAGCCGGTTGCGAGGGTGAACGGTACACCAGCAGCGGCGGCGGCCTTGGCAAGCTCGAACTCGCCTTCATACCAGGCAATACCGGCGGTGCCGGTTGGTGCAATGGCCAGTGGCATGGCGGCGCTGGAGCCGAAAATATCGGCTTCCAACTGGATGTCGGAAATATCGGTAATGACCCTGTTCAGGAGCTTGAGGTCGGTCATCGCCGAGCGATTGTTCCCGAGCGACTGCATATCTTCGGTGCCCTTGTCGATGTAATCGAACACACCTTTTGGCAGGCGGCTTTCGGCAACCTCACGTAAATCGGCAATGTTATAGCAGCGGTCTAACCGGCTCATGTCTCACTCCCCATATTGTTCTTTAGGCGCCAGCGTTGGCGCCGTATTCCTTGGTGATCGTAAAATAGCGCAAATCTGGCGCGACGGGGAGACCCGGTCATGATCAAAGCTCGAATTGGAAGAATGATTCCCGTATCGTGTCGGAAATTGAAGCTTTGAAAGAATCGAAATGCTTGAGCTTTATAACGCTCGCCATTCGACCTGTAGCCAAAAAGTCAGAATTTGTATGGCGGAAAAAAGCTTGGAATGGACCGATCATCTGCTTGATCTCGGTAAGAAAGACCAAATCGCTCCGGAATATTTGAAGCTCAATCCAAACGGTGTTGTACCGACCTTGGTCCATGATGGCACGGTGATTATCGATTCCAGTGTGATCTGCGAATATATCGACGAAGTATTTCCTGACCCGCCGTTGATCCCTGCCGATCCAGCGGAGCGTGCTCGAATGCGCGCCTGGATGCGGTTTATGGAAGAAGTGCCGACAGCCGCGGTTCGGGTTCCCTCCTTTAATATGGTATTCCTGCCGCGTTTCGATGGGCTGGATGATGAACAGTTTCTTGAAGCCGAAGCTGGTCCCAGACCATTGCGCAAACACTTCTTTGAAAAGATGGGACGCAATGGCTTTGCTGATCAAGAGGTCGCGGCCTCTATGGAGCAGTTGCGGCAAACCTGTGAACGCATGGATCGTGCTTTAATCGCAGAAGGTCCGTGGTTGATGGGAGAATCCTATACGCTAGCGGATATCATCGTGGCGCCGTTGATCGATCGTATGGCGGATTTGGGTTATGCCAATCTGTGGTCAGATTTGCCGACGGTTGTCGATTGGTATGATCGCATGCAGGCGCGTCCGGCGTTTCAAACCGCGTTCTATGAAGG
>CAJJCG010000092.1 GCA_905182615.1 Alphaproteobacteria bacterium UBA2964 | reverse complement strand
CCCGGACACAGTCAATGCCATGTCAGGAGGCCGAAGGTCGGTTCGCTGGCGGTGGTGGGCAGGCGCCACAATAGCCATCGGGCTTCTTATTGCTGCCAACTAAAAGGCAACCGCAACAAATTCCCATTTGATTTATAGGTCTTTTTCATCGCAGACTTATCCCGTAAAGGACCTTCTCAATCTTGAGACACCTCACATTCAAGAAGAGACGGCATAAATAACGTCCAAAACTGGACAACACTTTCAGGAAGAAAACTGGATGAAATTCAAAAAATCAATTTCATTTCTTGCAGCATTTTCATCATTTGCAGCATTCAGTGGTAGTGGTAGTGCTATCGCCGACGACATTGCAAAATTCTATAAGGATAAACAGGTAAGCATCGTTGTCGCGGCGCGCGCCGGTGGCGGGCATCACAAATATTCGCTCTTTATTGCGCGATATATGAAAAAACACATGCCCGGCAATCCGACCTTTATCACCCAAAATATGGGTGGCGCCGGCGGAACCAAGGCAGCCAACTATCTTTACAACCGCGCTGCAAAAGACGGCACGGCGATCGGTATCCTGCTTTCCGACACACCCTTTGCCTCGCGCATGCGGACCACGGGCGTTAAATATGTCGCTAACAAGTTCCATTATCTTGGCGGCGTAGACAAACCTCAGGGAGCTTTTGTCGTTCTCAAACGCTCTGGCATTAAGACGATGGAAGACGCTAAGAAAAAATCCGTTGTTTTTGCCTCAACCGGTAAAGGCTCTCAAACCTATATTTTGCCTAAGCTGTCCAATGCTATGATCGGCACCAAATTCAAGATCGTGACAGGCTATCGCGGGATGGCCGGCGTCTACAAAGCGCTAGACGGTAAAGAGGCCGATGGCTTCCAGTCTGGTTGGTCCTCGGTACAATTGATCCGGCCACATTGGCTTGCAGACGGACGTGTCGTCGTCCTAGCCGCCAACTCGTTGTCGCCGCTGAAAGACGCTCCAAACGCCCCAACATTCCGGGACCTGGTCAAAAATCCGCTGGATCGGAAGATTGTCGAACTTATTAGTAATAATGACATCATCGGCCGAGCGTGGATTGCCCCGCCTGGTATTCCAGCAGCGCGGCTTAAGGCGCTTCGCACAGCGTTCAAAAATATGGCGGAAGATCCCGAGGCTATCGCCGCCGCCAAAAAGCGCAAGATGGATTGGAATTTCGTTGATTGGAAACCGCAGCAAAAACATGCGGCGCATATTACCAATGCGGATGACAACCTGTTTAAACGCGTAAGAGCCCTAATTAATCAAAAGTAGGTCTCAAGATATGTGCAATAAAATGCGGTCCTTCGGGGCCGCATTTTTTGTATGATCAATATTGTAATTCTGCGCGGAACTCAGTTCGTCGTCGCGCTCTTGTCTTCTTCCAGGGTCTGTCCAGCCTCGGGCTCAATACCACTCACTGCGGCAGCGGCCAGAACTTTGGCTTCGAGCGACAACCGGGACCGAAGCGATATTTGCTTTCTCAACGCTGGGCTGCTGAGGACGACATCACTTACTTGCTCCAACGGCTCAACAATAAGACCGATAAGATAGGTGGTATCAGTTTTAAAACCGATCAGCTCTATGACCAACTTGCCATCGCTGGACTGGCCTTCAACAATAATCGCGCCACCCATCTGTCGTGATTCCTGACGTTTCAACAGCTGGCTCAAATCTTCGGAAAAATAACCACCAGAAAAGTTAAGCCCACTCTTATCGAAAGAGTTGCTATTGCCCGAGAGCAGGGCATCTCGAATCCATTGGTCGGGATTGCTACTCGTCACCACGAAAGAAATCTTGTTAATTCTGATTTGACGACCCAACGGCGCATTAAAGCGGGAATCACCAAGATCCTGAGTCATCAAGATAATTCGATAGGCCCCCACTGGAACATCCATAGAGATCGTTTTAACGCCGGATAGGCCTTCAGCAAGAAAATCGGCGTCTTCTGGCCGCCGCAAAGCGGGGACACGCTCACCAGAAACACGCAGATCACCAGGGACCACGCGGGTAAAGCCGTCCATGACCTTGCCGTCAGCAGGCCCAAAGTCGAGAGCTATCATTGCGTTGCGGGGCTTGTAGTCAGACGCTACCGCAAGCCGTGTGATCGAGGTTTTGGTCAACGCGCGTGTTGCCAAAGTCGAAACACGGCTCACAACTTGAAATAAATCCGAAGGTTTCAACGCCTTCTTTTGATCCGCCAGAGTCCGCATCAAACCTACGGCGCGCTGGACAACGTCGCTGGGCCCCGGATTGCCAACCGAAAGATACCGGGGAATAGCAGCATTTAACTGTGTTGCCGAAACCGCGCCGGGTTTTTTGGAAGGAGTGGTGCCAGTGGTCGGTATGTCAATCACCGGTACCAACGCCGATAATTGGTTGTTTGTGCCTGTGACACAGTTGCCATAGTCACAGCCACACTTATCATGGCACCATATAGTGCGAATTTACAAAGAGTGCAGACGGACGTTCGAACCATAATTTCCACCGGAAAACTTTCTCACTACGCGTTACTGCCCGTAGGGGGCACCCAGAAATAAGCAAAAACTATGCCAATGTGTTTTATTTAGTGAAACAATTAGTTACCTAATTTCAACGCAATGTACTGGCTATAACCTGTCCAATCCTGATACAAGTTTGGTACGAATTTGTGATTCAACAGGCATCCGAGAATTGATGGGTTTTGCGCTAAAGCGGTTTCAGCAATAGCAGCGAATTGTTGCCGTTGGAGCCCTAACTCACTAGTTTACAGTCGAATTCTGAAAACTTTTATCAGGGACTCATCAAATTGCTGCAGCACAAGCGCATCTTGTTGATCATATCCGGTGGCATTGCTGCCTATAAATGCTTGGAGCTCATCCGGCGCCTGCGCGGTCAAGGCGCGGCCGTGCGCTGTGTTCTGACCAAATCGGCAACGGAATTTGTCACGCCACTGTCAGTCGCTGCCTTGTCTGGGGACAAAGTCTATGGAGATTTATTTTCTCTGACCGACGAACATGAGATGGGACATATACAGCTTTCCCGCGATGCCGATCTACTGGTCGTTGTTCCGGCAACCGCTAATATTCTTGCCCGCATGGCACAGGGTATCGCTGACGATCTCGCTACCACAGTTTTGCTGGCGACAGACAAGAAAGTGATGGCTGCTCCGTCAATGAATGTCCGGATGTGGGAGCATGCCGCGACGGTTAGCAATCTGGGTTTATTGCGTCACCGTGGCATCGAAATCCTGGGACCAGACTCTGGCGACATGGCCTGCGGGGAATTTGGCGAAGGCCGGATGGTCGAGCCGACAGATATTCTTGCCGCCATCCAGGCGCACTTTACCGATGAGGGACGACTCAATGGATTGCGCGCGCTGATCACCAGCGGTCCAACACATGAGCCCGTTGATCCTGTACGCTATATAGCGAACCGTTCTTCGGGCAAACAAGGACACGCCATAGCATCGGCATTGGCACGGCTCGGCGCCCATACGACATTGGTAACAGGTCCGACGCGCCAAAATGACCCAAGCGGTGTAGAAGTTGTCCATATTGAAACTGCACGCGAAATGTTGGCCGCCTGCGAAAAAGCGCTCCCCGCCGACATAGCAGTCTGTGCTGCCGCCGTTTCAGATTGGCGTGTCGCCCAAGAAGCCGACCAAAAAATCAAAAAAGATGGCGCCACACCATCACTTTCGCTTACAGAAAACCCCGATATTTTGCGCACGCTTTCACAGCCCGGCAATGATCGGCCGCGACTTGTCGTGGGTTTTGCCGCCGAGACGGGTGACGTTATCGAAAAGGCTATGCCAAAGCGCGCGAACAAAGGGTGTGACTGGATTGTTGCCAATGATGTTTCGCCCGAAACCGGCACTTTCGGCGGCGATACCAACCAGGTGCATTTAATTACCAAGACTGAATGCGAAAGTTGGCCGAAAATGTCCAAGCAAGAAGTAGCCACTTTGCTAGCGCGGCGCATCGCCGATCAATTTCATCCCCCCGCCGCCGCAGAATAAAGGTTCTAAAATGGTTTCGGTCGCCGTAAAGCGTTTACCCCATAATGCCGACTTGCCATTACCGGCATATGAGAGTGCCGCAGCAGCAGGCATGGATTTGCCAGCAGCGGTCAAACAAGAGCTAACACTGGCGCCGGGCGAGCGGGTGCTGGTGCCGACTGGCTTAGCCATCGCCTTGCCAGACGGATATGAAGCACAAGTCCGCCCGCGATCAGGTTTGGCTGCCCGAAATGGCATTACCGTTCTTAATACGCCCGGAACTGTCGACGCGGATTACCGCGGCGAGGTTAAAGTCATTCTCGCAAATCTAGGCAATGAAGATTTTACAATCGAGCGCGGTATGCGTATCGCCCAGATGGTGATCGCCCCTGTCGTCCAGGCCGTCTGGCAGGAGGCGGACTCGTTGCCCGAAACCGCTCGCGGCGAGGGCGGCTTCGGGTCCACTGGCACCAAAACTTAAGCTACCGAGAAGCCCATGGATTTCTCCGACGAACAGCTTCAACGCTATGCCCGACATATCGTCTTGCCCGAAGTCGGCGGCATTGGGCAGGAAATGTTGTTATCGGGAAAGGTCCTGGTTATCGGTGCGGGCGGGCTTGGCGCGCCGCTCCTTATGTATCTCGCCGCTGCCGGCGTTGGCACACTCGGGGTCGTTGATGATGACGTCGTCGATTTATCAAACCTGCAGAGACAGGTTATCCATGCGACCAGTGACATCGGATCTCCTAAAGTCAAAAGTGCTGCAACGACAGTTGCCGGAGTAAATCCCGAGGTAAAATTCCAGCCCCATCACGTCAGATTAACGAGCGAAAATGTATACGAACTCATCGAGGGATATGACATTATTGCCGACGGGTCAGATAACTTCGAAACCCGCTTCCTGGTTAATGATGCCTGCCACTTCGCGGGCAAGACCCTAGTGTCAGGTGCCATCCTGCGTTTCGAAGGACAGGTCGCAACTTTCAAATCCCATATCGGTGGTGACTATCCTTGCTATCGTTGTTTATATCGTGAGCCACCGCCGGCTGGCATGGTACCGAGCTGCTCTGAGGGCGGCGTTCTCGGTGCGCTCGCGGGAACTATCGGTTCAATGCAAGCAACCGAAGTGCTAAAGGAAATTATGGGGATCGGAAACAGCCTGTCCGGCAATCTGATGCTGTATGATGCGCTGGAGACAGAGTTCCGCAAAATCTCACTTAAACGCGACAGAAATTGCCCGCTCTGCGGTAACCACCCCACAATTTCTGATCTTTCTATTCACACGGCAGCCTGAACATGGCGACGCGACACCGATTATCGCTGATCATATTCTCGGGCGATTTTGACCGAGTGCATTATGCCTTTGCAATGGCAAGCGCCGCAGCTGCTACGGATCGGCCGGTTACCATGTTCTTCTCCGGGAGGGCGCTTCGTTTCTTTCTGGCCGAGGCCGCTGATGGAGCCCCGGGATGGGCAGCATTAGCGCCCGCTGAAAATGGTAAGACCGCCATCGAACGGGATACCGAACTCTGCAGTGATGGTATTGGGACGATCGAAGAACTTGCTATGGCTTGTGTTGAGCTCAACGTCGCGTTTTTTCGATGCGACATGGGCGTTAAGGCCAGCAAACTAGACGCCACAACCTTCCGATCTGATCTCCCCACCCGAAGCGGCGGGCTGGTCAGCTTTCTGACGGAAGCAGAGAAAGAAGACAGTCAAATCGTCTTTATTTAGGCCGCGCAGCTGCTTGACGCCTTGCCGTTATGATCCGTACGCTGTCCATATAATAAATAAGAACTCAGGGAGATCGACGATGTCACGCACATTTCGCAAACAGCTAGAAGCGGCAGTATCAGAGCGCCATTGCGCAGACCACCCCATGACTGAAAAATGGTCCCGCGGCGAGCTTAGCAAACGCTGCATGATGGGATGGGCCGCCGAGCAGTGGCACTGGGTCAGCAAGATGGGCACACCTACATTTTTTATCTGCAAGGACGCGCCAGACGATGTCATTCATGCGGAGATCGACAACTTCCATGAGGAGATGGATCCCGATCACTCGCATCTCGATATCATGCTCAACTTTGCAAAAGCCAATGGCGGTAGCCCGACAAAAATCAAAAAGGGCGAAGGACTGCCCACAACTCGTTCTTGGGTACGGTTTTTAACCGATGCCGCACGCGACAACCCCTGGTTTTGCGGGATGTCGGCGCTGCGGATTGGGACGGAGTCTCAATCACCACCACTATATACGAAGCTCCTGCCAGCACTCCGAGATGTATACAAGTTCAAAGAGGAAGAGATCGAACATTTTTGGCTACATTCCGAAGTCGATATCGAACATGGCGGCATCGCCTATGATTTGATTGCCAAACATTGCAAATCACGGGAGCAACAGGATCTTTGCGTCCATTTTGCCAGGGAAAGCGCCAAGATGCGCTGGTTCCATTTCGACGGCATCTATCTGCATTATGAAATGGGCTACGAGCTTCAACCAGGCGGGTAGCTAAACCAACTCTTAATACGAATGCTAACACCGCGTTAACCAATTATGCCTAGGCTTATTGTGAGATTTTGGTCCCATACGGTGGCTTGCAATGGCTCATACAAAAAGATTAAAACCCGCGTGGCAGATAGCGGTAGCAAAAAGCACTGGCTTTAAACCTGTTTCTAATCAGGCAACAAAACAAGCGCTCCGCATTCTCGTCGCCGAAAACAATCCAATCAATCAGAAGGTCCTAGCCTGCCTGTTACAACCCACTGGCTGTCAAATTGATTTCGTTGATAACGGACTTGATGCCATCGCCGCTGTTACCCGGTCAACATATGACCTGGTCCTTGTGGACGTGCGGACGCCCAAGGTGGA
>CAJJCG010000091.1 GCA_905182615.1 Alphaproteobacteria bacterium UBA2964 | reverse complement strand
CATTGCGGATCGTCTCACCGACATGGATCGGCTTGTGATAGGTCGCCTGGGTTCCAGCCCACATGCGGCGCGGCAGATCAATCGGTGGCAAAAAATCACCCCGCTTTGGATGACCATCCGACGCTGTGTCACGCAGTTTCACAACCTCGCGGATATAAAACAGATGCCAGCCGGGCGGTATGGCATCGCCTTCTTTATAAAGAGAATCGTCGCGATCTAGCGTCGCGGTCAGCGCATCAGCCTGATAGGCCGTCACCAGCGCCTCGGTCGAAGATTGCTTGCCGATCCAGGCATCATATTGATCGCTCATCAGGAAAATTCCTTACGAATTTGATCTGTATGGTCGCCGATTCCTGGCACTGGGCCAAGCTCCCGGGTCTCTCTGTTCACTGTCGCCGGCGGTGCTGCCATCGTAACGGGGCCGGTCGGGCTATTCACCTCAACGCGGCGCAATGCCGGATGAGCCGACAATCCAGCCACGTCATTGATTTCCCCGAAAGCGATCTGTGCATCCCGCAACCGCTGGGTCAGCGCGGTTCGTTCGATACTGGTAAAGACGCCGATAATGATTTCATCCAGCGCCGGGCGATTGGCGCAGCGCGCTTCGTTGCTACAGAACTTTTCATCCCCTGACATATAGGGACGCTCAAGCACTTCACCAGCCAAACGAATAAATTCGCGCTCGTTCTGGATCGAGATCAAAATCTCGCCGCCGCCCTGTGTCGGGTAGGCACCATAAGGCGCAATCGACGGATGGTTGAGACCAACCCGGGCTGGGATCTTCTTGCTGTAGTCATAGGTCAGCAGCGGCACGTTCATCCAATCGGCCATGCCTTCAAACAAAGAGGTGCGGATGGCCGCCCCCTCGCCTGTCTGATCGCGTTCAATCAAAGCTTCAAGCACCGCCATATAGCTATACATGCCACAGGAAATATCGCAGGCCGAAACCCCAACGCGGCCCGGACCTTCTGGCCGGCCAGTGACCGATGACAGTCCGGTCTCCGCCTGCACCAGTAAGTCATAGGCCTTCATATCGGCATAAGGACCTTCTTCGCCATAGCCGGAGATATCGACAGTAATGAGACGAGGGTTTTTGGCCCGCAGATCATCAGAACTAAGCCCAGCGCGTGTGGTAGCTCCCGGTGCCAAATTTTGGATAAACACGTCGGCCTTACTGAGAATGTTCTGCAACAACGCTGCGTCGGTCTCGTCCTTGATATTAAGAATCAACGATTCCTTGCCGCGATTAAGCCAGACAAAATAAGCGCTCTCGCCATGCACTACACTGTCATAACCGCGCGCGAAATCGCCTTCGGGTCGTTCGATCTTGATGACCCGCGCCCCGGCATCCGCCAGACGTGACGAGCAGTAAGGTGCTGCCACCGCCTGCTCCAGCGAGACAACAAGAAGGCCTTTTAGAGGCTTACCCATACCCATGACTTAAGACTCCAGACTAATAAGACCGCGGCAAATCAAGAACATGTTCCGCAAGGAAGCTTAGGATCAGGTTGGTTGAGATTGGCGCAATCCGGTAAAGCCGGGTTTCACGGAATTTTCGTTCGACATCAAATTCTTCGGCGAAGGCAAAACCGCCATGCGTCTGCATACACATATCGGCCGCCTTCCACGATGCCTCAGCAGCGAGATACTTCGCCATATTGGCTTCAGCACCGCATTGCTCGCCCGCTTCATAGAGTTCCGCTGCATGCTTGACCATCAAATCGGCTGCTTCAGCTTGCGCGTAGCTCTCGGCAATCGGAAACTGGATGCCCTGATTCTGGCCAATCGGCTTGCCAAAAACCGAACGGTCACGAGCATAATCACTGGCTTTTTTAATAAACCAGCGCGCATCACCAATACATTCTGAGCCAATTAAAATGCGCTCGGCATTCATACCGCTCAGAATATAGCGAAAACCCTTGCCTTCCTCACCGATCAGACTATCGGCAGGGATTTTTAAATTATCGAAAAAGATTTCCGTGGTCGCATGATTGATCATCGTACGGATCGGTTTGATTTCCAGCCCGTTGCCAATCGCGTCACGCATATCCACCAAGAAAACCGAAAGCCCGTCAGTGCGCTTCTCAACCTGATCGAGCGGTGTCGTCCGCGCCAGCAACAACAACAGATCGGAATGTTCAGCGCGCGAGGTCCAAATCTTCTGGCCATTGACGACATAGGAATCGTTGCCGTCTTTAACCGCCGTCGTCCGCAGGCTCAGCGTATCGGTCCCGCTGGTCGGCTCGGTCACCCCAAAGGCCTGTAATCGTAATTCACCGGTCGCTATCTTTGGTAGATATAGTTCTTTCTGGGCATCACTGCCGTGGCGCAGGACCGAACCCATCGTATACATCTGGGCGTGGCACGCGGCACCGTTACAGCCGGATTTATGGATCTCTTCCATGATTGCCGCCGCTGCCGTAATGCCGAGGCCGCTGCCGCCAAATTCTTCTGGGATCAGAACCGACAAATAGCCGTTATCGGTCAGGGCTTTGACGAATTCCGTAGGATAGGCGCGTTCGCGATCCGTTTCCTGCCAGTATTCACCGGGAAAATCGGCGCAAAGCTTCGCGACAGCATCTCGAATATCTTCATACATCTCAACCATGGAGTCCTCCTCTGGTTTGTGACGAAGGTTTTACAGGAACCTTGCTTTGCTGCAAGGCTGACTTCAGAAACCATATACGGCGCTGCACCAAAACATGAAACCATAGAACCTTGACTCTGGTCGCGTGGCGCGGAACCCTCTGCGCGACCTAGGGAGAAGACATCTATGCCGATCATTAACCGCATCTCAGAATTTCACAACGAGCTAACCGAATGGCGGCGTCATATCCACGCCCATCCGGAAACTGCCTTTGAAGAGCATCAGACCGCCGCTTTTGTCGCCGAGAAACTGACCGAGTTTGGTATCGAAATCGATCAGGGAATGGCGCGAACCGGTGTCGTCGGCACGCTCAAAGGCAACCATGGTGACGGTCCGGCGATTGGATTGCGCGCCGATATGGATGCGCTCGATATCAAGGAAACCGCAGCCCATTCTTATGCCTCGACCAACCCCGGCAAGATGCATGCCTGCGGTCATGATGGTCATACGACCATGCTGTTGGGTGCTGCCAAATATCTCGCCGAAACCCGAAACTTCGCCGGTACGGTTCATTTCATCTTCCAGCCAGCCGAAGAATTTGCCGGTGGCGGTCGCGAAATGGTCCAGGATGGTCTGTTCGAGAAATTCCCCTGTGAAACTGTCTGGGGAATGCATAATTTCCCCGGTCAAGATGTTGGCACCTTTGCGGTGTGCCCCGGCCCTGCCATGGCCGCCGCCGACACCATCGACATCACGCTTAAGGGTTTAGGCACCCACGCTGCGTTTCCGCATCTTGGCACCGACGTCATGGTCGCAGCATCGCAGCTTGTCACCGCCCTCCAGACCGTTGCCAGCCGGTCGATGGACCCGATGGAATCCGTCGTGCTGTCGATTACCCAAATCCACGCCGGCGAGACTTACAACATCATCCCGGAAGAGATCACCCTCAAGGGCACGGTTCGCTCGTTCAAGCCCGAAGTACAGGAGGTCGCCGAGGCCGCTATCCGCCGCATAACCGTTGGTGTTGCCGCCGCCTTTGGCATGACCAGCGAGGTTACATATACGCACGGTTATCCGGCGACAATCAATACAATGACCGAGAGCGATTACGCTGTGCAGGTTGCCGCCGATATTGTCGGAGCAGACAACGTGCTGATCGATCTGCCGCCCAAAATGGGTGCGGAAGATTTTTCGTTCATGTTAAATGAAAATCCTGGCTGCTATATATGGGTAGGTAACGGGCCCGGCGAAGGCGGCTGCTACCTGCATAATCCGCA
>CAJJCG010000090.1 GCA_905182615.1 Alphaproteobacteria bacterium UBA2964 | reverse complement strand
CGAGCCTCAACAAATTTCTAACAAAATTTCCCAAGCGCCTTTATGAGTGGCTTTAGCAGAATACACTTGAAATCAATTTTCAATATGGTCTTTCTGTCACCCTTCACCGATTGCGTTATCTTTCGGCCATTTGTTATTGAACAAGAAGCTGTTGCTGATCTGTCGCCAACACTCTCTCGAATTCTAGCCTTGGGAACACTCTGAAGTATGCTTTGTGAACTTCGGTGGAGTGGATGCAATCAATATTCTTATCAAAGATTCAACACGAGTTTTTTAAAGACCAACGGTCTAAGTATAGATCAACGGTCCTAATTTCATCGGATATGTGATTTATACCGTGGCACGGAGTTTACCTTCCTCGGCCATCATTTCGTCCTGACAAGCTTCCGCATATTTTAAGTCTGGATCTAACACCACGGCAATTGACCGAACCTTCATATGCTCAGGGACACGTCCCGGTGGCATAATACCTTTATCACGCAATTCCGTTGCTGCTTTACGCAATCGATTACGTGTCATAGCAATACCGTAATCAGGTTGAACTAAGTTTTCACGAGTACGATCAACAATATGACCCATTGATTCCTGCAGACTGGCATCCTGCATCCCAAACCCAAATACACCAGAATAGGTTTCTCCGCGTTTCTGAGCTTCCCGATCGATTAGATAGTCATTTTCCTTGTTCTGGACTGGCCGAAATGTACCAGGAATGTTTTCGGTGTGGACGCCCTTACCGTCGAGACAGGCCTGACGTTCATCTCCGGTCAGCGGTCGATTTGGATGATAATCATAGCTCCAAGTCCAGCAATACTTATCATTAATAGGCACCCAGAAATGACCGTGTTGGGGATGATCTGCGCGGGGCGGAATCATTGTGAAACAAGGCATCACCCACTGTGTGATTCGCCAGTAATGTTTACCGTCCTCGGCATTACGGCGGGCGCCGACATATAAACCGCCTGCAGATGGAGAAACCTCAAAGAAGGGCTTGAGATCTTTCAAATTGTAATTGTTAGCTTTAGCGCCCTTAAATAGTGGGTCTCGCTCCAGTTCCTGAGAATGTAGCCACGACACATGACTGGAATCGATTCCTCCTTCGAGCGCCTGCAGCCAGTTGCATTCCTGTATACGTTTAGTCGTCACTGTTTGTTCAGCAGCAACCGTCGCAAATTCCCACTCTGGCTCTGGCGGACGGTTTTCCGGATCACCCATGTGAGTCCATAGTACATCACCGACCTTTATCAGCGGGTAGTTTTGTAACTTGACAGATTGGCAGTAGCCACTTTCAGAAGGTTCCGAGGGCACATCAACGCATTGGCCGGTATGATCATATTTCCAGCCGTGGTAGGGACAGCGGATGCCATTTTCTTCAACCCTACCAAACCAAAGGGATACCCGTCGATGGGCACAAAATTCTTCCAAAAGCCCATAGCGGCCCTCAGTATCACGGAACGCAATCATCTTTTCGCCAAGGAGTTCCACTCGCACTGGTGGACAATCGTTTTCGGGAAGTTCCGATGCCAGAATAGCCGGCATCCAATACTGCCGGAAAAGTTCGCCCATGGGCGTCCCTTTATCAGTCTGCGTCAGTAGGTCGTTCACTTCCTTACGAAGCATAGTTTTCTCCTATCTCTTATCAGGCCAACCCTATGTCTAATATTAAATTTGAGCCTTAGATAGCGCGTTCCTTCGCGAACCTGAACCTCCGGATTGTTTGAAGTCGAAGCACCGGGACTCACTCGCTCAGCCCAATTTCCTAGAAGATTCTTCACCCAAATTATCATAAACACTTAATGTCTTTAAGGGGCCGCAAACTAAAATATTCAATCCAGAACGTCAATGCTTGCATCCGTCCCACAATTCGAAAACTTAGGAATGCCAGCCGTTGACACCTACCCCCCCAAAGGGCAGGAATCTATCAGGTTGGATCCTGCAAAAAGTATTAGGAAATGAGAAACTAACAATGCCCTTTGCAAATACAGACGGACTCGAAACACGTTATGAAGTGTTGGGTAATGGCCCACCCATACTGTTGTATGCACCGGGTGGTTTTGATGCCCGCATCGAGCAATGGACAAACCTAGGCGTCTATAAGCGCATCAAGCTGCTCGATCATCTGCCAGCCAAATACAAGTGCATCTTGTTCGACCGCCGCGAAAACGGCCAGTCAGGCGGCCGCGTGGAACGCATCACCTGGCAGCATTTCGTCCGACAAGGCGCCGGTTTGCTCGACGCGCTGGGCATTGAAAAGGCCCATATTATGGGTGGCTGTATGGGCTGCGCACCGGTCGCGGCTTTTGGCGTTGCTCATCCCGAACGTACGCTGTCGATGGTACATTACTGGCCAGTGGGTGGCGCAAAATATCGCATCAGCAGTCATCAGCGCTTTGCCCGGCATCTGGCCTTTGTCGAGGAAAACGGGCTGCAGGCGGCGGTCGAACTGGTACACAGCCATGACAAGAATTTTTCCGGCGACCCGCGCGGCGGTCCATGGGGACAGCCAATCCGTAACTCGGCTGACTTTGCCAAGGCCTACGCTGAACTCGATCAAGCGCGCTATCTGCTGACCGTCACCGCCATGTATCGCGGACTGTTTGACCGTGACACGGCACCGGGGGCAGAGCCGGAGGAACTTTTAAATCTCAACATCCCAACACTTGTTGTGCCGGGCGCCGATGATTTCCACGCAACATCCGCCGCGCGCTATCTTCAGGAATGTATTACTGGGTCTGAATACTGGGACATTCCGGTCGAAGAGCAAACCGAAGACAATGCGCCGCAACGAGTGATCAAGTTTCTCGACTGCGTCTCAGCCGCCTAGCAACAGTCGCCTTCACCGGCGTCCTCAAGGGATGGCAACAACCATTTGATTGGCACGTCACGATCGGTCACATCAGCAACCTTGGTAAAGACTTTCAGGCGATATCTCGTCTCGTCTTTCCAGAAGATCATATTGGTCTCAAAGGGCGGAAAGCCCGGCTTTATCCCTGGGTCTTCTGACACCAGAATGATCTCGTTTTGATCGACGTCAAACCGCTCGCGCAAAATGGCTTCAACGCGGGCGATATCCTGGAGATTATCTGTGGCCGGGGCAAGCCGTCTGAACATCGATCGACACCTGACACTATCGGAACGCTATCGGAAATGGCCGGTTTCCGCGGGAGGCAACTTGAAAAACTTCCTCCCACCTTGCCTGCACAGTGCCGCTTTGATAGTTCTTAGTCAACTTCATCCAAAGGAGATTACAGCGTGGTAGAAAAAGTAAACGCAGCCGTCCGAGTTGCGCCTCAAGTAACGGAATTCCGGGAGTATGACATGCCGGATATCCCGCCAGAAGCGGCTCTTTTAAAAGTGGAAGTCGCCGGTATTTGCGGCACCGATGTGAAATTCTATTCCAAACCTCCTTTCGAAGGCCCGGTGATTATGGGCCATGAAAACATCGGCTATATCGCTAAAGCCGGAAAGATTTTCCAGGAGCGCCGTGGGCTTAAAGAAGGAGATATGGTTTTTGCCGAACATTATGTCGGCTGCATGGATTGCGAATGGTGCCACAAGGGCGAATACCGCCTTTGCATGTATACTGACTGGCGCAAGTTCCCCGAGGGACTGCGCTTTGGTTACACGCTGGCCGAACGCGCGCCGCATCTATTTGGCGGCTTCGCAGAATATATGTACCTGCCGTGGAACTCAGTGCTGCACAAGGTCCCCGATGGGCTTTCTGCAGAACATGCCGGAGTCGTCACGCCGATGGCCAATGGCATTCAATGGGCACTGTTCGATTGTGGCGTCGGCTATGACAGCCGCGTCTTGATCCAGGGCCCCGGCCAGCAAGGGCTGTGCAATACAATTGCTTCTAAAACCGCGGGCGCATCACTGATCGTCGTCACCGGAACCAGCAAGGACACCAAGCGCCTGCAAGTCGCGAAGAACCTCGGTGCCGACGTCGTGATCAATGTCGAAGAGGAAGACCCTCTCGAAAAGATCATGGAAGTCACCGGCGGCGAAGGCATGGATGTTTCGCTTGACTGCACGGCAGGGGCCGGCACCATTCCTGTATTACTCGGTATCGAAGCGATGAAGCGTAAGGGTGGCACGTTGCAGATTCAGGGCGAAGATGTCCCGGTTTTCCCAAATTTCCCACTTGGCAAGATCGGCAATAAATACATCACCGTCAAAGCCGCCCGGGGTCACAACTACGAAAGCTGTGAGCTGGCACTGAAACAGCTGAATTCTGACCGGTTCGACATTGGTCAGATCACCACACATAAATATAGCCTCAAAGATACGCATGATGCGATCAATGCGGTTGGCGGCAGTGGCGACGTTATCCACGTCTCCATGATGCCGTGGGACTGACCACAGGCAGGAACTGAACATGGGACGGGAATCCAGTGATGATACGCGGATTCCCGTTACCGTTCTGACGGGGTTTCTCGGAGCCGGAAAGACCACCCTGCTTAACCGCCTCTTATCCGATCTTTCGGGACGACAATTCGCGGTTATCGTCAATGAGTTTGGCGATATCGGAATCGACGGAGATCTCATCGAAACCGGCGACGAAGAACTCATAGAACTTAATAGCGGCTGTATTTGCTGTGTCGTCCGGGGCGATCTGATCCGGACGATGCGCTCCCTGCTCACTGAAAAGCCTGGGCTCGATGGTATCATTATCGAGACCACCGGGCTGGCCAATCCGAGCCCTGTTATTCAGACCATGGTGATTGATCAGGTGATTGGCGCGCAATGCCGTTTGGATTCCGTGCTGTGTGTTGTCGATGCCGTTCACATACTCGATCAACTTAAACAGAATGAAGACGCGGCTGACCAGGTCGCTTTTAGCGACCATATCGTTTTGAACAAAATCGATGACGCCACGGCACGTATCGCCGACATCGAAAGCCAGCTTCGCCAGATAAACCCGTTCGCGCCCATAACCCATGCGAACCGCACCGATGTTCCGGCCAGCATTGTCCTCAACCGGCACAGTTTCGATTTGGAACGGGTTGAAACACAGCTACCACTCGACATTGAAGATCACAACCACACACATGATCATAATCGCAACGACCATATTAATCGCAGCGGCATCACCAGCGTCTCATTGACCTGCGACACACCGCTGGATGCAGAACGGCTCGAAGAGTGGCTGCAAGAACTCTTGTCGCGGCGCGGCAATGACATTTTGCGAACCAAAGGCGTGATATCGATTGACGACAATGACAGGAAGCTGGTGCTGCAAGCCGTTAATATGATGATCGAGGGTGATTTTGGTGGCGAATGGGGCTCGGAGCCCCGGCAATCGCGACTGGTCTTCATTGGCAGGAACCTTGTATCAGATGAGCTGCGTGATGGATTTGAAAGCTGTCGCCCCGCGGTCATCGCGGAAAAATAGATCACCGATAAAAAAGAGGGTGAAAAGTAAAGGAATTCCCGCTATCACCTCCGCATATTTTATCGTCAATGATTAGCTAAGCTGAGGCTATAATGACAGATGCCGCTATCCTGACCTTGTGCAAAAAATCCGAAGTCTCCGAGGACGAGGGCTTCAAGGTTGAAAAAGATGATTTCTCCGTCGCCGTGTTCCACGTTGAAGGCGAATTCTTCGTAATGGACGACCTCTGCACCCATGGACCGGGATCGATGTCACAGGGTTTTTTGGAAGGTCACATTATCGAATGCAATTTCCATGCAGGCTGTTTTGATATCCGTACGGGTGAAGTTGCCTCGCCACCTTGCATGGTCCCCATGCGGACTTTCAAAGTGGTCGACGATCCCGAAGATGTGGTTATCGAATTACCGTCAGCTTAAAGAAACCAGCAAAACAGGGAAGCAACTCATGACCAGAATACCGCCGCAAAGTCGCGAAGAAATGGATGACGCGCAGGGCGCGATTTACGACCGAATCGTCAGCAACAATGGTCGTGTCGGCTTCGGCCCTGCCATTGGGTATGCCTATTCTGGCCCGGTATGGGATCTTCATAACGTCTCAAGTTCGTTTCTTCTCGACTCCCCGATAACCAACGCCCAGGTCCGTATCGTCTCGTTGATGACTGTAAAGCACTGGAACGCATCCTATCCATGGAGCGCCCAGTCCAAGACCGCGATGGGTGCTGGTCTATCAAAAGAGATCATCGAAGCAATCAATGATGGCACACAGCCGGAATTCGAAAATGATGACGATGCCGCCGTCTATGCCGTGACCAAAGAGCTGCTTAATACCGGTAATTTATCAGACGCAGGGTTCAAGACGGCGGAGGCCGCGCTGGGCAATAAACGCGTGATCACCATCGTCCATACCATCGGGCATTTCTGCACAACCGCAATGATGGCCAATGTCGTTGGCTGCGTCCCAGCAGAGAATGCGGTTTCGGTGTTGAAAAGATAGCAGCATTTAAAAATAAAAGACTTCAACCCGAGCTATATTTTCCTAAATATATTCTCTGCTAATTTGATATAGGAGTGCTGACAGAACAGATCTTGTTAGCCATTTTTGTATAAACTGAATTTCGTTATTAGTACTCGGGGAAGTTAAGCCACCATATTTCAATTGGTTATTTCAGAATGCGTATCGCGATTACGGAAAAATGTGCCGCCGGGTAAAATGGTTCAATCGTTGAAATTCTCGCGCATTGTCGAGCCGCTATAGTCTTTCTTGGAGAGCCCGCGCCGTTGCAGTTCGGGCACGACATGCTCGACAAACTCCGTGATATTGTCTGTCGCGTGATATCCACGGCCAAGAATAAACCCGCCATTCGCGCCAGTCTCAAAATGCATCATCTCCAGCTTGTCGACGATCTCTTTCGGCGTCCCCTCGGCACTCATAATTCTTTTAGTCATGTAGTCACGACCGAGCTCGCGGACTGTCATGTTGGGTTCCGTGGTTTTTACAATTTCCTCAAACGTGCCGAGATTGCCGTTCACCTCTTTCACCTGATCGGCAAAATCCGCCAGCGTCATATCAAGTTCAGCGGTCGCGAAATCCACACCAAACCATTGCGACATCTCGATCAGACCAGCCTCAGGGGGTATTGCATCGAGGAACGCTTTCTCTTTGGCGTTCGCCTCTGACTGAGACTCGGCGACCTGAACCCGAACCGACCACAGAATACCAAGGTCACGGGGCTTGCGGCCAAAGGCCGCCAGTTTTTTATCAAGGGCGGCACGATGCTGTTTCATACTGTCCACCGTCCGCCGTGTACTAAACTGCAGATCGGCATAGGTCGCAGCGAGGTCCATGCCTGGCCCTGATTGTCCTGCCTGAATAATAAGCGGCCGCTGTTGTGGCGATGGCAAGGCGGGCAAGGGGCCACGCACATTGAAATACTCGCCCTTAAAATCGATCCGATGGACTTTCTCGGGATCAACAAACACGCCGCTCTCGCGATCCATCACCAGCGCGTCTGGTTCCACGCTATCCCACAGTTCACAGGTAACTTGCAGAAACTCCTGAGCCCGACGATAGCGTTCATCGTGGTCCATCATCTCCTCGAAGCCCCAGTTCGCCGCCTCACCCTTATAGGCAGAGGTCACCGCGTTCCAGCCGATCCGCCCACCCGTCACATGATCCAGCGCATTGAACGTCCGCGCGCAATGAAACGGGTGATGATAGGTCGTCGACATGGTGAGTGCATAGCCAACGCCTTCCGTCATCCGCGCCAGAATGGGGATCATCGCTGTCATATCGTGACGCGGCCATTTCACACCATTGCGGACAACGGCATCATAATTGCCGCCGTAATCTTCGGAGGTGCCTCCGGTGTCGCCAAAGAACAGCAGATCAAACCGGCCACGCTCAGCGGTCTTTGCAATGTCTTCGTAAAATTCTGAGGTACTGTAATAGGGATAACCAACCCAGGAGCCCGGCATACGCCATAGAAAATCTGTGTGAAGAAACGAAAGGTCGGCGGCTAGATGGATCGTTTCGCGCTCGGACATTACTATCTCCTATTCGATTTTATGCGGATGGGCAGACCCCATCACGGGTGTCGCATTGATCAATCCCCAAATATAGGATGGCGATAAGGGCAGCTCATTCGGCTGTACGTCAAATGATTCAAGTGCTGAGGCTACGGCATTCGCCATCAGCCCACCACAGGAGAGTATACCGCCTTCACCGCCACCTTTGACGCCCAGCGGATTAATCGGTGACGGCTTTTCCTCAAGCATGATCGCCCGAATATTGGGGAAGTTGGAGGACTGCGGCACCAGATAATCGGCAAGCGTCCCGGTCACCACCTGGGCATTCTCATCATAAATCATATGTTCGAGAAACGCCCCGCCGAGCCCCTGCACCATTGCGCCGATCGCTTGGCCATGGAGGGTCATCGGGTTCACGATCCGGCCGACATCTTCAACCATCAACATATCGATCAACTCCACATGCCCGGTATTGGGATCAACCGTCACATGCGCCGCCACGGAACCATAGGCATAGGTGTGTTTATGATTATGAAAGGTTTCTTCAACTTCTGGCACATTGTCCATCAACTCACCGAAAGCAACGGCGCGGCCATCTTCTGCCTTCACCGTGCCATCCACGACGTCAAGAGAGTCTACAGGACAGTTGAGCCTGTCCGCTGCCGCATCACGGATATGTTCAACCAGCTTTTCGACAGCAAGCAAAATAGCCGAACCACCCATAACCGTAGATCGCGAGTGATAAGAGCCAAACCCCTCGCTCACATAAGTCGTCGAGCCATGGAACAGCTTCACTTGTTCAATCGGCAATTCCAACGCATCGGCGGCAATCTGCGTCAGCACTGTCAACACACCCTGCCCAACCGCCGTCGACCCAACAAAAACATGAACGGAGCCATCTCGTTGAAGCGCGACCTTCGCGTTCTCGCTCGGCCCCGCCGCGCCGCCTTCGATAAAGCATGCAACGGCCAACCCGTGATATACTCCATCGATTAACTGCCCGCGCAGCTTTTCTTTGTCCGCCCAACCAAACTCCTTGAGACAGCGATCGAGCGTCATCAGATAGTCGCCGCTATCAAATTCTTCCTCACGTTCAACGGGGCGAATTGTAGAGATCGGATACGGCATCTCCGCTTCAACCACCAGATTGCGGCGGCGAAAATCCACTTGGTCTATGCCAAGCTCTCCGGCAACGATATCAAAGAACCGTTCCCGAAAATAATCAGCCTCGAAACGACCAGGCCCCCGGTAAGTCCCGATGGGCGCCTTGTTGGTAAGCATCGCGTGCGACTGGATATCGACATGAGGGACGCGATACGGCCCCGACATGAACTGAGCAACATTGCGCGGGCTGATGGTGCCGTTGGTCCGGTAATAAGCCCCGGCATCAACCCACACCTCTCCCCGCAGACCGAGGATCGTCCCGTCGGACGCGCAAGCAATCTCGATATCGCAATCCATTTCCCGGGCATGTCCCATGGTAAGCAGATGATCGCGCCGGTCTTCAATCCATTTTACCGGCCGACCGGTACAGCGCGATGCAAAGGGAATGAGAAAGTCTTCTGCAAAAAATTCACCGCGCGCACCAAACCCGCCACCGACATCGCTCTCAATCATATCGATAGAGGTTTCAGACAGGCCCATCATCGCCGCGAGTATCTTGCGGTTGGCGAACGGTACCTTCGCCGCGCCTTCAACCGTCAACCGTTCAGTATCAACGTCCCAATCGGCAAGAATACCGCGAGGTTCCATCGGCAAAGCCAAATGACGCTGCGTCGCGAATTGTGCGCGCCGAACATAGTCAGCCGTCTCGAACACCGAGGCGACATCGCCCTTCGTCGCTGTGTACGTTATCGCTTCGTTGCTACCCCAGTCATCGAACAACAATGACTCACCTGCCACGGCGTCGTAACGATTTGCAACGGCTTGCAGTGGTTCAATTTCAACAGCAATCGCCGACAAGGCATCTTCCGCCCGCGCGGGATTATCAGCGAGAACAACAGCCACCGCTTCACCTACATAGCGGACTTTGTCGCGCGCGATAACCGGCTGACCAAGCGGTTTCAGCTCGTCCATCGGCATCAAGCGTAGCGGCACCAGCGGAATATCATCGCCAAGATCCACCGCTGTAATAACAGCATGGACCCCCGGCATCTTCTTGGCCGCTGATGTATCGATGGACCTGACCAGACCATGCGCGATCGGACTGCGTAGAATGACCGCATGGAGCAGGTTTTCGCGCGTAATATCGTCAACAAAGCGCCCTCGACCCGGCAACAGCCGTAAATCTTCAAGCCGCTTTACCGGGCTGCCAACATACGCATTCCTAATCGGATCGCCAGGACTCATGACCCGTGCTTCCCTTTATTTGGCGCTGAGACAACGCATCGTATTGCCAATGAACCGGGAAATCTAGCCACCGCCCCACTGAGTAACAAACGTTTGTTGATCTCTAGCGGTGTGCATTTTCTCGAAAAACGATTCGAATTACCGTGCAAATTTTAGACGGTCGCTGTCCAGCAGGCAGGCAACCCTTTTCAGGTTAGATCAAAGCCCCGGAACTTAAGGCTAACCGCCAGAGGCTCCTCAAGAGAGTTGCCTTTTATTTAGACTCCCTACTCCGCGGCTGGCGGTGTAGCATCCTTAGAGATTTTCGCTGGCGCCCTTAGTGATCAGGCCTGTCGGCATCGTTGAACGCACGACGATCACTGCAAAAACATATCTATAGCCGGTGCAAAACGCCGCTTTTGAAACAAGGAGACTATCGATGAAACTATCAACACTCTTCACGGGGCTCGGTCAGAAAGCCGTCCGGACAGGTGCTTTGGCACTTATGGCCGCCACTGCCATCTCAGCTACCGCTCAAGCGCAGACAAAAGTCCGCGTGACTCTCGACTGGGTACCACAATCGACCCATGGCCCAACGTTCATCGCCCAGTATCAAGGCTATTTCAAAGCCGAAGGGCTCGACGTCACCATCGCGCCGGGCAAAGGCTCCGCCGATGCGGTGCGCAAGCTTGTTGCCGGAACCCACGACATTGGCTGGCCTGACATCAACGCGCTGATCGAATTCAACTCAAAGAATCCGGACAAGGCGATCAAAACAATCATGATGCTCTATGAGCAACCGCCATTTTCGATCTGCGCGCTATCGAAATCCGGCCTCAAAAGCCCGAAGGATTTAGTTGGCAAAACACTCGGCGCCCCCGTGTTTGATGCGAGCTACAAACTCTTCCCCGCTTTTGCTGCTGCCATCGGCATCGACCCTAATTCAGTCAAGAAGAAGAACATGAACCCACGCTTGCGTGAGCCCATGTTGATCCGGGGCGACGTTGACGCGATCTCCGGTCATTTGTTCTCAACCCTTCTTGCGGTTAAAGCCGCGGGTTTGAAAGAATCAGATGTCGATTGCTTCCTCTATGGCAATCACGGCATGGAATCCTACGCCAATGGCATCGCGGTATCTCCGTCATTTGCCAAGAAGCACCCAGAAGCCGTCAAAGGCTTTATCCGGGCGACTTACAAAGCCGCCCGCGACATGGTCTTACGGCCAGAGATGGCGATTGCTGCTGTGAAGAAATTCCAGCCGCTGGTCCAGAATGCAATCGAAGCCGACCGTCTGCGGATCGCTCTCGATTGCTGCATCCTGACGCCAAACGTCAAGAAAAACGGCTATGGCAGTGTCGATATGGGACGGCTGCAACGCTCGATCAATCAGGCCGCCGCCGCCTATAAGCTGAAGAACATTCCTAAGGCTGCGGACATGTTCGATGCTTCCTTCCTGCCAGCTAAAGCAGACCGTTTTATCCACAAATAGGCGGATAACTAACAAGAAAAGGCGCGGGGCACGTTTTGGCGTGCCCCGCCATATTTTGAATGGCTTTTATAGAAATTGAAGACGTCGACCTCGTCTATCGCAACAGCTTTGGACATGAGGTTTCCGACGGCACACTCGCGCTCTCCGGGACCAACCTGACAATGGAAAAGGGCGAGTTTATTGCCCTTGTCGGCCCCAGCGGTTGCGGTAAATCAACATTGCTCAAAGTCGTCTCAGGGTTGATTCGGGCGAATAAAGGCAAGGTGACCGTCGCCGGAGAAACCGTTACCGACCCCCTCAAAATAGTCGGCATGGCATTTCAGAATGCTTCTCTGCTGCCGTGGCGATCGACGCGTGAAAACGTGTTGCTGCCGCTCGAAATTGTCGAGCCACACCGCCAGCGCTTTCGGGCAGAAAAAGCCCATTACGAAGAATTAGCAGACAAGTTACTAGAAACGGTCGGTCTCGAAGGGTTTGGCGACCGGGCACCATGGCAGCTCTCAGGTGGTATGCAGCAACGCGCCCAGCTGTGCCGTGCGCTGGTTCATGAACCAGACCTGCTCCTGCTTGATGAACCATTTGGCGCCCTCGACGCGTTTACCCGTGAAGAATTGTGGGACGTACTGCAGGCGCTATATACAGATCGAAAATGCACCGTAATGTTGGTTACGCATGACCTTCGCGAAGCGGTCTATCTTGCCGACACCGTCTATGTAATGAGTGCGCGGCCAGGCCGAGTGATCCTCGACAAAAAGATTGATATGCCGCGCCCCCGAAAACTCGAAGACCTTTATAGCCGCGATATCGCAGACCTTATTCAGGAACTGCGGCACCACATCAATGTCGCCAGAACAGACGAGTAGGAAGCTGACATGAAAAACATATGGCTTGAGCGGCTATCACCCTGGATCCTGACGATTGTGCTGATCCTTCTCTGGGAGGTCATAGTCAAAGGCTTTGGCATCTCCCGCATCGTGATGCCTTCTGCGAGTGAATCCTTTTACGCGATTTATGAATTCCGCGTCGGATTGTGGAAAAGTTCATTGACCACCCTCTATTCTACCGTCATCGGCTTTGGCATCGCGGTAGTCTTCGGCGTTCTGATGGGTGTTGCTATCGGGATATCGCGCCCGGTCTATGTCACTGTGTACCCGCTGATGGTGGCGTTTAACGCGATTCCCAAAGTAGTGGTCGTACCGATCCTAGTCCTGTGGATTGGCTCCGGGCTGCAAACATCCGCCGTGACCGCCTTTATTTTGTGTTTCTTTCCCATCGTTGTGAATATGGCGGTTGGTCTGGCGACCATTGAACCCGAGCTCAAAGATGTCCTGCGGGCGCTCGGGGCCAAAGAGCGCGATATCGTCATCAAGGTCGGCATACCGCGTTCATTGCCCTATTTATTCGCATCGCTGAAAATAGCTATCACGCTGGCTTTTGTCGGCGCCGTCATCGCGGAAACCGTGGCCGGTAGTGAGGGCATTGGCAATCTGATGCTGGTTGCCAGTTCAAACTTCAATACACCGCTGATGTTCGCCGGAATTATCGTTATCGCAGCGATGGCGACGGGAATGTATGGCATCTTTGCTGCGCTGGATTCCCGCTTCACGGGCTGGGCAACACGCGGCAGCATGAATTTCGCAACCGCTGGCGGATGATCTTACCCGCCAGTTGGTGCGTACGGATCACCCCAGCTTGTCGAGGACCCAATCAATTTGGTAGGCGACGACCTGCGTCCAGTTATCGACACTGCAATGGCCGGAACCACCAACCTCATCGTCGAACAGACGCAGGGTTTTATCGGCAACCGGGATTTCATCGAACAAACGCTGCGCCGAGGCCACCGGCACCATGTGATCGCGAGTGCCATGGGTTACCAGCATCGGGCACGTAATGTTCGCAAGCTTGCCCTCTAAATTGAAGTCCGCCAGAAAGGCGCGCGCCTCTTCATCGGAATTCGTTCCGGTGATCCATTGCAGCTGTTCATGCAACGGCGGATACGGATCATAAAGATCAGCAAGTACATCATATAACGCGCCCCACACAACGCAGGCCTTGATGCGGTGTTCAAAGCTCACGGCGCGCGGCGCGTAATATCCCGCCATAGAGCCCCCAATCAAACCGATCCGGTCGTGATCAACATCGTTGCGGCCCATCAGATAATCCACCGCCGCGGTAAAGACACGTTCGTAATCGGGTATAGTTGGAATGCCATGAACCCGGATCGACTTTCCCTGCCCCGGCCCGTTGAAGACCAACACCCCAGCACCCCGGGCCGTCATCTCCTGAGCGCCACGAAACAACTGCTCCTCCGGCAAAGCGTCGGCGCCGGTTGGGAAGATGATCACCGGTGCTGGCGTGCCACGTGCCGCTGTGCGCGGCGGCAGAAACAGTCCTTCCAGCTCATGACCATCAAACGGGATGGTGATGCGTTCGTAAGGATGCGGCGTGAGATCGATACCCGTATAGAAACACTCGATACAGCGTTCATACATTGGCAGTTTGCGCGGGTCTTTGCCTGACAAAACCCGTTCGGCGGAGCGATAGTATGTAAAGGCCCGCCAGTAGGCGCTGCCAGCGGTTACGTCGTGGCCAGCGTCGGCGGCTTCATCGGCAATCGCCTTGACCCGGTTTCCCAGGTCATAGAACGCATCGTGCCAGTCCTCAGTGTTACCGGCGCGTATTTTTCGCGCTGCATAAAACAGCTCATTGGTATCCGCACCACCTTGCACGGCCTCGTAAAACAGCCATACGAGATGAAACGAGAAAACGACGGATTCTCGCTGATCATTAGCCCAGTACTGGAACATCAAACTACCCCTGCTTTATTGGTCAACAAACTATAGGCCGGGATTAGGCATCGCGAACAGGGTTGGTCTCGCAGTCGAGGTCTTGTGCTCCCTCTAGATCTACCAATTCCTCCCGGAGTTCTAGAAACATTGGTGAGTGAGGTGCATCAGCGAGAATGGTTCCGAACAATTGATCACTATGTCCGCTTTCTGGAGTCGAACGGACACCAGACAGGTGCATTTGTTGCGTCCGCTTATAGCCATTAACGGACATTCGCTGCTGCCATCAATTCCGCTGTAACAGCTCATAAGCACGTCTCAGTTCTGCAACCAAAATGATTGGGGAGGTGTGTAGCTATTGATTTTTTAGAAGTTTTTTAATTATTTTATTTTACCCGAAAAACTGTCAGGATTCTTTACGGACGTTTGGGTTTAAGACTTCTGCAACCACGCCAGCTGTTATTATCGTTTGATACATGCAACTGGCACGCTAATTGCCTTCAATAATCCAGGAGCACTCTTTGGAGTGTTCTGCTGTTGGCGCATGATTCCGCCATGTCCTCCACCGTTCAGGTCGGCAGGCAGCTTCTTGCAAAAATGCGAAGCGACTGGCCTGCCTCTTTCGGCATTGCAAGTTTTTTTAGCGGAACCGCCACTCGGTTCTTGCACTGCTCCGCCGAGTCGTGGAAAACATCCCGGTATATAGCTTGCATACAGCATCGGCCCTGACCGCTTCGCTCGCCGAAATACTGGTCAGCGGGCAAAAAGTTTGAGACATGCCTAAACGTACAGATATCAACAGCATCCTGATCATTGGCGCGGGACCGATTGTTATCGGCCAAGCCTGTGAGTTTGATTATTCCGGCACCCAGGCCTGCGAAGCGCTAAAGGCCGAGGGATACCGGATCATTCTGGTGAACTCCAATCCGGCGACCATCATGACCGACCCGGATTTGGCGCACGCCACCTATATCGAGCCGATCACACCGGAATTCGTTGCGCGCGTTATCGAGGCGGAGAAGCCCGATGCCTTGTTGCCAACGATGGGGGGGCAGACAGGCCTCAATACAGCCCTCGCTTTGGCGCAGGATGGCACCTTGGCCAAGCATGACGTCGAGCTAATTGGCGCCAGCATGGATGCCATCGACAAGGCCGAAGATCGCGAGCGCTTTAAAGGTGCGATGGAGAAGATTGGCCTAGAATGCGCCAAGGGTTCGGTCGCAACCACCATGGAAGAAGCCTGGGAAGCTCTCGAGCTGACAGACCTTCCCGCGATCATCCGGCCCTCCTTTACACTCGGCGGTACCGGCGGTGGCATCGCCTATAACAAAGAACAATTCCGCGACATCGTGCGTGGCGGCTTCGATGCCTCGCCCTCGCATTCAGTTTTGATAGAGGAGTCAGTCCTCGGCTGGAAAGAATTTGAGATGGAGGTCGTGCGCGACAGCGCCGATAATTGCATCATCATCTGTTCCATTGAGAACGTCGATCCTATGGGCATCCACACTGGTGATTCCATCACCGTTGCCCCGGCTTTGACTCTGACGGACAAAGAATACCAAATCATGCGCAACGCCTCGCTGGCTGTCTTGCGCGAGATCGGTGTCGATACCGGCGGCTCAAACGTCCAGTTCGCGGTTAATCCCGAAGATGGCCGGATGGTCATTATCGAAATGAATCCCCGGGTATCGCGCTCCTCGGCGCTGGCGTCGAAAGCAACCGGCTTCCCGATTGCCAAAGTCGCCGCCAAACTTGCCGTCGGATACACGCTGGATGAGTTGGATAACGATATCACTGGCGTTACCCCGGCCTCGTTTGAGCCAACCATCGACTATGTGGTCACCAAAATTCCGCGTTTCACGTTTGAGAAATTTCCCGAGGCCGAAGCCTTGCTCTCGACCTCCATGAAATCAGTTGGCGAAGCGATGGCGGTAGGCCGGAACTTTACCGAGTCGCTGCAAAAAGCATTGCGATCAATGGAAACTGGGCTCAATGGGTTAAACGAAGTCGAGATCCCACGGCCTGAAGAGTCCGAGCCGCTGGACGACGACGCCGTCCGGGCGGCGCTTGCGGTGCCATCGCCCGACAGGCTTCTGGTCGTCGCACAAGCTTTCCGTCACGGGCTGGAGCTCGAAGATATTGCGCGCGCCTGTCATTTTGACCCGTGGTTCCTGGCGCAAATCCAGGACATCGTTTCCGAAGAACAAGCGATCAAAGCGAACGGCCTGCCAACAAGCCCCGAAGAGATGATGCGGCTAAAATCGATGGGCTTCTCTGATTCACGGCTTGCCGAGCTCACCGCGAATGACGAACTCATGATCGCTGCGGCCAGACGCGCTATGAAGGTGACACCGGTCTTCAAGCGGATTGACACCTGTGCCGCCGAGATCCCCTCGACAACGCCTTATATGTATTCGGCCTATGAAGGTGATGGGCTCAACCCACCAGAATGTGAAGCCGACCCCAGCGACCGGCAGAAAGTAATTATCCTCGGTGGTGGCCCGAACCGGATCGGCCAGGGCATCGAGTTCGATTATTGCTGTGTTCATGCCGTCTACGCGCTGCGCGAGGCCGGGTTCGAAGCGATTATGATCAACTGCAACCCGGAAACCGTATCAACCGATTATGACACGTCCGACCGGCTCTATTTCGAGCCGTTGACGGCAGAAGATGTCATTGAAATTGTCCGCCGCGAGCAGGACAACGGTACTGTCTTGGGTGTTATCCTGCAGTTTGGCGGTCAGACCCCGCTGAAACTCGCCGCGGCCATCGAAGCGGCTGATATACCGGTACTCGGCACCTCACCCGACGCTATTGATTTGGCGGAAGATCGCGAACGGTTTCAGAAATTGCTGCACGATCTCAAGCTCCGCCAACCAGAAAACGGTATGGCCAGCAGTGAAGCCGAGGCAATGGAGATTATCGACCGAATCGGCTTCCCGGTCGTGATGCGGCCCTCCTATGTATTAGGTGGCCGTGGCATGGAAATCGTCTTTGGCGAAAGCGCGTTGCAGCGTTATTTGAAGGCGGCGAGCTGGGTTTCAAAAGACAACCCCGTCCTTCTCGACTCCTATTTACGCGACGCTATTGAGGTTGATGTCGATGCTCTGGCGGACAAAGACGGTAACGCTCATGTCGCCGGTATCATGGAACATATTGAAGAAGCCGGCATCCATTCCGGCGACTCAGCCTGCTCCCTGCCGCCTTATTCACTGCCACCCGAGACCATCGCAGAAATCGTGCGCCAGACCATAGCACTTGCCCGCGGGCTTAATGTTGTCGGGCTGATGAACGTGCAATACGCCGTCAAAGGCAACGACATCTATATTCTCGAGGTCAATCCGCGTGCTAGCCGCACCGTCCCGTTTGTCGCCAAGGCGACCGGTGTCCCTATTGCGAAGGCGGCCGCCCGTATCATGGCCGGTGAAACGCTAACCCAGGTTCTGGAATCGTACCCCGTGCTCGGCGATGGTAATCACGTCGCCGTAAAGGAAGCCGTATTCCCATTCACCCGCTTTAGAGGCATCGACACCTTACTGGGCCCGGAAATGAAATCGACCGGCGAGGTTATGGGGATAGATGTCGATTTCGCCCGCGCCTTCGCCAAATCTCAGCTCGGCGCCGGCCAGACAATTCCCACCGAAGGCACGGCCTTTCTGTCGGTAAAGGACGCTGACAAACCAGCAATGGTTGCGCTCGCCCGGGAGTTGGCTGACATGGGGTTCTATCTTCTGGCAACCGAGGGAACAACACAGGCTCTCAAAGATGCGGGGCTCAATGCCGAATCGGTTAACAAGGTTATGCACGGTCAGCCACATATTGTGGATGCCATGAAAGACGGTCGCGTTGATATCGTCTTTAATACCGCGGCCGGTGTTGCAGAGATTGCAGACAGCCGTAGCCTGCGGGAAACCGCTGTTATGAACAAGATTCCTTACTACACGACGGTTGCCGGCGCCCGCGCTATAATTGCCGCTATCGCAGCCTTGCGTACAGGAACGCTTGAAGTCACGCCGCTACAGTCTTATCTTGGTAACTCGTTCTGAGAAGAACTGACGAGACACCGTCTACGGCGTTGATTGTAGGCTCGGTGTCTTTGTGCGTTTTTTGCAAACAAGAAGGGGTGAACCATGGATAAGGTTCCCATGACACTGGATGGATTCGACCGGCTTGAAGAGGAGTTAAAACGCCTCAAATCAGTCGAGCGGATCGCCATTATTAGAGCCATCGCCACAGCCCGTGAGCATGGTGATCTTTCGGAGAACGCAGAGTATCACGCTGCTAAAGAGCGCCAGTCGTTTAACGAAGGCCGCATCGGTGAGATTGAAAGCAGGATCGCCAATGCGGATATTATCGATGTATCAAAGCTCTCGGGCAAAGTCGTCAAGTTCGGCGCCAAGGTGAAGCTGGCCGACGACGATACCGATGAGGAATCCAACTATCAGATCGTTGGTGAACACGAGGCCGATATTAAAGAGGGTCGGCTATCGGTCACTTCGCCTCTCGCACGGGCATTGATCAGTAAAACAGTCGGGGATGCTGTCGAAGTCGTTACGCCTGGCGGTAGCAAAGGCTATGAGATCATCGGCGTGAGGTTCAAATAATCTTTACGGATTACGCAGGGGAGCTTCCTTCGACATCAATCGGCACACCGGGTCGATGAGTGCCTGTTCTGATTGCCAAGGCTGATTTTACAACACTGACGTTAGGCGCCGGGGTCAACCGGCTGGTCAGGAATTTTTGATATTTGTCCCAATCCTGGGCGACGATCTTGATCAAAAAGTCGGTTTCGCCCGCCAGCATATGGCATTCACGAACCTCGGGCCAGCTCTGGACCAACTCTTCAAAAGCGACCAGATCGGTTTCCGCCTGGCTGTGTAACCCGACATTAGCAAACACCGTTACACCAAAACCTAGCGCGGCAGGATTAACATCGGCGTGGTATCCCCGAATACAATCGGTTTGTTCAAGTGTGCGAACGCGCCTGAGACAAGGCGGCGGAGAAATGCCAACCCGCTTTGCGAGTTCAACATTTGTCATTCTGCCGTTATCCTGTAAGTCCCGCAGAATTTTGAGATCAATCCGATCAAGTTTAACCTGGACCATTGTTTGCCTCTCGTTCGAATTATTTTTTGTGTAATTATATTATAACTATGCGAAATTATATTTCAAAGAATTAACGTTGGCGAATCTTGCAAAAACACCGGAAATCGCTTTGTTAAGTAAAACGCTTCAATGCTGGGTCCTTACGGACGGCAAGGCTGGAATGGAAAGCCAATGTATCGGACTTGCCGAAAAACTCGGCCTAACGCCGATTATCAAGAAAGTTTCACCCCGCTTTCCATGGTCAATATTGCCGCCACAGCTGTGGATCGCTCCTTTTTCAGCGCTCAGCGCCACAGGAGACAATTTGACACCGCCCTGGCCTGATATTCTGATTGCCACCGGGCGTCAAACCGTTGCCCTGGCCCTGGCGATAAAGAAAGCTAGCCCCTCTACATTGGCAGTCCAAATCCAAAGCCCAACCGTCTACCTGAAACATTTCGACGTTGTTATTGCCCCCGCCCATGATCGTTTGACTGCAGACAACGTCGTTTCAACCGCTGGGGCATTACACGGGGTAACGCCGCAGAAATTGGATAAAGCTGGCGTCGCGTTTGCTTCGCACTATGCAAATCTCAAGAAACCCCTCATCGGCGTCCTCATTGGCGGCACCAATAAGAAATACCGCTTTACGAAAGAAAATGCCGAACGTTTCGCCTCTCTTCTAGAAGAAGCGGTACATGACAGTGGCGGCAGCCTCGCGATAACCCCATCGCGGCGCACCGGCGAAGAAAATCTACAAATTATCGAAAGTGCACTATCTGGCCAGCCCGCTGACATCTGGGATGGTTCAGGCGAAAATCCCTATTTCGGCATACTTGCCCTCGCGGATTCATTTGTCGTCACCGGAGATTCAGTCAATATGGTTTCGGAAGCGGTCGCGACCGGTAAACCCGTTCATGTTTTTCAGCCATCAGGCGGCTCTGCTAAATTCAGCCGTTTTCATCTTCAGTTGGAGCAGCAAGGCAAAACTCGCCCTTTCACAGGCCAAATTGAATATTGGGAGTATCCGGGTACAGACGACATGACCCTGGCGGCAGAGGCGGTTGAAAATGCCTGGAATGCCCATAAGAATTGAAATTTCCCGGCGGCACTATTAAGACAGTCATTACCTAATGGCCCGCTCTTCAGGAAATTCCGATGTCGGCGATCGATCTCGACAGTTTTGACTCCACGCCGCTCGAAAAAGATCCCTATGAGTTCTTGATCGTCCCAGCGTTTATTAATCCAGAAGCGATCTCAGAGATCGACCAGGCCTACCCGCGAATCGTCAAAGCGGGCAGTTTTCCTTTGGAATATCTGAAGTTTGGAAAGGCATTTGAGGCGTTCATTTCCGAGCTTGAGGGGCCTGAAATGCGTCGCGCCTTTGAGAAAAAATTTGGCATGGCGTTGGAAGGCCGTCCAACCATGATCACAGCGCGCGGCCATTGTCAGGCCAAAGACGGCAAGATTCACAATGATAGCGAGACCAAACTCATCACCGTCTTGATTTACATGAACACCGAATGGGAACAGGACGGCGGACGTCTACGGGTTTTGCATTCTGACAACTCGCTCGATGATTATGCCGCCGAAGTTCCGCCTGAAGCCGGAACTTTATTGGCCTTTAAACGGGACGAGCACTCCTATCACGGCCACAAAACCTGCATCGGGGAACGCCGTGTCATACAGTTAAACTGGGTCACGGATGAGGCCGTTGTCCGGCGAGAAAAACGCCGTCATCGATTCTCGGCCTGGATCAAATCCGTCTTTCCGGCAGCGTCGCTTTAGGGATCCGACAATATGCCTCTAACGATCGAAACCTTTAGCAACGTCAAAGGCGGCAACTCCTTTTACAAGGCGATCAGCCACCCGTTGGCAGCCCGTAAGACCACGACATTCATCGAAACCCTGTCCGAGGCCGGGCCGGTCACCGTATATGACCCGCTCGGTTTCTATTCTGGTTTTACAGAGTTCTACGACCTGACCGAGATCAACATCGTTCAATCCTATGTACAGGATACTGCCCGAATTGGCAGCGACGTCGCCGGTCACAGCGCACGGCCCATAACCGGTCTACTGGACACGGCGACAACGACTTTGCTGATTGCAGCTTTCGATGCCCAAAAGCTGCAGGATCATATTAGCCATCTGATTCCTTATGGATGCGCCGTTCACAGTTTCGATAATTGCCGCCTCGACAGTGCCCTCCTGACCAATAAACGCGTCTATCTCGATAACCGGAACTTTGCGACAAATTTCGCCTTTTTTCGCGATGATTCAGGTGCCCGGACACGGATAGCGACCGCAAATTACTGGTCGGGGTACGGTGCCGAACAAATTTCGTTCCATCTTATCCTGTTTGATGAAGACGGCAGCGTACTCGCAGAATGGGATGAAAAACTCGGTGACGGCGCAGCATCTGCAACCCTTGATAGCCAAATAATCCGCCAGCAATTCGGTCTCAGTGATTTCACCGGCCAGCTCTTTATTCATGCCATTGGTGTCGCCGGGCACGACATTGTCAAATATGCCCTCGATGTATGGAATGATGCGGGAACGGAACTTTCCTGCACGCACGATGCCAACGCCTGGCCGTCGGATTTATATGCCGGGCTACCGGCGCCCAGCGACGGCGAAGAAGTCGCGCTGTGGATTCAGAACTCTCACCCCAGCCCTATCCCCGCCGGAGAAATTGGTCTTAATTTGATGGGCCAGGATGAAACTATATGGTTAGACGAACCCATTGCCGGTTTCGGCACCCACAAGTTGGTAGTCAACGACATGCTGCCCGACGCTCATTGGCCGCAGCAGGTTGAAATCCAGGCCGGCAAGCATTTTGTCCGTCCCCGCTACGAAATTACATCGCCGCAAAACACGCGCCGTATGGCGCATGTCAATGTCGAACGCAGCGATCTAAAGCCCGACCCCGACATTGCCGATCTCGGCGACCTGATGGGGAAAGGCTATATTTTACCGGCGCCAATCCTGCCAACGGAGAACTGGCACAGCTCAGCACTGCCAACCCCTATGGCGACCTGTCAGAATGACTTGCCAATTGCCGCGCTTCTCATTGATGCGTCCGGCCACGAGGTTGCCCGCCATAATTTCGGCAAGCTCCCCCGCAACCATGGAATCGCGCTCGATATTGGGGAGGTGCTAGATGGCCATGCACCCCTGCCGAGCGGATCAGGCCACATAGAACTGATCTATGATTTCTCGAATGGCGGCCATGCCGACGGCTGGCTGCACAGCGTTTTCCGATACGAAAATCGTAAAACCGGCCATGCCGCCGAAACCAGTTTCGGGGCCCATATCTTCAATACGGTACTGACCTATCGTAATGAGCCGCAATCCTATAACGGCCCACCACCGGGCTTAAGCACCCGGTTGTTCTTGCGGCTGGGCTTTGCCCCGCTGGATACCATTTGCCACCTGATCTATCCCGCCTCAACGCCCTGGCACCCAACGTCAGAGACCAAGCTCACCTTAATTGGAAGCAATGGTGCAGAAATTGCGCAGCAGAATATCTCGATCCCGTGTGGCGGATCAGTTCATTTGCGGTATCACGAAGTTTTCGATGCCTCCGACCGTAGCAAAGCTGGTAACGGCGCCTATATTGTTGTCAGGGATACAACCTGCCGCCTTTTCGGCTATCACGGATTGCTCGCTGACAGCGGGGCGTTTAGTTTGGATCATATGTTCGGTTTCTAACTCTGGTAGGATTTATGTCACAAGAATTTCGTTCGCCTGTTTTAATCATTGGTTCCGGCCCTGCCGGGTACACCGCCGCGGTCTATACAGCGCGGGCAAACCTCAAGCCGCATTTGGTGACCGGTATGGAAACCGGTGGCCAGATGACCATTACGACCGATGTTGAAAACTATCCTGGCTTTGCCGAAGTGATCCAGGGCCCCTGGCTGATGGAGCAAATGCAAGGTCAGGCCCTTGCGGTCGGCACCGAGATGCACACTGATTTGATTACCGAGGTCGACTTCACCAAAAGGCCGTTTCGCTGCGTTGCTGATTCCGGCGATGTTTACATTTCCGACACAGTCATCGTCACCACCGGTGCGCAGGCGCGCTGGCTTGGCCTGCCGACCGAAGAGAAGTTTATGGGCTTTGGCGTGTCTGCCTGTGCCACGTGTGACGGGTTCTTCTACCGCGGTAAGGAAGTCGCCGTTGTCGGCGGTGGCAATACCGCTGTTGAGGAAGCACTCTATCTCACCAATCACGCGACCAAAGTGACATTGATCCATCGTCGCGATGAATTAAGATCAGAAAAGATTTTGCAGGACCGCCTGTTTGCGCATGAGAAGATCAAAATTATGTGGGACACCGCGGTCGATGAAGTGATTGGCACGGAAGACCCTATTGGGGTCACGGGCATCAAGCTCAAGAACACCAAATCCGGCAACATATCCGATCTTGCCGTAGACGGTCTGTTTATTGCCATCGGACATGACCCCGCGACCAAGCTGTTTGCCGGTCACCTCGATATGGACGACGAGGGCTATATCGTCACCGCTCCCGACAGCACGGCGACCAGTATTCCCGGCGTGTTTGCTGCTGGCGACGTTCAGGACAAGAAGTATCGTCAGGCTGTAACCGCCGCCGGTACCGGCTGCATGGCCGCTCTTGAAGCCGAACAGTTTGTTGCCGAGAACGGCGTCTCTGCTGTGGCCGCCGAATAACTGAGCTGTTCGCAATTGCCGTCCTGAGAAAGAAGGCAAAGGATAAAGCGCGATGGATTGGGACAAGCTGCGCATCTTTCATGCCGTTTCAGAAGCCGGTAGCTTTACCCATGCCGGAGAGCGGCTAAACCTCACCCAGTCATCTGTAAGCCGTCAGATCAGTGGGCTCGAGGAAGATCTCGGTGTACCCCTTTTTCACCGTCACGCCCGTGGCCTAAAACTTACCGAGCAGGGCGAGACGCTTTATCTAACCGCGCAGGAAATTGCCAGCAAGCTGACCACGGCTGAGTCGTTGGTCACCGAATCAATGGAGCGACCGCGCGGGCCATTGCGGGTTACAACCACTGTCGCGCTTGGATCGATGTGGCTGACGGAGCGGCTCAAGGAATTTTTGGAAATGTATCCAGAGATTGAAGTTTCCCTGATCCTCAGAGAGGACGAACTCAATCTCAGTATGCGCCAAGCCGATGTCGCCATCCGGCTAACGATGCCGCAGCAGCCCGACCTAATCCAAAAACATCTTTTCGACCTGCATCATGGCGCCTTCGCTGTCCCCGCCTATCTTGAACGATTCGGGATGCCACATTCGCTGAATGATCTCGAGGATCATCGGCTGATCGCCTATGACGAAACCTACCACCCGCCCTTCACCAATATTAATTGGCTGCTTGATGCTGGGCTGGATAGCGGTTATCAGCGCAAGCCTGTTTTGCGGGTCAATAATCTCTATGCAATGTATCGGGCGGCAGCGACGGGTATGGGGATTGCATCCCTACCCGATTATATGGCCGGGCTCACCAGTGGTCTTGTTCCCATCCTGCCAAAACTCAAGGGACCGGTCCATAAAGCATACTTCGTCTATCCCGAAGAAATGCGTAATTCACGCCGAGTCGCCGTTTTGCGTGATTTTTTGCTTCGCTGCATCTCTGACGACAATAGGTAACCATTTGTTTTTTAATATGTAATTCACTTGCTATGCGCTGTGTGCATGGCTGGGTTGCTAAATTGGTTATGGTACATCAAAGCAAACCACCCTATCTACACACTCATGGTTGTTAAGGGTTCTTCTGAATTCAAATAACCAGCCAGTTTCCCAGCTATTTCAATAACTTAAATAGCTGGATACGAGTTCCGGATGCAATATCCGGAAATGGGTCTTCGGATCCAACGTCTTCTAGACGTGAAGCCTCCCTGTTATCTGGCCGGGCCTTCGGGCCCGGCCTTTTTTTGCCAATTTCCCGAAAATCCCTGTCGCTTAATCGCAATATAGACGAACTCGCCAGAACATCGTAAAAATTGACTTCCTGTTCGAACACGCGTCCAGGTAGAAGAGAGACACGATGAAGGTTACACCGGTTTCAAAAATCGTTGGTGCAGAGGTCACAGGGGTTAACCTGTCTGATCCGATCACCGAAGATACTAAGCAGGGTTTGCGCCAAGCCCTCCTCGATCATCAGGTTTTGGTAATCAGAGATCAAACCTTGACGCCGCCGCAGCAGGTAATTTTCTCTGCCATCTGGGGTGACCTGGAAACGCCTTCCAACATCGACTACACCACCGAAGAAACACCCAAGGTCATGATCCTGTCGAACGAGATCAGGCCGGACGGCACCGCCGTTGGCGTCGTCGATGGCGGTGATTTCTGGCATTCGGATTCCTCCCATACCGAGGTCCCGTCTGCGATCACCATCCTGCAGGCAGTGAAGAACCCGGAACGGGGTGGCGATACCGAGTTCTGCAATATGTATGCGATCTATGAGGCGCTGCCCCTTGATCTAAAACAAAAAATTGACGGGCTCTATGGCATCCATCATGTCAGCAAAGTTAAAAACAGGCGGGTGACGATCTCGCCGGACCGACCCGGTGCCAAAGATTTTTATGAAAGTTCCGCTAAGGCCAAGCCCGAAGTCATTCAGCCGCTGGTCTTGACCCACCCGGAAACCGGACGGAAATCATTATATTGCTCGCCGCGATTTACCATCGGGATTCAGGGGATGAGAGAAGAGGAAGCCAACCCGATTCTCGATGTGCTGTTCTCGCACGTAACTGACCGCAAACGCCCCTACCATTACCGGCACAAGTATCAGGATAATGACCTAGTTATGTGGGATAACCGCTGTCTGTGCCACCGCGCCGTCGGCGGCTACGGGCTGCCAGATATTCGCCGAATGCACCGCACGGTCATCGGCGGTGACCAGCCCTACGCCAAGCAGCAGGCCACCTAAAACCAATCAGCGCTAAAACCAGATGTTCTGGCCTTTGAGTTCCTTATAAAGACCGGCAACCTGTTCCTCATAACCATTATAGAGAAGCGTTTTCACACGCTTGCCGTTGCCACCAAGAACGCGTTCTGTCGCCTGGGTCCAGCGGGCATGATCTACTGCGGGGTTAACATTGGCCCAGAAACCATATTCCTTGGCCTGAACTTTTTCCCAGAAACTCACGGGGCGTTTATCGGTAAAGCTAAACCGGACAATCGACTTGATTGATTTAAACCCGTATTTCCACGGCACGATGAGGCGCAATGGCGCGCCCATCTGTTTGACCATCGGCTTGCCATAGGCCCCAGTGCCGATTAGCGTCATCTCATTGGTTGCCTCTTCCATCGTCAGCCCCTCGCGATACGGCCAGGGATACCAGAACTGCTTCTGCCCTTTCGCCATGGCCGGATCTTTGAAGGTCTCCATCATAATGTATTTGGCGCCCTTGAGGGGCTTCGCGAACTTTACAAGATCAGCCATCGGAAAGCCGGTCCAGGGGAGCGCCATCGACCAGGCCTCGACACAGCGGAAACGATAAAGCCGTTCCTCAAGCTGCATTTTTGAGATCAACGTATCGACATCGACCGTCATTTTTTTCTCGACCATACCGTCGAAGGTGACCGTCCAGGGGCGGGTCTTTAGCGCCTGCGCATCCTTGGAGATGTATTTATGCGAGCCGAATTCATAGAAGTTGTTATAGGTCGTCGCCTGTTTCTCCGTATTCAGCGGTCGGTCCAACCGATAACGAAGGTTGCGCGACGCCGGATAGAACTTTGCCGTCGGATCAGCGGTTGCCGCGCTCGCGGAGCCACCTGGCAAGGCTGCACCTGCTGCCAATATTGGCGCGATTGCCATAGCCTTTACCAGACGACGCCGGTCCTGAAAGTCAGATTCAGATGTAGCAGCCGATTCAGGAAGTTCCCAATTCGGTTTGGATCTGAACAGCATGGCAAAAGCTCCTTCATTGCGGGTGGGGGGCACCCCAGAAGGCACAGCCCCATCATTACCACTTAATATGAAGGATCGTACAAACCATGCAATAGGCCTCACCAATCCGTGAACAGGCAAAGGCATACAATTTGTTTTTTAGAGGCTCGTCTTAGGAAAGAGAGGCACAGAACCGTTGGATACGCTCGCAGGCATCTTTCAGCAACTCATCCGATGTCGCATAGGAAATCCGAAAATGCGGCTCAAGCCCGAACGCCGCTCCTTGCACCACCGCAACACCCTCGGCTTCCAGAAGCTCGGTCACGAAAACAGTGTCATTTTCGATCACCGTGCCGCCCGGCGTCTTCTTGCCGATGACCCCGGCGCAGCTCGGATAGACATAGAACGCGCCTTGCGGCGTCTGGCAGGTAACACCCGTTGCCTGATTAAGCATCGAGACCACCAGATCACGGCGCCCCTTAAAGGCCTTGATCCAGACGGGAAGAAAATCCATCGGCCCGTTCAGCGCTGCCGCAGCAGCCGCCTGACTGATCGACGAGGTATGGGTTGTACTCTGCGACTGAATGTTATTCATCGCCTTGATCAACTCAACCGGCCCGGCGCCATAGCCAACCCGCCAGCCAGTCATCGAAAACACTTTGGAATGACCATTCAGAATAAGTGTCCGGTCATGCAATCCCGGTTCAACCTGCGACGGCGTAAAAAATTCGAAATCATCATAAATAACGTGTTCATAGATATCATCGGTCAGCACCCAAACATGCGGATGCCGCATCAGCACATCGGTCAGCGCCTTGAGCTCATCACGACTATAGGCCGCCCCGGTCGGGTTGCTTGGTGAGTTGAGCATGACCCATTTGGTCTTAGGTGTAATTGCGGCATCGAGCTGATCCGCGGTGATCTTGAAGCCGTTATCCTCGCGGCCTTCAATAAAGACCGGCGTGCCCTCGGCCAGCGCGACCATATCGGGATAGGACACCCAGTAAGGCGCCGGGATAATGACCTCGTCGCCCTCATCGAGCGATGCCATGAAGGCATTAAAAATAACCTGCTTGCCACCACAGCCGACGGTGACCTGGTCCGGCGTGTAGGTAAGCCCATTCTCGCATTTGAACTTGTCACAGATCGCCTGACGTAGCGCCATGCTGCCGGGCACCGGCGTGTATTTGGTATCACCAGCGCGCACCGCGTCGATAGCGGCCTCTTTAATATGATCCGGCGTATCAAAATCGGGCTCTCCGGCACCGAGCCCAATAATATCCCGGCCAGCGGCC
>CAJJCG010000089.1 GCA_905182615.1 Alphaproteobacteria bacterium UBA2964 | reverse complement strand
AGAAAATACCCCAATTTGAAAATGTCTGGCCGTCTACCGTGACGTTGGTGGAATGTGTTGAATTTCGGGCATATCCAAACACCTACAGTCGGTAATCTTCACCAACGGTAAGACCGTTGATCGTTATGCTCTGCGGGCTAAAACGTGAGCTTCCTAGAATGCTGTTGTAGTCGGGGTCACCTGATAGCTGTGCAGTGTATGTACCGCTGAACCCGCCATTGGAGCCGCCTGGATTTGTGGCGTTAAACTGCACTGTGACATTGGCGATATCGACATCGGGGCTACCGGAAAAAACGGTTGATTCAAAATTATTTGCCTGAATGAGGCCTAAGCTACCGCCACTGATATCAAAAGAAGACGTGATCTCATCGATGTTATAGGTAATGACGGCCGCTGAAGCGCTTCCTATGACGCAGAAGGTTGTCACGGGTACTATTGCAACCTTAATAATATATTTTGCGATTGTTGTTTTATATTTTTCATTGAATTTTTGGCAGAATTGTCTTTTTGAGTTAAGCCTAAGCCATTCATTTCACGCTAGTATATGCATACTTATGCCAGATCCTTTGAAGGGCGTAGATTCAATAGCCTACACACACATATATCTTCTGCGTAACTTCTTAAGTGTAAAGGTTTCCGACGTTTTTCGACTAAATTTCTATATTCATGGACCTCGACGCTGGTTACTGGCGCGCCCAATATTGGGACGATAACACGCTGATTGACTTGAATTTTGTCTGAAAAAATATCTTGAGAGAGCAACATATAATACAATTTATAGATGCAATTAGAACCAGCAATTGATTGCCTAAAGTCTTCTTCTTAATTCATCGGTTGGTTTCTGTTAATGCGCGCCTTATATCGTTAGACGAAACAAGGATTACCCAATGGCAGCTGCACGGCAAAAGAAACAACAACTTCCGACATGGGATCTCAAGGATCTCTATCCCGGCCCTAATAGTGCGGCGCTTAAGAAAGATTTGGCGAAGGCCAAAAAGGATTCTGTTGCCTTTCACAAGAAACATTTCGGCAAGATCGGTAAGCTGTCGGGCAATGCGCTGGGCGCTGCCGTAAAATCATACGAGAAGATAGACGAGATATTGTCGCGGATCATGAGCTATGCGCAGCTTGTTCATGCTGCCGATGTTGCGGACCCGGAGGTCGGACGGTTCTATCAGACGACACAGGAAGCAGTGACCGATATCGCGGCACATCTCGTGTTCTTTACGCTTGAGATAAATCAGCTCAGCGATGCGGCACTTAAGAAAAAGCTCAAGGCTCCGGCGCTGGCTTTTTATGCTTCCTGGATACGTGATGTCCGGGTCTTTCGCCCGCACCAGCTGGATGAAGAAACTGAACGTCTTCTGCATGACAAGCATGTCGTAGGTCGTGCGTCGTGGAACCGTCTGTTTGATGAGACCATGGCCCGCATGCGGATCGATATGGATGGCAAGCAAAGGACCACTGAAGAGGTTCTGCACAGTCTATCCGATACAAAAGGTTCCTTGCGCAAAAAGGCCGCCAAGGCTCTTGGTAAGACATTTGGTGAACATATTCAGCTCTTCAGCCTGATCACCAACACGCTGGCCAAGGATAAGGAGATCGATGATCGCTGGCGCAATTATGCGCGGCCGCAATCGTCTCGCAATCTTGCCAACCATGTTGAGGATGAGGTGGTTGATGCCCTGTCGGCGGCGGTACGGAAATCCTATCCCGATCTGTCGCATCGCTATTACAAATTGAAGGCGCGCTGGTTTGGTAAGCATAAGCTCGACTACTGGGACCGCAATGCGCCGCTGCCGGATGTTGGCGGTAAGAAAATTCCTTGGGATACAGCAAAGTCATTAGTACTCGATGCCTATGGCCAGTTTTCACCTGATCTAGCCAAAGTCGGCAAACAATTTTTCGACAAGCCGTGGATTGATGCCGCGCCCAGGCCTGGCAAGGCGGGCGGTGCCTTTGCCCATCCGACAGTGCCCTCGGTGCATCCTTATTTGCTGGTCAACTATATGGGCCGTCCGCGCGATGTCATGACGCTTGCGCATGAACTCGGCCATGGCTGCCATCAGGTTTTGGCCGGACCGCAGGGACACCTCAAGTGCGACACACCTCTGACTCTGGCGGAGACTGCATCGGTGTTCGGTGAGATGCTGACTTTCCGGTCTTTGTTAGCGGACGAGAAAAATCCGGCGCGGCGCAAAGCCATGCTGGCGGGCAAGGTTGAGGATATGCTCAATACGGTGGTGCGGCAGATTGCGTTCTACGAGTTTGAATTGCGGGTTCATACCGAGCGCCGTCGGGGCGAGCTATCCGCTGACCGTATTTGTGATATCTGGATGGATATTCAGGCTGAGAGTCTCGGCCCTGCGATTCGTTTCCATGACGAGTACAAAAATTTTTGGACCTACATTCCGCATTTCATTCACTCGCCGTTCTATGTCTATGCCTATGCGTTTGGCGATTGTTTGGTGAACTCGCTTTATGCAGTTTATGAAAACGCCAACGAAGGATTTGCCGAGCGATATCTCGATATGCTGCGCGCTGGAGGTACGATGCACCATAAAGAACTGCTGGCGCCATTTGGGCTCAATGCGTCTGATCCAAAATTCTGGTCAAAGGGACTCGGTGTTGTGTCCGGATTGATCGACGAGCTCGAATCGATCGGCTGAATCGATGACTGCTGATGATGCTTCCGAACGCAACACGCTGGGTGGCCGGGTAAAGCGCTATGCCCGGGTCGGTGGTGCAGTTGGTGGGCTGGCAGCACGTCTTGCGGGTGCGAAGTATCTCGGCACGACGTTGGACAAGGACGCCCATGCACGTGACCTGAGGGATGCTCTTGGTGCGCTGAAAGGGCCGTTGATGAAGGTCGCGCAGATTATGTCAACGGTGCCGGACATGTTGCCGCCGGAATATGTCGAAGAGCTGGCGCATTTGCAAAACAACGCGCCGGCGATGGGCTGGCTGTTTGTTAAACGGCGGATGGCATCGGAACTGGGGCCAGACTGGCAAAAAAAATTCAAGGAATTTGAACATGATGCCGCTGCTGCGGCATCGTTGGGTCAGGTGCATCGTGCCGAGACTAAGAAGGGCGAGGCGCTGGCTTGCAAGCTGCAATATCCAGATATGCAGTCTGCGGTTGAAGCCGATTTAGGCCAACTCAAGCTTATCTTTGCTCTCTATCGCCGCTATGACAAAGCCGTCGACCCGCGCGAAATCCATAGTGAAGTGGCAGAACGGCTGCGCGAGGAACTCGACTATAAGCGCGAAGCCGCTCACATGACGCTGTATGGCAATATACTGGCGGATGAAAAAAACGTACATGTGCCGAAACCATTCTCGGCGCTGTCAACAGACCGGCTGCTCGCAATGAGCTGGCTGGAAGGCGAGAATCTTCTATCGGTAAAGGGAACGGCGCAGAAGAAACGAGATCAGGTGGCACAGAATTTGTTCCGCGCGTGGTATGTGCCGTTTTATCACTACGGCATCATTCACGGTGATCCGCATCTCGGTAATTACTCGGTGCGGCCTGATGGCACGATCAACCTGCTTGATTTCGGCTGTATCCGCGTATTTGGCCCGTCTTTTGTTCAGGGTGTGCTCGATCTTTATAATTCACTGCTGAATAATGATGTCGATTTAGCGGTCCATGCCTATGAGACCTGGGGCTTTAAAGGTCTCAATCAGGAAGTCATCGATGTCCTCAATGTGTGGGCGGCGTTTATCTATGCGCCGCTGCTTGAGGATAAAAAACGCAAGATCCAGGAAACAGATGGCACCATGTACGGCGCGAAGGTCGCCGCCGAGGTCCATCGCGAGCTGCACCGGCTGGGCGGGGTTAAGCCCCCGCGTGAGTTTGTTTTGATGGATCGCGCGGCCATTGGATTGGGCTCAGTTTTTACCCATTTGGCCGCAGAGGTGAACTGGCATCGGCTGTTTAACGACCTCATTGAAGGCTTCGACGTCAAGAAATTGGCACAGACTCAGAAAGCCGCGCTCAAAAAGGCGCGAGTGCCGGAAATGGTCTAAAAATTCTTCCTGTAAGATTCGTGGATTAGGTGTTTCTTTCCTGACGGGTTTTTGTTAGATAAGCGGTCCCATGCGAAGGCTTGGCGTTCGCTGGGCTTATTTGTCGGAAGGAGATATTGGAAACCGTGCAAGTATTTGTTCGTGATAATAATGTCGACGGCGCTCTTAAAGCGCTGAAGAAAAAGATGCAACGTGAGGGCATCTGGCGCGAAATGAAGCGCAATCGCTCTTACGAGAAGCCTTCTGAGCGTCGTGTTCGGAAGGCGGCTGAAGCCGTCCGCCGTACCCGCAAGCTCGATCGTAAGCGGATGCAGATCGAAGGTTTCTAAGCTGATTATTTTCCGGGGTTACCCGGTTCTCTTTGACCACTCATTCATGACATTGACGACGGCCCCTGTTAGGGCCGACAATTCGTCTGCGCCAATGATAAAGGGCGGCATCAAATAGACGACGTCGCCGAATGGTCTGATCCATACATTCATTTCCGCAAAGCGTTGCCGCAGCCAGTTGATGTCGCGCGGCTCTGCCATCTGCACGACACCGATAGCGCCTTTTACCCGAACATCTTCTATTCCCGGAATATTCCGGCAGGGTTCCAGCTGTTCCCGCAGAGCATCTTCGATTCGTTCGACCTGTTCCAGCCGCTCACCATCTTCAAACAGATCTAGCGACGCGTTGGCTGCCGCTGACGCCAGGGGGTTCGCCATATAGGTTGGACCATGCATAAAGGCGGTCTTTTCATCATCTGATAAAAATGCAGTGAAAACTTTCTCGTTCGCGGCAGTGGCGGCCATGCCGATAGCACCGCCGGTCAGCGCTTTGCCAATACACATGATGTCTGGAACAATATTCGCCTGTTCGCAGGCGAACATCGTGCCGGTGCGGCCAAACCCGGT
>CAJJCG010000088.1 GCA_905182615.1 Alphaproteobacteria bacterium UBA2964 | reverse complement strand
AGCGCGTGGATAGGGAGAGACCAAAACCACTCGGCTGGCATTGAAATGCGCGAACGCCGCCATAGTCGCAGATGCCGTCGTTGCAGCCGGTCGGCCCGAGGCTTTTTCGATCGCGTCCTTGATCCGTTTTTCACCTGCGACTCCGTCTGACATTGAATTGGCGGTGCAATGAAACACGATTGGATCGCATTTTGCATCGGCCAATAACTCCGCTGCCTCGGTAACCTTCGGCAGTAAATCGTCGAGTGGCATGAAGTGAGGACCGGTCATCCGAAGCCGCGTGACGTGGCAGACAACATCCGCTGGCGTGTAACGCGTCGCATGTGGTTCGACCATCCGGTTGGAGGAGGGAACAATCAATCCGTAACGGGCGCGGGGCATATCGGTAATAGTCAGCATAGCTTGACCTCCTAATCATCCTTACTCATCATATATTAAGGTGTTTCCGAAATGACTGCACCTGCTACGGATGACTTTTAAATTTGAAGCATAAATTTAGGGAAGGATATATTGGGATGAAGTCTTTAATAAAAATCGGCATTGCTGCCGGTGTTGCTGGGACCGTTATGGCCGCGGCGTCAGCACCGATATTTGCTGCCGATAAATATACAATCCTGATTGGTTACGGGTTCGGTGGAACATACGGCAAGTATGCTCGGACCATGGCTGACCATCTTCGGAAATATGTTCCGGGTGGCGCAACCATCGTGGTTCAGTCGATGCCAGGTGCTGGTGGTTTGAAGGCGACCAACTATGCGGCAAAGGTTATGCCAAGTAATGGCAACTGGATTCTTGAGCCACCGGATACGCTGGTTATTTCCCAGCTGATGCGCCCCAAGAAAGTCAAATATGACGCACGAAAATTCACCTGGATTGGGTCGGTTAATCGTACCAACACCATTTTCGTCCTCCGCAATGCGACGGGCGTCACAAAATGGGAAGATCTGAAGACCAAGCAGGTTATTTCCGGTGGAACAGGCCCAGGTTCGACATCCTTTATTATTCCTCAAATGCTCAAGCATATGCTGGGCGCCAAGATCAAAGTGATCGGTGGCTATAAAGGCTCGAAGCGAACAGTTCTGGCTATGGAGCAGGGTGAACATGATGGGACAGGATTTAACTGGCTGGCATGGCAATCAATTGCCCCGCATTGGTTTGCCAAGAAGTATGGTGGTACCGCGGAACCTGGTAAGGAATTTGCGCGTCCGATCTTGCAGATTGGGACGTCACCTGACCCATCTTTGCCCGATGTCCCCATGATTACCGATTACATCTCGGGCATTAACACTAAGATCGTCGGCTTTATATCGAGCCACGGCATCATTGGACGTGGTCTTGCGTTCCCGCCTGGTGTTTCGAAGGACAAAATTGCTTCCATGAGGAAGGCCTATGCCGAGATGGCTAAGGATAAGAAGTTTATCAGTGACGCTGAAAAACGTCGGCTGCGGGTTATTTACTCCTCTGGCGAGGAAATTCAGAAAGTCGTCAATAATGCTTTCAAGAACGCCGACCCGGCAGTCGTAAAAGCGGCAGCCAAGATGGTATTCAGTAAATAAGTAAAATTATCTGCTGAAACAATTTGGGCCGGTCTTTCGAGACCGGCCCTTTTCGTTTGTTCAATTGAAAATTGATTGCGTTACCATTGCTCCCGCAGGCGCGCCAATTCATCCATGTGTTTTTCATCGTCGCTTCCGGTAAAGCGGATGCACATATGTTGCGCCCCACCTTCCACGAAGTCATTGATCCAAGCTGTAACGCTTGCTCGGTCTCCGGCGACGGAATATTGCTGCTGTCGAATTTCTTCTGCCGGACGGAGGTAATAATTTGCGAGATACTCGTCCAGTTCGGCATTGGCCTTTGCGATGTTATCATTAATCGCGACCGTCACATAGGCGGCGCCGGTAATGTCATCAGGATTGCGACCGGCTTCCTGCGCATAGCCTTGAAGTTCAGTCCAACTCTTGCTCCAGTCCTTGCCATTGCCGGGACCAGAGGGGAACCAACCGTCATAATAGCGAGCGGAGCGCTTTAGCGCGGCGGAAACGCCACCACCACTCCAGATGTGCGGACCGCCCTTGGTTAGGGGAAGTGGGGCAAGCTCTGCGTCCTTAACGGTCCAGCGACCATCCCAATCCGTTTTCTCTCCACTCCAGAGGGCACGGCAAAGCTGCATCTGCTCAATCATCGTCCCGATACGTTTTTCGAATGGGACGCCCGCGGCTTCAAACTCATTCCTGATTGCCGGAACATCCCGAGCAATACCGATACCCATGATGAAACGGCCTTCGCTTATCTGATCGATCGTTGCGACCTGATGGGCCAGTAGCACGGGATTGCGCAACATCGGCAGGAGAACCGCCGTGCCCATTTTAACGTTTTTGGTCCGACCGGCAATTGCGGCGATGAGTGAAAGCGGCTCGTGCCGTGGTTTGGCCAACAGGGAATCACCTATCCAGACAGAATCCAGACCAATATTATCGGCATGTGAGGCGAGATCCAGAATTTGACTGGTTTCGTGAACGCCAACCATGATGCGTTCACGCGTAGGGAGCAGGTAGCCGAGGCTTAAAGACATAAATTCAGCGCTTTTCCAGTGATGTAGAGAGCGGCGAAAATAAGGCTGACGCCGCTGAACTGTCAACTGATTGGGGCGCCAGAAATATGAGTTCGCTTAATCGGTAAACATTCGTAATATCCGCCAACACTTACTTTATGCCGAGGTAAAATTCTATGGCGACCGATTATTGGCTAAACAAACTTATGTTCGACCTGCAGGGCCCCGATGGGAAATCCCGGTGGGCCCCGGAGAACCGAGAAGCAACGATGGCAAATTATCCCGTATCGCCGGAAATTCGTCAGGCCCTTCTGGATGATGATTTTGCCTATCTATACCCGGTGACAAACGCGTATTTGATGCGGTTTTTCTTATTGATCTGTGGACATGACGATGACAAATCGATTGAAATACTGTCAGCAATTGATGTGAGTGAGGAGACGGCCCATGGCTAAGTTGGTAGGGAGTTTTGCAGCTGGGCATGCGCCTAACGTTGCGCGGTTATGGGATACAATGTCGGGCGAATCTCGTGAATGGTTGACCTCTCATTACGACGAGATGGGCCGGCGTCTTAAAGCTCTGGAACCTGATGTTCTGATCATTCATTCAACGGACCACTGGGTGAACTTCTTTCTCGATAACATGCCCGCGTTTTGTGTTGGCATCGGCGCTGAACACGGGGGGCCGCCAGAGCCTTTTATGAAGCCCGTATTTCCGCATGACGCGCTTGCTGGTCACGCTGATTTGGGGCGCCACATTGTCGAGTACGCTCTTGAGGCTGATTTCGATCCATCTTATTCGATGCAGTTGAAGCTGGACCATGGTATGTGCGTTCCTGTTTGGCGCATGGAGCTCGATCCGATGCCCGCTATCGTGCCGGTCTTTATGAACCTCGTAGAAAAACCCTTTCCGACGCCAAAACGGTGCCTAGCCTGGGGCCATATGCTGCGCGATGCTATTGAGGCTTATCCAGAAGATTTGCGTGTTGCGGTCTTGGGTACCGGTGGTCTCAGCCATTCGATTGGCGAGACGACGATGGGTTGGGTGGACGAACCTTTCGATCACGCCTGCATTGAGCTGTTCAAATCCGCGTCGGATGAGAAATTCGCGGCGGATCTAACAGAGATGCTTGAGAAGACGGGCAATGGTGGTGCCGAATTGCGGGCCTGGATTGTCGCGCATGCGGTTGCGGGCAGCCAGGGATTCGATCTCATTGGCTACGCACCTATGCCAGACATGCTGATCGGGTGTGGCGTCGCAGAGTGGACGGTCGCCGCTTAATTGCGGCTGCCTCGCTATTCGGCCCAGCCGACGATACGGGTAAACATGTTGTCGACTTTCGGCGAAGGGTCAGCAACGAATGTCTGGTCGACGAGATATTTCATCAGCATTTCGAGTGTAACCCGGTTCGCTTCAACGCCCATGGGGTAGGGATCGCCCTTGGCAAACATGCCGTCTACTTCTTCGATTTCATGGTTCAGCCAGGGAACCATATAGCGAATGGTGCCGGTGAAGCGCATGCGGTCGAGCGCCCATTGTTTTGATTCTTCAAATGCTTTGACCATGTTTTCAGCGATCCAGGGATTTTGCCGGTGCATCTCTTCGCTCATTACCAGACAATGCATAATCGGAAAAATACCGGTCCTATCAAAGAATTTGCGTTCCTCTTTCCGGTAGTCTGGGAACAAGCGGACGATATTGTCGTGGGTCTTGTAGCAGTCTGGTTGTCTGGCACCGAAGTAAGCAGCGACGTCTCCATTGATCAAAAGGTCATTAATGGATTTTCCGCTCGGTGCTGAAGAAATATCGATCTTCTTGTCTGGCATGATGTCGAGATCTTTGTCGGGTGGACGTGAAACATTTACGCCGCCTTCCACGAACGTCATTCCGGACATATCGACATCATATTCGTTCTGCAGAATTCCTCGCACCCACGTAGCGGCAGTTTGCCGGTATTGTTGGACACCGATCTTCTTGCCTTCAAGGTCTTGGGGCTCGGTGATCCCGGCATCTCGGTTTACGTAGATATAGGCATGGCGGAATACTCGACAGGGAAATACGGGCAGGGCGATATAGGGAAAATCGCCCTTACTCTTTAGGGTAAAATACATTGCCAGGGACATTTCGGAGATGTCGAACGCATTGGTTTTGATCATGCGTGCGAATATTTCCGGTGGGGACTCATTTACGAGATAGGTGACGTCGATTCCGGTTGGTTGGACGATACCGCGTGATAAGGCTTCCATATGATCGTAATGGCCGCAGGCGACAGTCAGCGAGAGTTTACTCACGGTTTTCTCCTATCCAGATTTGATGGCCGCATTCTAAAGAGATGTTGCTGAATGAAAAGGCCGGGACGCTAAAATGGGGCCTGAAAAGTGAACGGCGGCCCCAATACGCCGAGCCGCCGCTCGATAGAAAGGCTGTCCGGGGTTGGCGTCAAACAGCCCGCCTGCACCTCGCGTAACCACAAGAGTTACGTTAACTATCGATAACACCAAATTACGCGGGGAAGTGTGGTGCTACTGAACCTGTTTGGTGATGTAATGCCGCATATTTATGCGGATGCACAATCCTTGTCGAAGACCGAGCGAGACCTGTGCCAATTTTAACTATTTGTTAATTATCAACAGGTTGTGGTTGGTGTCTTGTACAATTCAAGATGAACTATAAAGTTTTCCGACAGTTGCCGGTGTTTACGGCCCGAATCCAATCGAAATTATTTACATAATTATTGTACGGGTATCTTTCAGGATAGCATGGGCGAGTGACAATGCAGTCGTTGCGGAAGTCTTCGGGTTGTCGGGCGCTGGCATTCCTCGGCACTCGACAGTCAATTGGCCAAATTCTCCCTCGGCATCTATACGGCCTACGTTATTTGGCGCAACGTCAGGGTCGGCGACAAGTTGGATTTCTGTGTCATCCATGCCAAGTCCAGCTAACGCAACTGTTGCAGCCAAGTTTGCGTTTTTTGGATAAAGGCGTGCTGCTTCCCGGGCGGGGCCGGTAAAGAGTTCGGTCTTTTCGGTCATACTCCCAAGATCAAACTTTTCGTCGGCTGGGGTGCCCTGCCAGGCCATTGGCGGTTTGGTGGACGTGTAACGGACTGATTTAAGGCCACCAATCTGTAAGGAGTTCATACCGTCGATTCCGGCGATTGCCCCTGATGGCATAACAAGACGAGAGCTATTTCGAGCACAAATCGCAGTTAGCTTGTTTCGCAATTCATCATTTGCGAGAGCCCCGGTCGAGATAACGATGAGATCGATGCCAGCGTTTAAAACCGCTTCGCCATACTCGACGATGGCGCCTTGCCCTGCGCATTCTGCTACGACGTTAGGAGAGAGCCGAATAAGGTCTTTGATTGTCGTGACGACCGCAATTGAACTATCGAGCGCCGCGCGGGCCTCCTGTTCTCTGTTCTCTCGGACGAGGACGCCAACAATTTTAACGTGACCGTCGTGGTCATGTTCAGCGACTTTGTCGAGGGCTATACGGGCAATCGCGCCATAGCCGATCAGGGCAACTTTTTTCATCGGAACCTCAGTGTTTCTATTTTGTCGGATCGTACCGGACAGGCGTTGGAAATGCCAACAGGTGACTTCCGACATTGAGGACCCTAATTTGGTTGGTATGGGGTCTGGCCCCAATCGATGAATTAGAAGAATGGTGGACGCCCAAATGGATCAGGTTTCAGGTTTAAACGGAGATCTTTCCGAACGGCTTGTTATCGACACGAATACAATGGAGTGGCAATTGAGCCTAAGTCCGAG
>CAJJCG010000087.1 GCA_905182615.1 Alphaproteobacteria bacterium UBA2964 | reverse complement strand
CCACCTTGAACCACGCCTCTTTCTCAATCGAAGAACGCGACGCCTATCTGCGCCGCCGCCGCGCCGAACGTATGGATAATGACGACGCTGTCGAGACAAACGGCAATGACGAAGAAGTAAGGCAAGCCGCCACGCTGACCGATGAACGCTATGCCGAAATGCTCGAGATGGACCAATTCATCCTGACCCTCGCGGCAAATGGCAGCGGCAAGCGGACGTCGTCTTACGAATACACGGTTCGTAAAAGAGGCGGGCAGGGCATCGCAAACATAGACCTGTCAGTGAAAGATAATACGGTCGTCGCCTCCTTCCCGGTGGAGGATGATGACGGACTGGTCCTGGTAACCGACAACGGCCAGATGATCCGCACCGGGATCAACGAGATCCGAATTGCCGGACGGTCAACCCGTGGCGTTATTGTCTTCCGGGTTGCGGATAAAGAACATGTCGTTTCTGTCAGCCGCCTGACGGATGTCGATGACGATGAAGAAAATGGTGAAGCAGAAGAGGGTAGTGAAGATTCTACCGTAGAAGCTTCAAATACAGCGGAAACAGCGCCTGTCGTCGTCGCAGAGGCCGAAGAAAATTCTTCTGACGTCGACGACAGCGAAGAAGATGGAGAAGACAATGTCTGATCCTCTCATTGGCATATATCCCGGTACCTTCGACCCGATCACCAATGGACACACCGATGTTATCCAACGGGCTGGCAGAATGCTGGACAAGCTTGTTGTTGGGGTCGCGATTAACGTCGGCAAAGGCCCCCTGTTTTCGCTCGAAGAACGTCTGGAAATGGTCCGCGTTGAAGCCGCCGCAATGGGCGAAGTTGGAACACGTATTGAAGTACGCGGCTTCGACAATCTCTTGGTCGATTTTGCCAAAGAAAACAATGCCAGTGTCATCATTCGCGGGTTACGCGCGGTGTCAGATTTTGACTACGAATTCCAGATGGCGAGTATGAATGCCAAATTAGCCCCTGATGTAGAGACTGTCTGCCTGATGGCGTCAGATCGACATCAGTTTATCGCATCTCGACTGGTAAAAGAGATTGCGATCCTCGACGGGGATGTAGCGCAGTTTGTATCGCCGCGAGTCCGCGATTTACTCGAGGAAAAAGTTAAGAACAGATAGCGAATTCTCCAGCTTTCTATTGACCATAAGCGGTGGCCCCCATATTGTGCGCCGCCGTCGATATATTACGATGGTCAAGGCATCGTGCGCCCGTAGCTCAGCCCGGTAGAGCAGTTGACTTTTAATCAATTGGTCGCAGGTTCAAATCCTGCCGGGCGCACCACTTCTTTTGCTAAAAAATCATTCCTTTTGAACCCATCTGCACACCAAATTTGTGTGGTTATGGCTTTTCCCGCTAGAGTATCGGAAACAGGTGGCCACGTTGCCCCTTTAGGTCAAAATTAGGGATCTTGAGATGTTCGCAAAAATCAATCACGTCGCCATTATGTCGAGCAACTTCACGCTCCAAAGCCAGTTCTATGAGATTCTATTTGGCATGAGGCGGGCGGACGGACCATCACAGGGCGCGATTACGGTTGGCGATGGCTATGTCGGGCTTAACATCAATCCTCGCAAGCCCGGAAGGCCCGGAGGGCTCGATCATTTCGGTGTTCAGGTTGAAGATGTTGAAAGCGTCTTTGAGCGAATGGAAAAGTACCCAGAAGTAAAATGGCTCAAACGGCCGAGCAGTCGCCCTTATGCTGGTATCACGACACATGATCCTGATGGCAATCTATTCGATCTATCCCAAGCAAAAATGACCAACCGAACCGGCATCTATACCGCGGGCGAATGGGAGCAGGATCGCTATATCAGCCACTTTGCGCTGCGAACATTAAACCCGCAAAAATGCGCGGAATTTTACTGCGATGTCCTGCAGTTGAACCTCGCCAATCGCCAGGAGGGCGATGAGAATTACTATGTGACCGATGGACGTATAACGATCGTTCTCGCCCCGTGGGATATTACCAACTATGCCAATACCGGTATTTCCCGTGCAGGGCCTGACCACTTTGCCTTCAAGGTAGAAAGCCTTGCTGCTTTTAAAGACAGCTACCAGGCGATGATCGACCGGAACTTAACGCTGATTCCGCCACCGGTTGGCATGGGTCCCGAAGGCAAGGCCCGTCTGGAATTCCTGACAAGGATTGCACCTTACACGCAGCACCATCTCTCAGATCATGACTCTGTGTTGATTGGCGTTGCAGAATAACAATTAGCCGTCATCACGCGCCGATTTTAAGACATCCGGATTGGGCGTTAAGCCAAAGCCCGGCTCGTCAGACATACTCATCAAGCCATCGGTTTGCACTGGTTTCTCGCCATAGAGCACATCACCCGCCGCAACCGTATTGAATTGATATTCCACAGCCGTACCAACGCTCAAACCCGCCTGCAAATGTGCGTTATGAAGTGGGGCACCGCCACCATTGGATATCGGTACATTAAACGCCGAGGCCATACCGGCAATCCGCACGCATTGCGTCATGCCGCCAGTTATAATGGCATTTGGCTGGATGACATCGACTGCACCCGCCAGCAGCATATCCCGGAATCGATAGGCCAATCCTTCATTTTGACCGGCGGTGATCGGGATTGAGGTTTCCCGGCGGAGTTCAGCCATAAGTCGGACATCGTTTTGAACGATAGGTTCCTCAAAGAACGCGATATCCAACTCTTCCAATGCCTGACATAGTTTCCGGGCACTTGGCAGATCAAGACGGCACGCGGCGTCAACGGCGATCTCTATATTGGGTCCAACGGCACTTCGAATGGCCTTAACGCGTTTTACGTCGCTTTTAATCAGGTCATTCAGAGCCGGGGAGGTCTCTCCACCACCCAAACCGGGGCGCCCGACCTGTAATTTAACGCCTCTGAAGCCCAAAGCCACGACATGCTTTACGACATCAACTAGCTCATCGTCGTCAAGGAAGGAGAATCCGCACGTCGCATAGATCGGCAGAGCTGAGCGTGCACCGCCTAATACCTGCCATACCGGTTGTTCACAAGCTTTACCCTTGATGTCCCAAAGCGCGAGATCTATTGCGCTGATAGCATGCGATGCGTAACCGGTTTGGCCCCACGGCGTGGCTTTCCAGTACATTCGGTTCCACACCTCTTCATGGAAGAGGGCATTCAGATCGACAATTTCTGGCCCCAGAACTGAATTTACCGCCTCGGCAACCGGGCGTGCCTGCGTAATCGACGTCATGCCGTAGCCAATCAGGCCTGTATCGGTCTCGACCTCGACATGGGTAATGCTGTTAAAGCCTGGATGATCAATGCCCAAATCACCAAAATTCACTGGAATTCTGAGGGGGATTGCTTCGACCCGGACTATTTTCATCAGCCTATACCGTTTTGATCATGCTGCCGGATCGTCCTTCTCAAAGACGATAACGCCCGGTACTTCACCGGGCAGATCAAGCTCTTTCCAGTTCGCTGCAACCTTGTCATAGACAGATTTCCGCAACACCGTCCGTTTGGGAAATTTATCCCGATGTTTGTGGTTCTTACAGGCATTAATGAGCGCCTTTGAACCATAGGGCCTCAGGGCAGGATCGCCCTGACTAGGATCAAGCGGTGTACTCCAGGTATTGCGCAGGATATCGATATCATCGATCGGATTACTGCGACTTCCCAATGCCCAGAGAACCTCGTCCATTTTGGAAGGGTCGACATCTTCGTCGACAGCAACAATCCACTTGGTGAAGAACGCACCACCAGGAACCTGAGCAGCGAGTGCCAATGCCTGTGCAGCATGGCCAGCATATCGCTGCTCCAGGCTAACCACTGTTAATCCATAGCCGCCGGCCGAGGCGGGATGTGCATAAACCCCAGCAATACCAGGAACGCCAAGCTTATCCAGGTCATCCCAAATCTTCGCGGAACGAATGATTGCAAAGAATCCGCTTTGTTCGCAGGACGGATAATCGGCCATCAAGGCGTTGGTCAGGACCGGGTTGTCGCGGTAATGAATGGCCGTAACCTTAACGAGCGGTGCCTGTCCGACAGGCGAGCCATAGTAACCGGTAAACTCGCCAAATGGGCCTTCGGCGCGGACTGCTTGCGGTTCGATAACCCCTTCAATCATTATGTCGGCGTTGGCAGGAACTAGCAGGTCACTGTTCTTGGCCTTTACGACGGGAACCGCTTGGCCTTTAAGCCCACCGATGTATTCATATTCGGAAATGTTTTTCGGGAATCCCTGAGACCCAACCAACATAAACAGAGGATCAACGCCCCAACAGGCTGCTACTGGAACGGACTCACCTCTCTCCCAAGCACGTTCTATGTGCAGTCGCGCATCTTTGCCCGGCGATAGGTGCAGTCCAACTTCGTTTTTGCTGTGCTGCATCATCCGATAAGTGCCAACATTCAGATACCCGTTGTCGGGGTCTCGGGTAATGACACAATCGCCAGTTCCGCCGTAGCGTCCGCCATCAAGTGGCCAATGGGTCGGGATCGGCAGGAGATCAAGATCAACATCATCGCCTGACAGCGTATTAGTATAGATAGGTGCCTCATCCGCAGACACTTCAACCGGCGGAATACGATTGGCCATCTTGCCTTTAACACGGGTGATTAATTCCATGGTCGGTGTATCAGCAGGTTCCTCAAGGGTAATCGCGATGCGTTTGATGCTAGGGCCAACCAAATTCCACAGGAGACGCGCCCCAATCGGATTGTTGTCATCAAACCCGTTGGGGTTTTCGAACAGAACAGTGGGTGAGGGGTTCTGCTTACCCAGCAAATAGGCAATCGCGCCCATTTCCTCGTCCCGATCAACCGGTTTTGTTACGCGAACGAGTTCGCCGAGTTCTTCGACATCGTCAATCCACTCACGGAGATCCTGGATCGGTTGGTTCCTGTTCGCCATTTAACTAAGTCCTTCTTTCTCAGACCCGATGCAGTGATTGCCGCGGGGATAAATTTTGATCGCTGAAAATAGTCCGCCAATGCCGCTAAGGTCCAGCGTCCTTATATAAATAAAAAGGCGGCCAAAAGCCGCTTTTTTCTCGTTACGTGGAATTTCTTACTTACGTTTATCGTCGTCGACGAACAGCACCTAACCCAATTAGGTTAACGACAAAAATCAAAAGACTTTC
>CAJJCG010000086.1 GCA_905182615.1 Alphaproteobacteria bacterium UBA2964 | reverse complement strand
CCGAGCGGGCAAGGGTAGCAGAGCGAGAACTTCCTGCCGTGCAGTTGCGCGGTTAAAAAGGCTGAGGCAAAGTGTTTTGCACAATAAAAATATTAGCAGGTTAGGCATCATGGCAGAAAATTTTGGTACCAACGGGTCTATAAGTTTTGACGCTGAATATGACGTAATCGTCGTTGGTTATGGCTATTCAGGGGGCATTGCTGCGATTGAGGCATTTGATGCCGGTGCGAAAGTCCTGCTGGTTGATAAAATGGCCAATCCCGGGGGCATTTCTGTTTGCTCCTACGGGGCAATGCGCTCGGCCCATGACGCAGACCAGGCCTTTAAATATCTCGAAGCGACTAATGGCGGGCGCACACCGTCATCAGTGAACCGCGCGCTCGCCGACGGGATGGCCAAGATTGAGCCCTATATGCGGAAGCTGGCTGAAGCCAATGGTGCCATCGTAAACCCGCGTGAAAAGGTCGCGAACTATCCGTTCGAAGGATATGACACTTTTTATCAGACATTGATCGAGGAAATTCCGAACTTTGATCCGGATAGTCATTACCCGCATGTCCGAGGTGCGCCCGGCGGCGCGCGCGTGTTTAAGACACTGGAAGACAATGTTGCGTTGCGGGATATTGATATCTGGCTTGAAGCCCCAGTTCAGAAGCTGATCTATAAAACGGATGGCACGAAAGAGGTGCAAGGGGCCGTCATCCAGACAGCGGGCGGTGTTCGCACTGTTAAAGCCGGTAAGGCCGTCATTCTGGCCTGCGGTGGCTTTGAAGCCAATGAAGAGATGAAGCGTCAATATTGGCAAATGAAACCGGTACTTGCTGCAACAACCAATTCAAATACAGGTGACGGTATCCGTATGGCGCAAGAGCTTGGCGCCCGGCTTTGGCATATGTGGCATTACCATGGGTCCTACGGATTTGATCACCCGGAATATCCATACGCCATTCGCATGAAACGTCTGCCCGACTGGATTCCGGGTCGGGAGGCGACAGCTGTTGTTCAGATGACGTGGATTGTCGTCGATAAGTTCGGCAAGCGGTATATGAACGAAAATCCACCTTACACGCAGGATACGTCGCACCGACCAATGGAACATTTCGACACGGTGACACAGGAATTTCCGCGTATTCCGTCTTATGTGATTTTTGATGAAGTCGGACGGCGGCGCTATCGGGTTGGCGCGCCGACCCGAAATGACCCTGATGCTCATTATGACTGGAGCCAGGACAATATGCAGGAGATCGAATCTGGTCTTATCAAGAAGGCGGATTCAATCGCTGAGTTGGCGGTGATCATTGATATGGAACCAGCGGAGCTTGAAGCGTCTCTTACCCGTTGGAATGAACTTTGCGCCACAAAGAACGATACTGACTTTGGACGGCCGTCCGGTACGATGATGAAAATTCAGCGCGGACCTTTCTATGCGGGACAGGTTTGGCCAGTGGTCTCAAACACCCAGGGTGGCCCCGAACATGATGCGCAGCAGCGCATTATTGATGTTGAGGATAACCCCATTCCGCGCCTGTATGCGGCGGGTGAAATGGGCAGTGCCTGGGGACACCTCTATATGTCTGGCGGCAATCTCGCTGAGTGCCTCGTAACCGGTCAAATTTCCGGAAAGCAGGCGGCGGCGCTCGAAGCCTGGGGCTAGTCTCAGAAGGACGGTAGGTAGGGTGCGCTGCCCGCTTAGCCGTACCAGTACAGGAAGATGCCCGGATACAACTCGTACTGCAGGATGATCTCGAACAGTACATAAACGAAGACGATTGTGCCGATAGAAAGATAGGCACTTTCGCGTATTGAATATCCGCCGCGATATTTCATCCAGCAGTAGACGAAGACCGGTGTGCAGGGCAGAAAGCCGATCAGATAAATGCCAAGGACAAGGATGCCCATCCACATGAAGATCATAAGTTCCTGCTTCAGGGAGCGAACTGTCGTATCGGCATCTTCATCCACTTTTTTGGGCGTCTTCGCAGAGAAGAAAATTGAGATGTTATCCCCTATTTTGCTGTCGGTCAGGGCAAGTAAATCCATGATCAACAGCGGCAAGGCGAAGTAGCCCACCATCAACGGAAACATCCGGTCGGTAAGCTTGTATTGATAGCTCGTCGCGATAAACAAAATGACGATGGCTAAAATTATAAGAATATAGAGTGCGGAGGGCCGTCTATGCTCAGGAATTCTCATTGTTCGGCCTCCAATTTAGCTTCTTTTCGTTCTTTCATCTTGCGTCTGAAGGTTGGGAAGGCAAGGCTCAGAATCGTTAGCGCAAGGAGGGTCAGTGACAGTCCTCGGGTGAAGAAGATCGACATTTGATCGTCGGCTATCAGCATAGACTGATGGAAACTCAGCTCGGTGATGCTGCCGAGGACAATTGCGATCGTGAAGGTAACCCGTGGATAGTTAAACCGGATCATGAAATAGCCAATGAAGGCAAAGATGAACGCGATGACGACGTCGCCAATCTCGGTATTGAGCGCGAACGCTCCAACCAAAGCCACCACTGTCACGGTTGGTATCAACATATGAACGCTGATTCGGGTCAGTAAGGCCATATATTTTGCCAAGGCGAGAACAATCAGCGTCGCGAATACTGCTGAGACGGTGAGTGCTACGACCAGGGTAAAGACCAGGTCCTGGTGATCTTCCAGGAGTTTTTGACCTGGCTCAATGCCATGCAGAATAAGGACACCAAGAAAGACCGCGGTTTCCGCACTGCCGGGAATCCCAAAGGCGAGTGTCGGGATTAACGATCCACCATCTTTGGCATTATTGGCAGATTCGGGCGCGATAACGCCTTTGATGTTGCCTTTGCCATATTCGATCTCGGGCGTCGGGTCGCGCTGGGCCTGGGTCGAATAGCTCAGGAAGGCGGCGACCGTACCGCCGACGCCTGGGACCGCCCCTATAAAGGTGCCGTAGCCAGAGCCGACGAGCATCGTCGACCAGTTCTTGAAAACTTCTTTAACGCCAGCGGAAACGCCGCTGATCTCGACATCTGAGGTATCCTGAGAAATGGAACCACCTTTAACAGCGAGGTTTATCATCTCAGAAATGGCGAATAGCCCAATCAGTGCCGGGACTAATTTGATGCCGTCTTCAAGGAGTGGAATGCCGAAGTCAAATCGGACGGTGCTGGTTACGTCGTAATAACCGACAAATCCGACCATCAGCCCAATGATGGCTGTGATTAACCCCTGCAGCAGCCTGTCGCCTGAGGAAACGGCGATGGCGCACATGCCAAAGATTGCCAGCATAAAAAATTCGGGTGGCGTGAACAGAAGCACGATCGCTTTCATAATTGGAATGACTGCCACCAGCGAAACAACGCCGATAACACCGCCCAGGGCGGAAGCTGTTGCCGCGGCACCGATAGCCATACCGGCTTTGCCCTGTTGCGCTAGCGGGTAGCCATCAAAAGTCGTCGCGGCATTGGGGGCGATGCCGGGTGTGTTTAAAAGGATCGCGCTGACCGAACCACCGGTAGATGTAGCGGCCATAACGCCACCCATCAAAATGATGGCCTGCCAGGGCTCCATGCCGAATGTCAGAGGGATGAGAAGTGCAACTGCTGTCGTGCCACCAAGGCCCGGGATCGCACCGAACAGTAATCCGACCACTGATCCAGCTGCTAACAGCAAAAGTGAATGGATGGAACCGAGATTAACGATTCCTTCTAACAATGCATCAAACACGGAATTCTCTGCCCCCTGTAATCAGCTTATCTAAATAAGCCTGTCAGAAATGTCCGAACGCACGCACTTTGTGTGCTTGTTCTTGTGTGCGCGGAAAGAAAACGGCCGATGCATAAGCACCGGCCGTTGATAACAATAGTTTATCTTGTTTTCTTGTTACTGGCGGCAAGAACGTCTTTGTACTGGACGTAGTACGAGAACAGCTTACCAACCAATTGCGTCGCATCTGCGGCGTTCAAAGGCGCAACCGGACGGCCGACTTTTTTACCCCAGGCAACGAATTCCGGGTCGTTAACCGAATCCCAAACCGCTTTTGCCAACCGATCTTTGATGGCCTTTGGCGTGCCTGGTGTTGTACCGATAATCCGGTCTCCACCCAGGATCGCGAGATCCTTATGGCCCATTTCGCCGGTTGTTGGGACACCGAACTCGGATTTGCCGTTGGTGATTTCAAGGATTGGCTTCAGATCTTTAAACGCAGCCCGTTTTTTCTTTTTGCTGCTGACATATTTTTTGAAGCTGCCTTTGGCAAGAATCGTCAGGTCGCCATCACCACGGATAACGCCGAGTGAATAGCGCGAGCTCGATTTATAGCCCGTGATGTATTTTGGCTTAACGCCAAGTGCATTCCAAAGAATGGCGCTGGCGAGATAACCTGTTGTGCCGGGGCCGGTGATCGGAATTTTGATTTGGCTTTTGGCTTTTAACACATCCTGGATGGTTTGGTATTTGCTCTTTTTAGCACTGACGACAATGATGTAACGGAACTGGGCAACACGACCGAGCCAGTCTATTTTGCGGACGTCGTAACCAGCCTTTTCACCGATAATATTCGGCATCGCATGGCCAGGCATGTTGAACATCATGATGTGCGAACCGTCGGCCTTACGTTTGGCCAGGAAAGCAGCTGCCTTCTTGCCACGTCCACCGGGTAGGTTCTTCGGAACAATATTGACCTTGCCGCCGAGATATTTTTTCAAATATGGGGCAAGCTTACGGGTGATGGTGTCAAAACCACCACCGGGACCATAGGAGATCAGGAACGTAATATTCTTTGGTGGAAATTCCTGCGCCTGTGCTGGCACAGCTGCAACCATTGCAACCGCACTTAAGGCGACAGCGCCGGTAATAATTTTACTAAACATAAAAATACCTCCCTCTAGTTTCATTTGCTCCCATAATTAACTTTTGGAGCCTTTAAGGTGTTACGCGAGCAACAGCTTAGACGAACAAATTCGTTCTGTTAACCCGGGATACCTAAAAATAGTGGGGTTAAATACTGATAACAGCTCTGTCGTCTTGCTTTAAAATGCAGTGTAATACTCTAATACTCATGCGGGATATTGCGTTTTAAATTTTAGGAAGAGATATGGTGGCGGTTGTTCCAAAACTAGAAGTGGAATCTGCTCACCCGGCCGTTGGCGCGCGGGCGACAGGCGCCGACTTTCGTGACCCCATCAGTGATGATATGGCACAGCAAATTCGGGCAGCTTTCACGGAACATTCTGTGTTGTGTTTTCCAGGTCAGGAGATCACGAACGACAATCAGGCAGATTTTGCGGCGCTGTTTGGAAAAGCCGACACGGCTGACCGGACGAAAGAAGACCCAGATAGTAAACAATCTAAACGCGGTGTGATGTATGTCAGCAATATCCGCGAGGAGGGCAAGCAGATTGGCGTTTTGCCCGATGGTGAAATGCATTTCCATTCTGATGGCGCGCACCGCGACAAGCCATATCGCGCGACGACCCTTTTTGCCATTGAAGTGCCGAATGTTGGCGGCGAAACAAAATTCGCCGGGTTGGCAGCCGCCTATGAAGCTTTGCCGGCGGCGCAACGGGGACTGGTCGATACCCTCGAAGCCCGGCACGTGTTCAACTACAATAAGACGACGCGGGAGGAAATGCGGCGTGATGAGGATGTCTCTTACGCTATTCATCCGCTGGTGAAAGTGCATCCCGATTCAGGGCGTAAATCGCTCTATGTCAGTCGATTGATGACCTGCAATATTGTTGGCATGGCTGATGGGCAAAGCGAAGCCCTGTTGCTATCGCTGTTTGATCACTGCGAGAGTCCAGAGTTCGTTTATGCCCATAACTGGACGCCTGGTGATTTGGTGATTTGGGACAATCGTAGCGTTAATCACGCGCGCAATGATTTTCCGGCGGATCAACGCCGATTGCTACGGCGCTATACGGTGTCGGAACCAGACTAAACGTCAGTCGAAACGGTCTGCCGTTGCGTTGCCAAGTTCGCGGACCTTGCTTCGGTAGGCGGTAACGGCTTGCTCGTGACGTATGGCATTGCCCTTATCGTCATCGGGTACGGGCGCTTGCTCATGATCAAATTTTCCAAACCTGTCCTCGCCACGAACGAGTAGCGCGCTCGTCCGACCTTCACCGATCTGGCCTAGGTGGGGCGGGTGGTAGATGAAAGTGATGCCCATTCGCCGGTCATTACCTTTGTTGGGGAGTGAGCCGTGTATCAGAAAGGCATGATGAATTGAGGCTTCACCCGGTTGCAGCACGACCGAAACCGGGTCAATTTGATCTCCGCTGATATCCACGTTTTGGCCGCTCGACAGCATGTTGCCGTTGCCGATATCCGGCGTATTTAAATTGCGGAGGCCTCTTTTTTGAGAACCAGGCAGGAATTGCATGCAGCCGCTTTGTTCAGTGGCCGGTGACAAAGCGATCCAGGCCGTTAACACCTCGCAGGGGTCATGGCCGAAATAGGTGTTGTCCTGATGCCAGCTGACATAGGCATCGTCGCTGGGTTCCTTAATCCAAGCTGTATTATGGTAGATCATGATGTCGGGACCGATGAGGTCTTCGACAGCATCCAACAGTTTGGGATGCGTCGCCATTTCAAACGCCCAGGGAAAACGCAGATAGAATTTAGTCTGACCAAGGCCCTGAAAAAACTCTCCCATCGTCGCTTCAGTGTTCTCGACATCGGCACGACAGGACGCGACCTCGTCGGCATTAAAGAGGGGCACAGGGGTAACAAACCCGTTTTCGTGATATCCGGCTATTTGTTCTTCGCTTAGGATCTTGGGCATTTTACCCTCCTTGGAAGCTCTAGCTCTGCGCGGTCAGAAATGCTTTTAGTTCTGCTGTAAATTCATCGGGGCTATCGATCGTCGATAAATGCCCCGCATCAGGAATCACCTTGATTTCCGAGCCTGCAATTCCGTCGCGAATAAATTCAGACTCCGACATCGGTGTTGCGTCGTCGGAATCGCCGACGACTACCATCGTCGGCACTTTCACCAAAGCAAGATCGCCACTGGCATCATAGGTTAGCAGTCCCCGAATAGTATCGACGTATGCCTTTGGTGGACACTTGGAAATCTCCGCGGCGAGTTCATCCAGTTTGTCCATCGGTGTGGTCGGCATCAGTCGGTCACCGGCATATTGGCTGCCAAATTCCTGCATAGAGAGATAGGCAACTGCTTCCTGCGTGGCGTAGATGCGATCTTCTGACCCGTCGCGGAGACGTGCAAAACTGTCGGCGATGGTCATCGATAAAGCGATGTCAGGGTTGTGCCGGTTTAGACACAGAGCAATCGGGCCGCCCATCGATAGTCCAACAATATGGCATTTGTCGATATTCAGGTGATCCAGCAACGCTTTGTGATCGCCGACAACGTCATCCAGCGTGAACGTGCCGCTATAGGAAGAAGCGCCATGCCCCCTGCAATCAGGGGCAATACAACGATAGTTTGCCTTTAGCGCGGCGATCTGGTCGCGATAGAGATAATTATTCGTGCCAAGCGAGTGGATAAACAGGATCGCCGGGCCCGTGCCCTCATCCACATAAAATATTTGTTCGCCATTAGCTTTAAATGTTGGCATGAAACGGGTCTCCCTGCGCGTTTTTGAGTGGTATCAGTTAGTGAAAAACTATCACCCAGTCCGATATTGCGAAACCCCGCCTTGTATCAGGCGGCTCCTACCATCGGGGCGCCTTCGAGCGTGCAGCGACGTAACAGGCGAGCCTCTTCGGCCGGGAAGTCAGTCCGGGCATGTGTTGAACAACGATTGTCCCACATGGCGAGATCGCCTGGTTGCCAGACATGTTCATAGACTATTGCACGATCTTCTGCGATTTCGATCAGTTGACCGAGGATGTCGTCGCTTTCTTCGCGGGGAAGGTTTTCGATCATTGCTGAAATTAAGCGGCTGACATAAAGAGCTGTCTTTCCGGTTTCCGGGTGCTTGATGAATATCGGTTGCCATTGGTGCTGGATATCATCAAGGCCTTCCTCGAGGTTGACTTTTTCCAACATCGTGAAGTTATAGGCCTGTAAAACTTTACGACCGCGGATCCGCTCCTTGATGTCATCGGGGATGTTTTCGTATGCCAGGTATTGATTGGCGAATTTTGTGTTGCCGCCTGTGGAGGGGAGTTTAAGGGCATGCAGCAGCGTCGCCTTATGCGGTTCGGGCCGATAGCTCATGTCGTGGTGAAACCACATTTCCCCGTCCTGCAACGAGCCTATGTAATTACCTTTTTCATCGCGCTGATTGGTGACCAGCATGATGCTGCCGTCATATCCGTTGGCGACTTCGTTTTGTACGTCCTTAGGTGTTGCCCTGATGCCGACATCACCAAACTGATTGGCGAATGCAACCTGCTCATCCTTTGACAGGGACTGGCCACGAAAAATCAGAACGAGATGATCCAGCCAAGCCTGATAAATTTCGTCGACAATCGATTTGTCGAAGGCATTGCGAAGATCGACGCCGGTTACTTCGGCGCCAATCGGTGCGTCAAACGGTGTAATGGTGAGTGTCATTGGAGTCTCATAAAATTTAAAGTGATGACGGTGTTTTACGACGCCGGGATCATTTCTTCGCCAAGTAACGTGCAGCGGCGAAGCAGACGGCGTTCTGCCGCCGGAAAGTCCGTCCGTGCATGACAGGAACAATAATTATCCCACATGGCCAGCTCGCCTTCGGTCCAAATATGCTCGTAATAATTTTCCGGCGCTTCGCTGATGGCGTATAGCTCCTTGAGAATAGCATCACTTTCGTCGCGCGGAATGCCGTCAATTCTAGCTGTCATAAGCTTGTTAACGTAAAGTGCTGTTCGGCCTGATTGAGGATGACGGACGAAGATTGGTTGTGAAAGATTGTGAATGCCGGTTAGATCTCCATCAATATCAACGGTTTCCGTCATATGAAAATCATAGACCTGCAACGCGGTCCGGCCTGCCAACTGTTTTTTTAAATCAGCCGGGATCTGATCGTAGGCGCGATACATGCTGGAAAAACGTGTATTTCCTCCAGTTGAAGGCAGATCGATTGCATAGAGCATTGTGCCTTTATGCGGCTTAGGCATGTAGCACATGTCATGGTGAAAATACATTTCACCATCGGGCAATGAGCCGACATATTTGCCTTTGTCATCTTTAACGTTAGTAATCAACATGATCCCGGCATCATAACCGGCACCCTCAGGACGCTGATCGGGGCGCCGTGACCGTTTTCCTGTGTCTCCAAAATGTTTTGCAAAAGCGAGTTGCTGGTCTTGTGATAGATCCTGGTCTGGAAAGACCAGAACGACATGGTCCAGCCATGCCTGTGTTATTTCCGCGGTTGTTTCTGCATCAAGCGGTTTGCTGATATCCACGCCAGTAACCCGTGCGCCGATTACCTCTGAAAGGGGGGTGACGGTGATTTGCGATTTTAAAACGCTAGCCATAGCAACCTGTATCCTGAAATTTCGTGTGCTGTTGTATTATAGCTGCACTATTCCACCGATTCCAACTAGTGTAACAAATTCAAATTGACCGGAGTTTCTGTAAAAGACACGCCTATAATTACCTATGGCAAATGTACTCGTCGATACTGGACGTAAATTAACCGCCTTACTGGAAAAGCAGGGTGACTCTGCAGACCGTCGCGAACTGGTGGCGGAGATACACGATTTTCTCGCCATGCTGGATGGCCTTAAGCCAGTTTTTCTGCATGGGCGCGGGTTAGCACCGCCGCTTTGGATCGAAGAAGTTCTTGAGCTGGCGCGCTGTCTCGGGCTCTGCATCGTCGAAGGCCCCTTTTGGGATGCGACCACTTATGAAGAGTTGCCGAAATGGTACGCCGACCATTGTCGAGCAGAACTTGCGCCCTATCGTGCCTGGTCTATATGCCTTGACGAACCTGTCGCGGCATTAGTGCAAAATATAAATGACGCATCTGGCCGACTTTCGGTGACCGAAGAGGCGCAGCTGCTTGGTTATCCGGAATGCTGTGTTAACGCTCACTATCAACGGGCCCGGCAATATCACCGGGGAACGCTCGCAATTCTCAATCGGCTGGCGGAGGGCGATGAAAGTAAAATGAAGCAATTTCTTACCAGAGGTGCAAACCTTGCTCCTGCAACGCAGGATGAAGCCGATGATTTCGATGCGGCGTTTGATATTCATGAACCACAGTTAGGTAGCTGGAATATGTGTCCGGCTTGCGCGCGTGAAACTAACAGCGCATCGAAGATCTTGTCGCGGCAATATTCTGAAGTGATTCAAAAAGCAGACTTGAAGTTCGATTAAGCGCGCACAAGGGCCATATTGGCTGCCGTGATCACGCGTAGGCCTTTGTCAGCATCCATGAATTCAGCAAGCGTTTCTGTCACCTCGGCTTTAAGGCCTTTTAATCCGTCTGCATCCAGCTGCTCTAGGGCGTGGCGCGAAGAAGGTCCGCCGGCCGCAAGACAATCTATAAAATTCTCAGCGGACGAGAAATAACTGTCCATCTGTTTGCGCACGACAGAAACGTCTCTAAAGCCCGCATCCTGGAGCAGGTCGCCTAACACCACAGGGTCACCATACGAAAAGGGGTGAACGACGCCTTTTGAATCGATGCCGTGCTTCTCCAAAGCGTTAGCAACCGCAGCGTGGGCGGGGTTTCGATGTGGTGCGCAATAAACGGTTAATGCGAGCCGACCGCTATCTGCCAAAACTCGCTTCATCTCAGAGAGACCTTCTTCTTTTTCTGGAAGAAACTGTAGAAGCTGGTTTCCCGCAATAATGTCGAAAACCCCGTCGTCATAGGGCATATCTGTTACGTCGCCTTGTTGCCAATCAATCTGTCCAACGGGGTCAAGCGTGCGGGCATGGGTGATCATACCAGCGTTAAAATCAATCGCCGAGACAGAACCGGTGAGGCCAACAATCTTGGCGGCGTAGCGCGCTGCTGCTCCACTACCACAACCAACATCTAGGAGATTGTGGCTTTCCTTTGTGCCAGCGTGATCAATCATTGCCTCCGACCAGGGACCAAAGATGGTCGGTACTAAATATTTTTCAAAGGCTTCGGCAGCGGACGTGTCGATCGCACCGTCTTTGGAATTGTCGGCCATTCATTTTCTCTCAGACTAATGTTTTCTGGATACTATTCATTGATTTGATACCTCGAAATCTGCTGAGAGACCAGCAACAGAGCCTCGACAAATGTTTTGTCGTGTACAAACGGACCCACATCATTAACGTGGCGTTAATGATGTGGGTCCACAACAAGGGCTCTTGCTGGGGATAAGTTTTGAATTTCTTCGGGATCGCAATAGTTTGCGATGCCTTTGTTGCGCGCAGGTATAAATTTAGGAAGCGGCAATTGAGGGCTGCGCTAATCCTTTGCTCTGCTGCTTTGCTCCTATCTGCTTGCAGTGGTGTGGCTGGCGGCGGACCTTCAATGACTCAGGTCGTGACGGAACCTTCGGGAGCGCTTTGTACCCTCGCCGGCAAAGGGTTTGCGGTGAGGCTGACGGCCCCATTGGAAACCAAACTTCCGGAAAATGCTGCGCCAATTAAACTTTCCTGTGCCGCTGCGGGGCACAGAACATTTGTGACGATCCTAAAGCCGGTCTTCAATGACAAGGTATTGCACAATTTTCTCTTGGGTCGCTTTATGGGGATGGCCGTCGATTTAATGAACGGCAATCACCAAAAATATCCCCGGCGGGTCGTTCTGCATTTGAAGCCAATATCATTTGCGAACGTTGGAGCGCGAGATTTTTGGTACGCGCGCTATCGACAATTTATCGAATCCAAGTGGCGGCACGTCCTCGATGACATTCAATCGGAATGTTCCGAGAGTTCGGGAGAAAGCGGAAATTGCAAAGACGGTGTTACGAAGGCTCGGTTAGCTCGCGAACAGGAATTGCAGCGTCTAGAGCAACGCCGTAGACGCGCCACATTAGTCCCGATTTTTTCTAGTCAGACATCAGTCCTGCCTGCTGCGCAATAATTACGCTGCTTTTTTTCGCGGTTTGATCTTAAGCAACCCGGCCCGTTTTAGAACGCCATCAAGTCGTTTCTCCAACTCTTTGGAAGCTGGGAGCATCGGCAGACGATGTTCGTTCTTCGGCATGATGCCAAGCTTTTTCATCATGTATTTCATCGGCTGCGGATTGGTGTCGTAAAACACTGCCTGATTAATCTCGAATAGCTCGTAGTGGATTTTCTGGGCCTGCTTCATCTTGCCTTCCCAGACTAGTTCACACATCTTTGAAAGCTTCTTGGGCATCAGATTGCCGACGGCGTTCATCAGCCCGCAGGCACCGACCGTCATCATTGGATAGGACAGATCTTCCAGCCCAACAAAAATGCGGAAATCCATGCCAAAATGATCCAAGCAATTGGAGACGAAGCCGAGATCATCAACGGCATGCTTCATACCGACAAAGTGAGGATTTTTGCGGCTGATTTGATCAAGCGTATCCAACGTCACGGATACGGCTGCGCGACCGGGAATGTGGTATATCATCCAAGGCAGGCTGGTCTGTTTGGCAACCTCGTCATAATAGGCAATAAGACCCCGCTGAGATGGCCGAATGTAATACGGCGTGACGACTAGCAGCGCATCCGCACCAGCCTTGTCTGCATGAGCCGTTAGCGCCACCGTTTCGGCTAGGCTCTGCGAACCGGTCGCGGCGACGACCGGGACTTTGCCGCGCGCCGCTTCGATTGCGACCTCGACGGTCCGATTGCGTTCTTCGATGGTTAATGTGGATGGTTCAGATGTTGTGCCATTGACTAAGACACCATGCGAGCCATTCTTTACTTGAAACTCAACAAGTCCGGCATAGGCGTTATAATCGACCTTGCCTTTCTTAAACGGTGTGATCAGTGGCGGAATGGACCCTTTGAGAAAGTCCTTAGGTAAACGCATCATGTTCTTAACTCGCAATCTTGCCGCGGTTGGTATCAAAGCCCATCTCGGCACCCAGAACGCTCCACGGCTTCTTAAGGTCTTCTTGCCATAGGAGAGATTCCATGACGATGTTGAGGGGTTGATCCTGGATCGTTAGCTCATAGATGGGATCGGTCCCGGTGCTGGCGTGGTTGTGGACGCCCCAACCAGGTGCCGTTAGTAGGAGATCACCTGACTGCCATTCATAAACTTTTCCTTCCACAGTCGAGCGTCCTTCGCCCTGAAAAATATAGTTCATGGCGGCGGAGACATGGCGATGCGGCTTGTCGACAATGCCCGGCGGACGAATGGTGATCGTCGCAAAGAAATTCGGGGTCGTACCATTGGTTCGGCCAGTCATAGGATTCCATAAAAGGTAAAGTCGCCGTCCGACATAATCTGACCCAAGCTCTGATAGTTTGTCGAGCTCCGCCTTGACCTTCTTCCACGGCCAGTGAAGGGCGTGGGATTCAACGGCTTCCGGCGCGATCAGAATTTCGTATGGCATCAGGTAGGCGCCGTCATCAGTCAATTCGAATGTACCGTAAGGACTCTTGCGCCGCGGATCGTCCTCGGCAATTGCGCCTTCTTCTTCCTCAACGAGTTGGACATCTACCGCTGGATCTTCTTCCACGATATGCACATTCATTTTTTCAAGAAGCGGTGCATTCGTATAGGTCAGCCGAACCTGAACTTCATCCGTGTCGTTGACGTGGATATAGGTTTGCATAGAAGGGAAATTGAAGACGTCGTATTGCTCGAAATCAATGCGTTTGCCACCGACAACAGAATGCCCGCTGCCTTGGATGCAGAAATTGACCTGTGTCGAATTATGACGGATCGGGCGGGTTTGTTCGCCAGGATTGAGAACTTCGACGATTGGACGAATTCCAGGAGCTAGCCCAAGACCGACACCGAGTTTGTGAGAGTCAGGATGAACAATCCAACTTTGACGTCGTCCGTTATTGGGCGTCGGCATCTGTGACAGCCGTTCGATTTCGGCGTCGAAATCGGCCTTTTTGACGATTGCGGGTTCCCATAGTTCGGGGTTGGGCTCCGTCGTCCCTGACTTGTCGAGAAAAATACCTTTTTGGTCGGCCATGGTTGTCCTCCGTTCAATCAAAAGCGCATTCTTTTTTGGATGAATGCAGACTTGTTTTGTGTGATCTCCGTAGAAGCCCGGAAATCGACGAATTTAATGACTTAGATACCGCACTTTTTAGCCGCGTTAAAGGTCAAGTTCCGGTGTTTCCTTCGTCTTGATCGAGATTGGTTTTCATAACCCGCATGAGGCGCTTAAGCGTTTCGACTTCTTCGGCGCTCAGGCTGCTCGTGGCAATTTCGTTGATATCGATCGCCATGTGCAGAAGTTCGTTCTTGAGATTGCGGCCTTTCTGGGTCGGAGAAATATTGATGGTGCGCCGGTCTCGACGGTTGCGAACCCGTCTGACGAGGCCGTTTTTTTCAAGCAAACGCAATACGCTGGCGGTGGTGGGTTCCGTTGTGCCCACGCGACGCGACAGTTCGCGCTGACTTAGCCCTTCTTCGATCCATAAGGCTCGCATGAAGTAATACTGGCCCAGTGTCATGCCGTAGTTTGAAAGGTTGCGCCGTAGAGCCTTGCCGACGGCAAGGTTAGTGTCTCTAATCAGATAACCGGGGCTCTCATTGGGATCGAGCCATATCTCGTCGTCATCTATCTTCGGACGGCTCACGTCAAAAAATCCTCAATGTCGACCGCGTCGTAATTGGTTGGCATGGCGCGGTCAAATCGTGTCTTGTCTTCGATCCGGGAGCTCCATGGTTTTGTGGCATCAATCGCCACCTTGGTACCTATCCGATACATCGGGCTCATGCCCGGGACAATGTCTGATGCATTATCAAGCGACCAAATTCTGGTGTTGTCGATTTTGGTGACGTCCTGCTCTGCGTTAACACGTGTTGTGAGTGACCAAAATACCTGGTTCAGATCGGAGGCATCCATATCTTCATCGATGGCGATAGCCAGTTTCGGGTGAAGATATGGGCTAGATAACGCAGCTAATAGGGCGGTCTTGGCCTGTCCGGCGATGCGCGGGCGGAGTTTTATGACAACGGCCATCAATCCTGCAACCCCAAGACATCGAATATCTAGCAGGTCTAATCCACCTTCGACTTTGGAAAGGTGTTCGTACAAAGCGGCTTCTACGCAGATCCCTGTAATCGACTGAGGGTCCGTCATCGGCGCCCCTGAATGCATGCCGTAGAAAATTGGGTCTTTACGGTGGGTAATGGCTTTGACAACGAAAATTTCCGTTGAGCCTTCTTCCGCATATCCACCGGTGACTTCGCCAAAGGGGCCTTCGTCTGTCATGGAGTCGGGTAAGATTTCGCCTTCGATGATCATCTCCGCATCGGCGGGTACTTCAAGATCACTGGTCTCACATTTGACCAGTCTGACGGGGTCTTCGAGTAATCCGCCTGCGAGCGATAACTCGTCGATTCCGTAGCGTGTCGTGAAGCCACCGGCATAAAGGACCGCAGGATGAACGCCGACGACCATCGCGACTGGCATGGGTTCATTGCGTTCCTGATATTTTTGGTAGGTCCGCAAGGCATGACGCGGGCAAATCAGAAAACCGCTACGGTCCGGGCCTAAAATTTGTTGCCGGTGATATGACATGTTCCGAGTGCCGGTTTCGGGGTCTTTAATGACTGCCATGCCGGACGCAATATAGGGACCAGGATCTTCTTCTGACGTCCACATTGCCGGCAGTTTGGTGAGGTCGGCATCCTCGCCTGTTAGGATCACTTCTTTGACCGGAGCGTCTTTGGCGTCATCAATCATCACTGGCTCGCGCGGGGTTTTAATCCGTTCTACGAGAGTCGAAATAACGTCTTCTTCGGAGACACCGAGCCCAATCGCCCATTTCTTTCTGTCCGTTATTACTTGGCTTGCCAAACGCCAGCCCGGAAAACCCTTGAGATTTGTGAACAATGTGGACTTGCCAAACTGGTCATATGTTTTCCAGCCGATTGCCGAAACGTTTTCATGGGGATCTGTTTCGGCGTCGACACGAACGAGTTCGCCTTGCTGTTCGAGGTTTTGGACATGGCCACGGAAGGATTGGTCTCGCATGAATGTGATGCCTTAAAGACTAGTGTTGTTGATTTGGTGGCATTCTGCTCGGCGGCGCGGAGCAGTGCAACCACACGCTCCATCTTTAGGGTTGTTGACCCTTACCTTCCTTGGTCAGAAAACGACACCGATTACTCGAATTTGAGGGAATTGGGTGCAAAGATCTCATGACCTGGGTGGCATGGCTGCCAGGAAGATGGAAATCTCCAAACATCCGGTGGAGCTTCGGCAAAGGTAGGATAGCGCAGTTATATGAGATGGGTTGGTGTTTAAGGGGGTGGGCTGCTTTTACGAGCCCTGTTGAGTCTTGTTGTTCTGATGTCGGCAACAGGCAGTGTGTAGGCGCAGGCGTCTGACGACGATCAGATTTTACACTGCAGCTGGCCAACGATTATTTTGGCAATAGTGATCAGCATTTTAAAAATGGATTTCGCGCAGCCCGGATGAGGTCTGCGAAGTCTGTGCCGCAATGGGTTGTTGATGGAGCATCCTATTTTCCGCTGTTTGACCCGGCCGGAGAAAGTGGGTCGTATTCTTGCTGGGGCAAAGCATCTTCACGCCTGATGACCTTGCGGCGACGGCATTACTTCGAGATGAAAGGCCCTATGCTGGTTGGCATTATGGCGGTGTCGGACGAGCGGCTCGATAATATTGAGCTTAATGTTGGCATGGTTGGCGGCGCATCCTTTGCAGAAGATGTTCAGAAGACCTGGCATAAATGGTTTGACTTTCAGCGCCCCAATGGTTGGTGATAATTAGCTCAAAAATGAGCCGAGATTCCTTCTCAACTACAAAAGAAAATGGCGTATGCGGACGCCGCAAAAATATTTCAGTGTCGATGCTGATTTTACACCACATGCAGGTGTTGGTCTCGGCAATATCCTTACACAGGCATCGGTGGGATTTACCGTTCCCAGTGATGGCTTGAGTTGGTACGTGTTCTTTGGAGCGGAAGGGCGCGGCGTGCTCCGCAATATTTTCCTTGATGGCAACACTTTCCGGAATAGCCACAGCGTCGACAAAAAGCCGTTTGTAGGTGATGTCCAGGGCGGCATCGCTGTTGTGATGGGCCGCTCGCGATTGGCCTATACGCATATTCTCTGGATCGAGAAGTTTGATACGCAAGATGATACGGATCATTTTGGGTCGATCAGCCTGTCCTTTATCTTCTAATGAATTACAGAAGACTTGCTGCCGTTCCCGCAGAGACCTTTATAGATTAGGATGTGGCACAGAATTAATTCTGTTAGAAACCGAAAGTAGCTTCAATGACCTCTTCGTTTAACCCGCCAGTGCGGCGGCTCATGGGCCCGGGCCCTTCCGATGTTCACCCCCGTGTCCTGGGGGCGATGGCGCGTCCAACCATCGGTCATCTTGACCCTGAATTCTCACGCATGATGGAAGAGGTCAAGGAAATGCTCCGCTATGCGTTTAAGACTAAAAATGCGCTGACCATTCCAGTGTCTGGTCCTGGGTCGGTTGGCATGGAAACTTGTTTCGTCAATCTTGTTGAAGTTGGTGATACGGTCATTGTTTGCCAGAACGGGGCATTCGGTGGTCGGATGAAAGAGAACGTCGAACGCTGCGGTGGAACGGCTATAATGGTTATGGACGATTGGGGTAAGCCGGTTGATGTCGCAAAAGTAGAAGAAGCGCTCAAGGCCAACCCGGGTGTCAAAGCGGTTGCTTTCGTACACGCAGAAACCTCCACCGGTGTTCAGTCTGATGCGGCGGCAATTTGTGCTTTGGCCCAGGAACACGGGGCGTTGTCGATCGTCGATGCGGTTACTTCTCTGGGCGGGACGCCAGTTTTGACGGATGAGTGGGGCGCGGATGCGGTGTATTCTGGATCGCAGAAATGCCTGTCCTGTATGCCAGGAATTTCGCCATTGACGATCAGCGAAAAGGCGGCCGGTGTCGTGCGCAGTCGTAACCACAAGGTTCAAAGCTGGTTCATGGATTTGAATTTGGTGATGGGGTATTGGAGCGGTGAAGGTGCTCGTGTTTATCACCACACGGCGCCGATCAATCCGCTCTACGCCCTTCATGAGTCTCTGGTGATGTTGGAGGAAGAAGGTCTCGAGCAGGCCTGGGCGCGACACGCCATCATGCACAATGCGTTGCGCGATGGTGTTGAAGCCATGGGGCTGTCCCTCATTGTCGATAAGGAATATAGGCTCCCACAGTTAAATACGGTTTCGATTCCCGAAGGTGTTGATGAAGCCGCCGTCAGAGGCACATTGCTCTCTCGTTATAATCTGGAAATTGGTGCCGGGCTGGGTGATCTCGCTGGCAAGGTGTGGCGCGTTGGCCTGATGGGACAAAGTGCTACCGGTGAACATGTGACTTTGTTCTTGAGTGCAATAGAAGATGTATTGGCTGAGCAGGGTGCAGCGATCAATACCGGTGCGGCATTGCCAGCAGCGCGCGCTGTCCTTGGATAATGGAGTAATAGATATGGAAACGGCGACTTTCAAACCGGGCGGTTACCGCTATGTGCGGGGCCCTTTTCAATATTCTGGCGGGGTCGCGGCTGAACCGGGCTTTGTGATTGAGCGCGCCCGCTTTAAATCGCCGGTCGCCATCGAGGAAGGGTTTTCCCGTATCGAAGCCCATCTAAAGTCCATGGGACTGCCGCTAACATCATTTTGTGCCTGCGAGTTGCGGTCACCTGCACCCTTCACGGAGCAGGGGTTCATTGACTTCAATCGTGTCTATGTCGGTACTTTGGAGCGCTGGGGAATTTTCAAGGACGACGAGAACCCGGTTGCCCGGTCTAATGTTTGTCCGGAGGTTGCCCCGCCTGCTGAGCCTAGCTTTCAGGCGTTTTCCTATACTGTTCCGGCTGATAATAATGATGGTAGTTTCGTGATTGCCGGGTCGGCTGAGGCCCCTGAAGGTCACGGTACCTATGAAGATCGGATTATCCGGCTCGGTGATCAGTCGCCGGACGCCATGCGTGAAAAAGCGGCATATGTCTTAGGTGTGATGGAAGCGCGGATGGTGGCGCTCGGCAAGAAATGGGCTGATGCGACGGTTACACAGGCATATACAGTCTATGATTTGCATCCATTTTTGGCAGACGAGATTGTCTCGCGCGGTGCCGTAAACAGCGGACTGACATGGAACTATGCCCGTCCGCCCGTCGATGGTCTTGATTACGAAATGGATGTCAGGGGCGTCTTTACCGAACGGGTTATCTAGCCAGACCCGTTTTCGCGGAGTCTATGAATCTTGCGCGCCGTAATACAGATTCACCGTGTGCTTGGCCTCTGCGAAGAACAGCCAGCGCTCCAGCATTGTGCCTGCCATCATGACAACTACTGCCAGGATTGCCGCGGGAATTTTTAGCCAGGGTTCGGCCTCTACGGTCCCAACAGCGAGAAGCCAGGGGATCAGGAAATATCCGAAGAATGCCCAGCGCCGCAGTTTTACGGAATGTTTGCGCGCAATGCTAAAACCCATTTCCTTTTGGACGTAGTTTTCTTGTGTATTGGGCGCATCTAGTAGCCTGACCTTACCAAGATCACCGAGACCTGTGGCGCTTTCCGCTGGTACCCAAGTTGGCGAGGTGTCGAGAAAGACCCAGTATTTGCGTTTTAGCCAGAGTGCGAGGACGCCGGTAACCACGACAATCATGCCAATACCCGGTGTGTGCAGGTCGAACAGATGCGCTAGCATGTTAAACCAGACACTACCGGTCCAGATCGCAAAGGCCAGATAAATTCGAACAGTATGCCGGTTAAACCAGGCGCGGATGGTTCGCAGCGTCGCATAAATCATTGATGTCGCGTAGACCGTCAACACGGCGAACAGCACAGTGAGTATTGCAAACAGACGCCAGGCGCCGTCATGGCTTTCATAGATGACCCAGCCAAAGGCGAAGAGGCTAAAAGGCACAAACCCGGCGATAGCCAACACGCCTTCGCGTGACAGCCAGGACGATTTCCATTGTGACAAGGCACGCCAAGCTCGTTCAGGGTGTCCGAGATGGAAGGTGGATGCGAGTAGGCCACTTACCACCATGGTGAACGAGAGGAAAAACCCAGTAAAGCCGAACCACCGGTCAGGTTCGATCCATTGTCCGGCGGCGAACAGCCCCATCAGAAATAGTAGGCCGTATCCGGCACCGGAAAAGGTTGTGAAAATTATGACGGAATAAGCGGGATGCATCGTTTCTTAAATCCTGGCCTATCGTGTGAGGACTTTGTCGAGCCAACGGAACAGGCCGCCGGCATCTTCGCCGCTTACTGTTGGTTCGATAGGTTTTAGTTGCCGGGGGCGGTCGTCTTCATAGCCAGTGCTCTTGGGGCGCGGCGGCAGATATTTATTGACCGGTGCGTATTGCAGTTCAGGCATTAGATCGTATCCACCGCGATCCTCGACCATCCGGGAGACATCGGAATTAGGGTCGCCAAGATCGCCAAAGTGACGGGCATTTACCGGGCATGTTGAAACACAGGCGGGAACGCGGTCTACTTCTTCGAGGTTCTCGTTATAGATTCGATCTATACAAAGGGTGCATTTTTTCATCACCCCGGCATCGCCGTCATATTCGCGCGCGCCATAGGGGCAGGCCCAACTACACAGCTTGCACCCGATGCAGATATCTTCGTTCACGAGAACGATGCCGTCCTCAGCCCGTTTGTAAGAAGCACCTGTTGGGCAAACTTCGACGCAGGCAGGTTCTTCGCAATGCATGCATGAGCGGGGAAAATGAACAGTTCGGCTATCCGCACCGTCGCCGCACTCAAACGTATGAACCCGGTTAAACCAGACGCCATCGGCATTTTCGCCAAACGGGTCGGTATCGGGCAGCGGGGCCGAGTGGCCGCCGGTATTCCATTCCTTGCAATTCACGGCGCAGGCGTGACAGCCGACGCAGATATCAAGGTCGATGACGAGCCCGAGTTTTTTGCCAGTAGTATTTACGGGGATTTGGGTCATTTATTTTTGTCCCGTTTAAAGGCGCGCGAATACATCTTGCCATAGCGCAATATATCTGGCCGTTCGGGCAGTGCTTTTGGTGGTTTCAGCGTGGCGAATTGTGGTTCAGTTTCTGTACTTTCTTCAGCACTGCATTTCTCGATCCGTACTCGCAAATCATACCAGGCAGCTTGACCGGTTACGGGGTCCGAATTGGCGTAGCGGAAACCGTCGCCTTTTGGTGGCAGTAGCTCGGAAATAACGTGATTAAGCAGAAAGCCTGTCTTGGCTTCTGGTGCTTTCGGATCAAGGTTCCAGGCACCCTTTTGTTTGCCGATGGCGTTCCAGGTCCACACTGTGTCGCTGTTAACGCCCTCCATCAGCTTTGCCTTCGCCTTGACGCGGCTGTGGTGGCTAATCACCCAAATCCAATCGCCATCTTCGATGTCTTGGGCTTCAGCAGTTTTGCGATTGATATAAAGCGGGTTGGTGCCGTGAATTTGGCGTAGCCAGGCGTTTTGGCCTCCCCAGCTGTGATACATCGCCATAGGCCGCTGAGTGAGCGCATGCATGGGATATTCACTGGTGTCGAGTGCAGCACCTTCAAAGGGCGGGTACCAGATCGGCATAGGGTCGAAATATTTTTCGATGCGATCACGATGTTCATCCGGCGGTTGGATATCGCCATGTCCTTGGGCTGCCAGCCTGAATTTCTGTAGCGGCTCGGAATAGACCTGCATAATGATCTGATTGGCGGAGCCGATAAATCCGACTGAGGCCGCGTAGTCTAGATAATCGCGATTGGCGTGCTTAAAGTAATGCTGCTCAGGTGGTAGCTTGTGCTCCCAGAAGCAGCCATTCTCAACATACTTGTCTAACTGGTTCTTGTTGGGAGCGCCCGTACCATGGCTTTTACCATCTTCGCCGCGCCAGCCGGCGAGCGATCCTATGCCCGGTGCCCGTTCGTGATTGACGAGGTAATCCGGATAGCCGCCGGGATATTTGGCGCTACCATCTTCATTGGTTAGGCCTGGAAGACCAATCCGCGATCCCAAATCAATCAGCACGCTTTGGAACGGACGGACATCCCGATCCGGTTCGACGACTGGCTGGCGGATGGAGTCTGCAGCACTTTCGGCGCTGCAGATTGGGCGGTCGAGAAGAGAGATGCAATCCCAACGTTCGAGGTAAGTTGTGTCGGGCAGGACGAGGTCCGCATAGGCGACCATTTCCGAGAAATAGGCATCCGAATACATAATCTTGGGAATGCGATATTCGCCGGTTTCTTCGTCCTTGGCGGTGAGCATTTCCTTGGTGCCCGCCGTATTCATTGACGAGTTCCAGCTCATATTTGCCATATACATAAACAGCAAATCGACCGGATAAGGGTCCTGATTATGGGCGTTGGTGATTACCATGTGCATCATGCCATGGGCCGCAATAGGGGCTTCCCATGAAAAGGCGTGATCGATCCGGCGCGGCGTTCCGTCTTCTTCAACGAGTAAGTCTTCGGGGCCGGCAGGGAAACCTAGCGGTGGGCCTGCCATTGGTGTGTTCGGTGCGATCTGACCGGGTTTGCCGGTTGGTTTTAGCGGTGGCGGTGCCGCCTTTGGGAATGGCGGCTTATACCGGAAACCACCCGGGCAATCGATGCTGCCCAATAGAATCTGGAGCAAATGAATGGCTCGGCAGGTATGGAACCCATTTGAATGGGCGGAGATGCCGCGCATCGCATGCATTGTAATCGGTCGCCCGATCATTTTGTCATGTTTGCGTCCGGCCCAGTCGGTCCATGGCTGATCGATTTCGATCTGTTGTTCGAAAGCGACATCGGCAATCTCGGCAGCGATACGACGGATCGTTCGCGCTGGCACGCCGGTTTCTTTTTCCGCCTCTTCCGGTGAGTAGCTTTCATCTAGATAGCGTTCGGCCATCAGCGCGAAGGCTGGCACGGCCTTGCGGCCATCTTCCATTGTAAAGGAGCCGGTTAATGCAGGTGAAACTCCGGCGAGACGTGCATCTGCGGCTTGATTGGTACCAGTGTCCCAGCAAATTGGCTCGTCATCGATGCCGCGGACAAACAGCCCGTCATCGGCTTCGCCCGGGTTCTGGATAACCAACCAGGGCAGGTTGGTATATCGGACGATGTATTCCAGATCGATCTTGTCGGCTTTAAGCAGCTCGTGGACCAGCGCCAGGACAAATTTTCCATCAGTGCCGGGGCGGATACCAATCCACTCATCGGCAATTGCGGAATAGCCCGTGCGGATGGGGTTCAGCGAAACAAATTTAGCGCCGTTCTTCTTAAGTTTTGAAAGACCGGCTTTAATGGGGTTGCTGTCGTGGTCTTCGGCAACGCCAAACATCAGCATATATTTGGTCAGATCCCAGTCAGGTTCGCCAAATTCCCAGAACGACCCGCCGATGGTGTATATACCACCTGCCGCCATATTGACCGAACAGAAGCCGCCATGGGCAGCGTGGTTGGGCGTGCCAAACTGGCTGGCCCACCAGCCGGTGAGCGCCTGACTTTGGTCTCGGCCGGTGAAAAATGCAAGTTTGCGAGGGTCGGATTTCCGGATATCGCTAAGCCAAGTACTGGCAAGCTCCAGCGCTTCATCCCATTCGATTTCCTCGAACTCAGCCTCGCCGCGTTCGCCAACTCGCTTTAGCGGTTTGGTCAGCCGGGCCGGCGAATAATGATTCATTATCCCGGCGGAACCTTTGGCGCATAGAACGCCTTTGTTTACCGGGTGATCACGGTTGCCCTCGATATAGCGGATGCCGCCATCTTTCATATGCACTTTGATGCCGCATCGGCACGCACACATATAGCAAGTGGTTTCTTTGATTTCGTCCGAGATCGTGGGTGACGTGTCGATCTCTTCGATAGGGTCGAAGTACCCGCGTGTCATGAACGAAAAGCTCCCAATTGTTGGCTGCTTTGTTAAAAGAGAACACCGCTGCCGTCAAATCCGAAAATTGTGATAGATATATTTATAACTACCTTTTGCATTATACAAAACCTCATGCTGTGATTGAGCCTGTTCACAGAAAAAAGTTTGGGCCATGACTATCTCAGTAAAAACCTTTTTCGATACTGCGACCAATAACGCGACACATGTTGTGTGCGATACAGAAACGCGCTCCTGCGCCATCATTGACCCGGTCCTTGATTTCGATTTGGCAGCGGGGCAGACAGCAACCCAGTCAGCCGAGAAAATTATCAACTATGTAGACAGTGAAGGGTTAAAGGTCTCTTGGATACTGGAAACCCATGTCCACGCGGATCACCTGACCGCATCTGCATATTTAAAGGAAAACCTCGGCGGTAAAACCGGCATTGGTTCGGGTGTTGTCGATGTCCAGAAAAAATTCGGCGCGATTTACAATCTGAACGACGATTTTACGCCAGATGGCTCACAGTTCGACGTACTCTTTGCAGACAACGACACTTTTTCAATCGGCAACCTTGAAGTACATGTGATTCACACGCCAGGACACACGCCGGCCTGTGCCACCTATGTCATTGATGACTGCGCCTTTACCGGCGACACGTTTTTTATGCCGGATTCGGGGACTGCGCGGTGCGACTTTCCTGATGGAAGCGCGACGCAACTTTATAATTCGCTGCAAAGAATATTGTCGTTGCCTTCAGAAACACGATTGTTCCTCAACCATGATTATGGTTGTGGCGGGTCGCGCGATTGCGGCTGGGAGACAAGCGTGGCGGAGCAACGTGATAAGAACATTCATGTCGGCGGAAGAAAATCTGCAGAAGAATTTATTGCGATGAGGGAAGAACGTGACGCAACGCTCTCGATGCCGAGGCTGGTTCTGCCTGCTATTCAGGTGAATATGCGAGCCGGGGAGTTACCAAAGAAAGAATCCGGTGGTGGACGCTTTCTGAAAATTCCACTCGACGCGTTTTAACAGCCAGCTATTCGGCGGCAGAAGCCACCGGCACTTCGTCCATCATTGAGCCTCGTTGACGCCGTAACAGCGGTGCTGCGAATGAAAGAAGGGGCGGAATGATCAGCAGCGTCAGGATTGCTGACATAGCGAGACCACCTAGAACGACGGACCCTAACCCGCGATAAAGCTCTGACCCGGCTCCGGGTATGACAACCAGCGGAAGCATGCCAAATACAGTTGTCATCGTTGACATAAAGATCGGCCGGATACGGTTTCTGGTTGCTTCGGCGATCGCCTCAGCGACATCCATCGCTTCCTTTCGGACATGGTGAAGTGTCTGGTGAACAAGAAGGATTGCGTTGTTCACCACAGTCCCGATCAATATCACGAAGCCCAGGAGCGTCAACATATCAAGAGCTTGGAAGGTGTAGATATTCAGGATCGACAGGCCTGCAACACCACCGGCTGTTGCCAGCGGAACGGAAAACAGAATGATTAATGGAAAGATGAAGCTTTCATATAGGATAGCCATGACGAGATAGACGATGGCAATCGCTATAAGTAGATTGATTACCATTGCATCCCACGTTCTGTTTAGTTCATCGGCGGTGCCAGACATCGTAAGGCGTACGCCGGTTGGCAGGCCCTGTTTTTCAAGCGGTGCCATGACCTCTTTTCGTACTTTTGCAATGGCGTCTTCTAGTGCCACATTGTTTTTCGGTCTAATTTGAAGCGTGACGGTCCGCACTCTTTCGAGGTGACGAATCTGCGTCGGTCCTTCGGTTACATCAATTGTTGCAAGAGCGGATACAGGTAAAATCTGTCCGGTCCTGGTGACCACGGGTAAGTTTCCAATACCCTGTGTCGAAATTGCTTGGCTGGACCCCTTTAATGTGAGGTCGATGCGTTTACTACCGCGCGTTACTTCGGCAGCCCGTATTCCGTCGTTTGCTGCATCTACTGTAATAGCCAAATCACGTGCCGTTAACCCCACGTCAGCAAGACGCAACAGATTGGGGACAACTCTGACTTCCGGTGCGCCAAGTTCAAGTCCCGGTTTCGGCCTAATTTGATAACCCTCGCTGCGAGGCATGACGCGGCCGAGGATGCCCACGCCCTGACGCGCTACTTGTAAAAGGTCTTCGAGGTTTGGACCGGTGATATCCAGCTCGATGATGCGTGACCCACCCAACCCACGGCCAAATAGAGAGGTCTGCCGGGCAAAGCCGAATGTACCGGGTTCGCTGAAGATGGCGCGGCGCATTATCGGAACCAGTTCACGAGCACGCGTTGGATCGAGCGCACTTGCGGCCATAAAGGTTGAGGTTGATCTGGCGACGAACCAGAAGCGCTCCATCTTAACGGGGCCGAGGTCACATTTTTTTAGGTGGAGCGGGAACCAGCCCCCAGCCAACCCGAATTCGATCCGCGAATACCATGAATCACAGGTCTTAGGTTCTTCGCCTTCCTTAGCCCAATGTCGCCGGACGCTGCTTTCAACCTTGGTTGCCATGGTGTTTAGCGTTTTAAGATTGTAGCCGGGCGGAGGGTTTGCGATGGCAAGAATAAAGTTTCGGTTGCCCTCTGGTAGATAGCTTAGTTTGGGTAAGAAAAGATAGGTGCCAGCTGCGGCCAATCCCGTCACTGCGAATACGACAAGTATTCCTGCGAACCGGTTGGTAATAACAATCCGAGTGAATCCGACGATAATATTAACAAAAGCGCTGGCAAAATCATCAACTAGAGGGATCCGTCTTGTTTCAGAGATTTTGTGGGTATTCTCGCCAAGTAGCTTATTTGCCAGTGTTGGCACCACAGTTATGGAAACAATGAGTGACAACAGGACGGCGATAGAGAGCGCGACAGCGATGTCGCGGAACAACTGACCGACAACGAGGTCCATGACCAGGATTGGCGCAAAGACGACAATCGTGGTCACGGCTGAGGCCATAATCGCGCCCCATACCTCTCCAGCACCTCGTACAGCACCTTCGAGCTTTGAACTACCTTTTTCCCGGTGACGATAAATATTCTCCAGAACAACAATTGCTGCGTCAACGACCATGCCAACGGCGAAGGCGATCCCGGCGAGGGAAATTACATTGATCGAGCGTCCCAGAGCTGCAAGCGCTACAAATGAGCCTATCACTGAAACCGGAATGGCTAAGGACACGACGGCAGTGGCGCCAAACGATCTCAGGAAGAGCAATAAGATTAGGGCTGCTAAAGTACCGCCTATCCATATGTTTTGCGTAACCAGCTGGATTGCTGATTTGATATAGATCGTATCGTCATGGACTTGCTTCATAACAAGACCAACCTTTGGCAGAACGTCTTTGTTCAGCCGGTCGACAACCTTTTTGATTCCCTCCATTGTTTCGATGACATTCGCACCGGTGTCTCTGATCGCACTAACAGAAATGGCAGGTTGGCCAAAATTTCGAATGCGGGCGTCCCGCTTTTTGTGGCCAAATTCGACATTGGCGACATCACCGACTGTTACACGGAAAACGCGTCCGGAGGCTTTATCACGTTGCGTACGAAGGACAACTCCTTTTACACGCGCGACGGAGTTGAGCTCACTTTCGGTTCTGACCCGATACTCGCGCTTGCCTTCGTCGACTTCGCCGGCAGATATACTAATGTTAGTACCGCGTAGGGCGCTATTCACATCGGGGACGGTAATGCGGTAATGCGCGAGCCGATTGGGGTCTACAATGACCCGAATCTCGGACTCGTTCCCGCCACGAACGTTGACAGCAGCCACACCAGTAACGCGTTCAAGCTTGTCGCGAACTACATCATCCAGGAAGTCGCCATAAGATCGGATCGATTTGGCGTTCCCCGGAAGTTTGGTAATCGAAAACCATGCGATAGGATTGTCGTCGGTATCGCGGGTTCTAAGAATAGGCTCATCGGCTTCTTCCGGTAAGCCAGTAACTTGTTGAAGCCTATTATTGATTAGAAGGATCGATCTGTTCCGGTCCGCGGTAATATTAAATTCGAGGATGATGGTTGCTCGCCCTCGGCGCGCCCGCGATTCCATTTTTTCCAGGCCTTCAAGACCTTTGAGTTTCTCTTCCTGCGGGATAACAATTTCGCGTTCTATTTCTGCCGGAGATGCACCAGGCCATGAGGTCTGAATGAGAATGAGCGGTTTACGAACGTCGGGTGTTAATTGGATTGGAATTATTCTGAGGGCCAGCCATCCCATTAGCACGATCATCAAAACGATCGACAGTACCGCTATAGGCCGCCGGACGGCGAGTTCAATGAGTTTCATGAGTTATCTCTTCTGTGAAGATTTGGGACCACCGCGTCGGCTTTCACCACGTGGTCCACGTTTTCCATCCTTGCCCCGTCCTTTGCGGCTTTTCCAGCCGCTCTTGTTGCCACGCCCGCGCTTGCCGCGCCAGCCGCCACGCCCTTTTCGTTCGCCCGGTTTTGTAATTTTAATCTTTTGCCGCGGCCGTAATCTTTCATTGCCACGAATGACGACTCTGTCACCTGGCTTGAGACCTTTTAGGACTTCAAACCGGAGTCCGAATGCGTCGCCAAGTTCAACTTGGCGCATATAAGCGCGCAACCCCTCGTCGGTTTTCGTGACAACAAATACAACACGTTTCCCGCGACGTTGGGTTATTGCATCTTTGTGAACTGTTACCGCTTCCTTTGCGGCGCCAGAGGGGATGTGGAGTACAACACTCTGGTTGGCGGCGATAGTGTTGTCCGGTGTTGCAAATTTAGGTGTGAAGCGAACAGCGCGCGTTCTTGAGAGGGCGTTCTCTTCTGGTACCACCGCGCGAACGGATGCCTTGAACGATTTGCCAAACTCGGGTTTTACGTCAATCTCGGTTCCGTTAGTTAGTCCGCCGAGACGGTTTGCCGGCACTTCAGCTTCGACTTCAAGAGAATTTTCGTTGAGTATCGTGACGACAGGAGATCCGATACTGACATAGTTTCCAGATTCTACTGTACGCTTCGTGATGACACCATCGAAGGGGGCTAGAACTTGTGCATTGTAGAGGTTGATATCAGCCATCTTGAGCTCAGCGCGGGCTTGTTCCTGTTTGGCTTTAGCTTCAGCGAGTCCACTACGAAATCTCTCTACGTTACGCAGCTTGTCCTGATAACGGGCCACTGAAAACGCGGCGGACTTACGAAGTCGTTCTAGTCGTTCAAGTTCTTGCACTGATAATCTGAGTTGCGCGTCAGCTGTTCGAATTTTTGCTGAAAACTCTTTTAGTTCTGCTGCTTTTAGGGCCCGTTCCGCTATAAGCAAGTTGGCGACCAGCGTGGCAATGACATCGCCCTTTTTTACGCGGTCACCAACATGAACTGTTACGCTATTAATAGCGCCGCGTGTTCGCGATGCGATGACGCCGGTTTGACGAGCCAAGATACGACCATAAACCTGAACGGTCTCAACGGCGGTTCCCTTTGTTACCGTGTCTACGAATACCGTTGCGGGGCCGCGCCGACCGCGTTTGCGTTTGCCGTTGCCTTTCTTGGCTTTCTCTTCGCCCTTTTTGGTATCCCCCGATTTGGATGAGGTCTCTTTGTTAGGTTTTTGTGCATGGGCGTTGGTCATCGGTGACTGCAAGGGCAGCACGGTGATGACGGCTACGATTGTACAAATTTTACCAAAGTTGCGCAGTATTTTAACAGCCGAGAACTTACGGCGGAAAGTAATCATCCGGTTTTTCATGGGGGAACAAACTCTAGTTAAGGTCGGGAAGACCATAGGACTAATATGTATATCACTATTTACGGAAAGTAGAACCGTTTAGATCAGATTGAAGTGCTGACCTTATCACCCCTGTCGTCACAGTGACTGCGGAATTGGACGGTGTTTTCTGTCGGTCTATGGCGTTATTGTATGACGATGATATATGAAAAGATGGGGCATATAAATGACAACATTGGTATTTGGTCATCAAAGTTCTGAAGAACATGATATGGGGC
>CAJJCG010000085.1 GCA_905182615.1 Alphaproteobacteria bacterium UBA2964 | reverse complement strand
AGAACGGCAATCATCAGGCAGATGGTGGCGGTCAGGTTTCTCATGCCGCAAAGTCTGACAGATAATATTCGGTATGGGTAGAAGGAATAGGGTGTGAGTGTTTCTGACCCCATACCCGTAAATTTTTAGGAAGGGGCAGAAGACCGAAGATCAACTTGTTGCAAGATTCAATGTAGCATTTGTTTGCTTCCAATTATCGAAAGTTGACCATCAGTCGATCTTCGGACGAAAACAATTTCCCCTTCTTCTGGGTAGTAGCCTGTTAAGGCAGTGATATTAACTTGATGAGTGACTAGAACTGTAGGGGTATCCAACGGCGCATTCTGAATCCAACGCATCGTTTGCTCGGTTTGGGATTGTTCTCTTTTAAAATGTTCAAAAAATGAGTTGAGGGAAGGTAATTCGGAAACCTCTCCAAGGTCTAACAACCTCGCAGTATCTAAGCATCTGCACCACTGGCTAGAATATACTGCTGCCTTGCCAATACCATTTGACCGAAATAGGTCACCAATTTTTTTTGATTGGTAACGTCCTTCATCGTTCAAATTGCGTTGTGTTTTGCAATCTTCCACATGAAAATAATTAGGGTCGCCTAACCCAGGAGCGAGAGCGTGGCGGATCAAGACAAGATGATTATTGGTCTTCAACGCACCCCAAAGGTTATCTGCATACCCAATCGCTGCACTTCCAAGAAGCACGGCAATCATCAGGCATATGGTGGTGGTCAGGCGTTTCATACAGGGAAGTCTGACAGGCTTCATCTATCGTGGGAAGCGCAGCTTGATGCAGTCCCGTGACAACAGTACTGCATCTGCATGAGGCCATACAGCGACACAGAGACTCATACAGACTCATCTGGAGTGTATTTAAGTGAGGGGGCAGGGCCCTAGCTCTAGCCCATGACTCTCAGTGGCTCTGTGTGGCCGTTTTAACGCATGTTTAAAACAACAGCATTAGAGATAAAAGACTAAGTCTATCGTCCTAAACTTCGTTCTACGGATGCTCTCTCCATTTCTTCTTCAGTCCACTCCTCAGTTTGATATTCTTCATCTCCACTGAGAATATCATCGATCTTCATGAAGTATTTTAAATTCTCAGCTACATCACGATGTGCATAACCAGAAGTAGAAGTTTTGCTAGGCCTAACTCTATGGCCTGTAATTTTATCTGCTAACAAATCATCGTGATATATCCATGATACAATTAAATAAAGAATGAGCCTAACTTAGCACGGGGGACTTAAATAATATGCTAGAAAAACAGCCAAAATTTGACAGAACAGAAGAAGACTTGGGGAATATAGTAGGTCTTGAGCATTTGAATCTTCTGATCCCTGATCAGCAGATCGCAATGACATTCTATGTTGGCGGGCTGGGTCTAACGCGTGATCCTTATATGACGACCGGTCTCGGTAATATGTGGATCAATGTTGGGGACAGTCAGTTCCATCTCCCGACACGAGGGACGCAGGTTTTGCGGGGTTGTGTTGGACTGGTCATGCCAGATTTGAAGAAACTGGTAGAGCGGTTGAAATTGGTGAAGAAAGATCTCTCTGGAACCAAGTTTGGCTTTAAAACGCCCAAGGGCGCTACATATGTTGAGGTGACCTGTCCCTGGGGGAATAAATTCCGCTGCTATGGTGCTGGAAAATCCACTTCGCCGATTGTCTTGGGCATGAGCTATAATCAGTTCAACGTCCCGGTTGGTACGGTCAAAGGTATCGCGAAGTTTTATCGTGAGATTATGGGTGCAGATGTAGCCATGGGTCGTTGGGACAAGGCGCCCGCAGCGCGGGTTTGTGCCGGACATCGTCAGGAACTGATTTTTAGCGAGACCAAAAAGAAGATTCCGGAATTTGATGGGCACCATCTGCAGATCTACATTGCGAATTTTTCCGGCCCATACCAAAAACTGCTCGACCGGGGGCTGATCGTTCAGGAATCCAATCAGCATCAATACAGGTTCATCGATATCGTTGACCCCGATGATGGAAAACTTCTCTTTAAACTGGATCATGAGGTGCGGGCGATGACGCATCCGTTGTATGGTCGCTCGAAAATTAATCGCAACCCGGATCAATCTAACGCGCTATTTGCCAAAGGGCATGAGACCCAACCATGGCTGGCGTCAGCAACAGGGAGTTAAGAAGGATGCTCGAACTTTATACTTGGATGACCGATAACGGCTACAAAGCCCGCCAGATGGTGGAAGAAACCGGTATCGAATATGATCTGAAACCTATCAATCTGCGTAATAAAGAACAGTTTGATGAGGAATATCTCAAGATTAGTCCCGGCCATAAAATTCCGGCGATTGTTGACCCTGACGGACCGGGCGGCAATCGGATTACGCTTTGTGAGTCGGGCGCTATCCTAAAATACCTTGGCGAATATTACGCTCCCGCGCTTTACCCGGCAGACCCGGTTCAGCGGATTAAGGTCGATCAGTGGTTCATCTATGGTTCGGCGACATGGACGACTTTGGCGCAGCAATATGGATTGTTTATGCATCGTTTGGGCGAAGATGTACCGCGCGCGCAGGAACATTATACCGGTGTTCTCCGCGATATGATGACAATGTATGACAAGCATCTTGGCGAAAACGAATATATCGCGGGCAACTACTCGATTGCCGATATTACCGTCTATCCGGATATCCACGGTCATGGCGTTAATGATGTTGGGTTGGATGAGTTCCCAAATATCAAGCGCTGGCATGCTGATATCGAAGCACGCCCGGCCGTTCAGAGAGCCTGGACGCCTTTCGCTTAAGACTTGAATTTCGATCTAACGGCCTGCGGAGAGTTTTCTTCTTGCAGGCCGTTTTTGATTCCAGCTCCAATGCCTTAGCCTAGCGTTGTTGTCTTAGCGCATTCGAACGCTTTGTTAATGAAAGTCGCGCGATGGGTACATAACCTGTCCGCCTTCACCGAGGGGTGCACTTTCATCAGCAGCGGTAACTTCTGTTTTGAATCGCTGTGGTGATTCCATCAGCGCCATCAACCTGTCCGTCATATCAACCAGCCGTTTGGCGATAACATGGATGACAATGCCTTCGCGTTGTAGCTCGCCGGTGACGCAGAGTAGGCGGGCGGCCAGCGTCTCCTTACGATAGCGTTCAAACAGTTTGGACCAGACAATTACGTTGGCGATTCCGGTTTCATCTTCGAGTGTTGCGAAGATAACGCCGCTGGCAGTGCCGGGACGCTGACGGGTGATTACGAGGCCTGCCACGGTTACCGGCTTGCCACTTTTAGTCTCGGCTAGCTGTGCCGCCGGTATAACGCCCTCACTGGCAAGCTGATCACGTAGCAATTCAAGCGGGTGATGTTTAAGCGATAGCCTGATAGCCGCGTAATCATGAGAGACCTCTTCGCCAGGTGCCATGGTTGGTAGGGTCACTTCTGGCTCAACAATATTCTCTCCGGCTTCGGCAAACAGTGGCAACTGGCCGGGGTTTATACGACGTACCTCCCAGAGTGCCTGGCGGCGGGACAGGCCAACAGAGCCATAGCTATCGGCTTTAGCAAGACGTTCAAGCGCCGAGGGTTGTAGATTGCTACGTAACCAAAGGTCTTCTGGACTTGAAAAAGGTCGGGCGTTGCCTGATTTGCGGGCCTTCAGTAATGCCTCAGCAGCATCTGGCTTTAATCCCTTTATCTGACGAAACCCAAGTCTGAGGGCGAGTGAGTTTTCCCGGTCGGGCTCCAGCGTGCAGTCCCATTCGCTGTGATTGATGTCGACGGGGCGGATGTCCACACCATGTTCGCGGGCATCGCGGACGATCTGGGCGGGCGCATAAAACCCCATGGGCTGGCTGTTAAGCAGCGCGCAGGCGAAGGTTGCGGGGTAGTGGCATTTGAGCCAGGATGAGACATAAACCAGCAGCGCAAAGCTCGCCGCATGGCTTTCGGGAAAGCCATAATCGCCAAATCCTTCAATCTGTTTGAAACAGCGTTCGGCAAAGTCCTGTTCATAGCCACGTTGGATCATCCCGTTGATCATTTTGTCGCGATAATTCTGGATGCTGCCAAGCCGCCGGAAAGTGGCCATGGCGCGGCGTAGACCATCGGCCTCGGCAGGGGTGAACCCGGCAGCAACGATGGCGATCTTCATCGCCTGTTCCTGAAACAGCGGCACGCCAAAGGTTTTCTCCAGCACAGCGCGTAAGGCTTCAGATGGATACTCGGCCTTTTCTTCGCCATTCCGCCGTCGCAGGTAGGGGTGCACCATGTCACCCTGGATCGGCCCGGGTCGGACGATGGCGACCTCAATCACCAGATCATAGAAGTTACGTGGCTTGAGCCGTGACAACATGCTCATCTGGGCCCGGCTTTCAACCTGAAATACACCAACAGAGTCCGCCTTGCACAGCATGTCGTAGACGGCGGGGTCTTCGGCAGGAACAGTCGCAAGTTCGAGCTTCCTGCCATGATGCACGTTCAATAGTGACAAAGCCTTGCGGATACAGGTCAACATGCCGAGTCCCAACACATCGACTTTCAGAATGCCAAGCGCATCAAGATCATCCTTATCCCATTCGATGGTGGTCCGGTCGTCCATGGCGGCGTTGGCAATGGGCACTATCGCATCCAGTCGCCCGCGGGTTATGACAAAGCCGCCGACATGCTGGGAGAGATGGCGGGGAAAGCCGGTGATCTCACGCGCTAACCGCAATGCATGGCCGAGTCGTTTCTCCTTCGGGTTGAGCCCCGCTTCCCGCACATGATCGTCATCTATTGATCCTGATCGGCGGCCTGAAATTGTGCTGGCCAGTGCGTCCTCGACATCACGGGTGAGGCCCATGGCTCTCGAAATTTCGCGCATGGCACTGCGACCACGGTAATGAATGACTGTGGCGGCCAACCCCGCTCGGTCGCGGCCATATTTTCTATAGATATACTGGATCACTTCTTCCCGGCGCTCATGCTCAAAATCGACATCGATATCGGGCGGCTCTCCACGTTCGGCGCTGATGAAACGCTCGAATAAAAGATCAATTCGGGCCGGGTCTATGGCAGTGATGCCAAGGCAGTAACACACGGCCGAATTGGCGGCTGAGCCACGGCCCTGGCATAGAATATTTTCCCGGTTGGCAAAGTTGACGATGTCATGGACGGTGAGGAAGTAGTTGGCGTAGCTCAACTCGCCGATCAATGTGAGCTCGTGGATGATCTGTTTTTTGACCTTGCCGGGAATGCCGTCGGGATAACGGCCTTCCGCCCCCTCCCAAGTCAGCGTCTCGAGATGATCCTGCGGTGAGACGCCAGGCGGGGCTTCGTCATCAGGATATTCATAGACCAGCTCATCCAGTGAGAACTTGCAGCGCTCGGCTATTTCTACCGTGCGGGTGACGGCATCAGGGTAGTGCTGGAATAGGCTGCCCATTTCATCACCGGACTTGATGTGACGTTCGGCGTTGGCGAATAAATGGTAGCCAGCTTTCTCGACGATGCAGTGTTCGCGGACTGATGTCAAAACATCCTGGATATCGCGGCGGCTGGCGTCGTGATAATGGACATCGTTGGTGGCGATAAGCGGGACAGTAGTCGCTTCTGAGAGCTCTGCGAGGATGGCAAGCCGCCGTTGATCGCCGCCAGTCATCAGGTTTTGTCCAGCGAGATAACAGCGTTCGGGCAGGGCAGTTCCGAGTTTGAGCAATGGTTCCCTGTCATTGGCCAGAGAGATGGCTATTTGGTCATGAGCTTGAACGATGAAATCATCGACTCCTAAGTGGCATTCACCTTTTGGAGCTCGGCGGCGGCCAAGCGTAATAAGCTGCGATAGACGGCCATAGGCATCCCGGTTCATTGGCAGACAGATCAGGCTGGGCGCATCGGTAAAGTCCAGCCGGGCGCCGACAATCAGTTTTATGTCCGTTTCACGGGCCGCCAGATGAGCTCGGACAACCCCGGCCAGGGTATTGCGGTCGGTGATCGCGATGGCTTCCAGATCCCTCTCGGCAGCACGGGCGACTAATTCTTCAGGGTGGGCGGCGCCTCGTAAGAAGCTAAAATTACTGGTTGTTTGCAGTTCGGCGTAGGGCGTCATCCAAACACCCCATGCAGGAACCATGATGTCTCGCCATTACGGTAGAGCCAAAAACGCTGTCCCACTTCGTTCTCGACCCGGTAGTAATCGCGTGGGCTTTCCGCATCGCTTGGCCACCATTCTGGGGCGATCCGCTCCGGTCCCTCGTAGCTTGTGACGTGATGCAAAATCCGACGCCAGCGAAATAATACAGGCGGTCCGTTAGTGCTTTCGGCGACGGCTTCGACCTGTTCAGGCGGGCGCAAAAGTCGAAGCGGACGAGGTGTGTCAGCGTCTCGTTGGTCCGTCTGGACAAGCTTGGCTTTACCAACCGGAATAAATCCTGCGGCGCGTTCTGGGATATGGCTTTTCCGGAAATGTGTTCGCCGCACATTGTGAGTGCCAAGCCGGTTGGTCAGCCGGTCGATCACGGCGTTATAGCTGTCTGTGCTTTGGGCCGCGGCACCGCGTTGAAGATTACTTTGGTTGGCGGTCATTGGTTCGGCAATGGCAGCGAACAGTGTCATTTCGTCTATACCAAATTCGGGGTCGATCTCGTCGAGATGTTCAGCGAACAGGCGTAGAAGATGTCGGGGCTCCCGATTGGCCCGTGCTGTGCCAATTGTAATCCGCGCTGTACTGCCATCCGGACGATAGACAGAAAGCACGAGCCGTCGCGCGCCTTGACCGAGTTTCTCCATCGTTATGCATAATTTGTCGAGTAATTTACCGGTGGCGGCAGCGATGTCGTCGCGGTGCCCGATTGGCTCGGCAAAGGTTAGTCGGGCGATCAGTGGCGTTGTCGGGAGGATAGGCGAGAGCGGTTCGGCTGTTTGACCGAGGGCGGCATCAAGACGTAAACGAACCTCCTTTTCAAATCGCGCTGCCAGCGGTCCTCGTGGCATATCGATGAGGTCGCCGATATAGCGTAGCCCCACTTCATGCAGGGCGAGAACAGTAGCGGGTGGCAGGCGTAGGGCGGCGATAGCCAGCGGTGCGAGAGCGGCACGTATCTCTCCAGGGGGCACGATTTTCCAGGCATCGTTTGAAGAAAATCGACTGACTGCCCATGCGCTGCCCAGTGTATCTGTCATCGCGGCGCGCGCGGTAAAGCCAAGCTTCTCAAGACGACCAACCATATCGGCCAACATGGCATCTTCGCCGCCAAACAAGTGGGCACAGCCAGTGGCATCGAGCCATATTCCCGCGCCACCTGCGCCCTCGAGTGATAGCTCCGGGTCATTCTCCTTCCCGGTGCTGGTCCAGGGGCTGTAACGACCGCACCATTGAGCGAGTTGCGCCAGCATTTTCCCATCGGCATTGGGCATTGCTGGATGAACGGTTATCGAAGGCATGATGGCACGGGCATTCGCCAACGCCATGTGCGGGGCCAGCCCGGCCCGTTCGGCGAGATTATTAAGAGCACTCAGACATAATCGGGCCTGACGCTCCTGAACCAGAACAAACGGTTTATCCCGTAAGGCTGGCGTTATGCGGCTCAACCGGTCGGTCGCAAACCGGGGGAGCCAGAGCGAGATGATCCGTCTCATCGCACCATTCCATTAACCAGGTGCCGGGCGTTCCGCCCCGGCTTCGGAATAAAGTGGTGTGCCAGCAAGCCGCTCCTGGCTCATTCAAAACAGCTGCAAAGCCTCTGGGGTGACTGGGAGCAGCTTTAACCCGCCAGCGTTGTACGGCGGCGGAGAGGCCGGGCGTTTGCGTCGCTGGGCGGAGGAGTAACGCCAGAGCGTCATTTTCCTCGGCGGCTAGTTGCAAACGCCGGCTGGCGGTCATGGGTATTCCTTTGACCTCGCCCAAAACAGCAATGAAGGCATTGCTCCGTAGCGCCTCTTCCATTGCCCATAAGACATCTGTATCGCGTGTGGTCTTAACGATAGTGAGGCGGGAGGGATCTAATCCATGTTGGCTGATGCCCGGCGGATAAATCTCACCGGCATCGGTGGCGTTATCATTCAGACACCATAGTATCCGCCCTTTGCGGTAATTGGTTAGAGCTGCGAGCAAGGTGATGCTAAACCCGGTTGCCGCACTGGCATCGATAGGTTGATCGGGGAGAACCTCATACAATGCTGCCGGCGGACAACCACCGGCAGGAAGTTGGCGATCAATTTCCGGAATTCCCAATGAGAATAGCTTCTCTTCCCCCGTCCAGCCGGGGCGTTCGAGCGCCCGGATGTGGGCGCGCAAATCTTCCATCTGCTGGGCTCCCTTTGACGCACGGTGGCGAGAAAAAGGGGGATCGATAGCGTCCGGTGAAAGGGTGTCCCGGGGCATGAAGACCTTTTCTTCTTGGTGTCTGCCCGTTCTAAACAAGTATACGGGTCCATAATGTTCCTATTTTGTTCTTATATTGATTCAAGGAAAAGAGTCAAGCATTTCGATAGTTTCTATTGAAAGTCCGATAGCAATTGACCGTTGCTGTAACCGGTAGGAAGATGCAGAAAATCATTATCAGGGAGCGCCGTCATGGCCGTGACAGAAGAAGATATCAGCTATCGTACAATCGACGATCTCGAACTTTTGGGTCGCCTGTATTGTCCTGAAGGCGATGGGCCTTTCCCTTATGTTGTTGATGTACATGGTGGTGCCTGGCGCAATGGCGACCGGATGAATAATCAGGTTATGCATCAACAGTTTGCAGCTGCCGGCGTTGGCGTGTTTGCCCTGGATTTTCGGCTATCGACTCAGGCACCTTACCCGGCCCCGGTTCAGGATACGAATTACGGTGTGCGCTGGTTCAAGAAAAACGCGGCGTCGATTGGCGCAAATGCATCAATCATCGGTGGCTTAGGCTCGTCCAGCGGTGGTCAGCAGATGGGATTGGTCGCTCTGCAGCCTAACGAGCCGACCTATGTCGTCGATGAACCGTCTCTTGAAGGCACAGATGCCAGAATCGATTTCTTTATTGGCTGTTGGCCTATCCTCGACCCGTTGGCCCGGTATCAGATGGCTCAGGAGAGCGGTAAGGATCGGTTGGTGGAGGCCCATAACGTCTACTTTACCAATGAAGCGCTGATGTCCGCTGGTAATCCGTTTATGGTACTGGATCGCGGTGAAGCGACCCACATGCCACCAGCGGCAATCATTCAGGGTGAGGCGGACGACAATGTTGATCATTTCCGCGCGGATATGTTTGCTGAACGCTACAAGGAAGCGGGCGGTAGTATAGAGGTCCATAAATATGCCAATCAGCCACATACCTTTGCCGCCAATAACCCCGATGATCCGGCCGCCAAGGATGCTGTCGCTAAATTGATTGCCTTTGTCTTGGCACAGGCGGACTGACACCGCATTTGCCGTATTACTTCGTCAGGCATTAGCGTTGGCACCAGACCGGACCAGGGCAGGCGACCGTTGCTTTTGGCCCAGGTTGCTGCCAGCCACCTGGGCCAGACAAAGGTTAAGGCGGCTTCGGCGTCAAGGTCGGTTGTTAGCGAATAAAGCCAAAGCGAGTTATGCAAGATCTGGATGTCAATATCGAGCGCATCCATGTGTTTCAGGCGGCCTGCAATATCCTTGAGCTGGCAGGTCCTAGCCGGGGTGCCGACATTGCGGTCTGATTTTCCGACAGTCTTACCAATGCTGTCTGGCGCTTCGACAGTTTCCACGACAAAGGCGCGAACTTCACCATTTACATCCAATTTCTTGACGTTGGGATTACTGTTATCACCAACAATTTTAGGCCGATATTTTTCTTCGGAGGGCTCCAGGTAGTCCTATGTCAAATTACTCTTAATAACATGAGCATCGGCATCAATAACCGCTGGCGGTGTATAGGTCAAAAAACGTCTCCCCCGAATGGTCAGCATATTAGTTTGCTGTTCCTGTTGGGAGAACTCTAATCCTGTTTTGTTTCAGGAGGTAGCTCGTGCGATGAAACCCTTGTCACGCCGGGTTTCGATAGCTACATAACGGCCCGCAGGAGAGTGAGCTAAATGGCAGATACTACTGAAACCGTTGAGAACTTAGGGCACCGGGCTTGGCTTCGTGAATGGGTGGAATCCGCACTATTTCGGTACACCGTTTTAGCCATAATTTTTATCAATGCGGTCATTTTGGGGTTGGAAACCTCTCCGGGTGTGATGGTATTGGTGGGGGACACACTCCATCTGGTTGATAAAATCATCCTCTGGATTTTTGTCATTGAGCTTGTCCTGCGAATGTATGCTCATGGGCCAAGGTTCTTTCTGGACCCGTGGGGCGTTTTTGATTTTCTAATTGTGACGATTGCCTTGGTTCCGGCGAGTGAGCAATTCAGTGTCTTGCGGGCCCTTCGAATTTTGCGGGCGTTACGTCTTATCTCCGGCGTGCCGCGTATGCGTCGGGTGGTTGAAGCATTATTGCATGCTATACCGGGCATCGGCTCGGTCGCGGCGCTCTTAATGCTGGTTTTCTATGTTTTCTCGGTCATCGCGACCAAACTGTTTGGTGGTGCTTTTCCGCAGTGGTTCGGAACTATCGGAGAATCGATGTATTCGCTTTTCCAGATTATGACACTGGAAAGCTGGTCTATGGGAATTGTTCGTCCGGTCATGGAACAGTTTCCCGTTGCCTGGGCGTTCTTTGTTCCTTTTATCATTGTCTCGAGTTTTACCGTTCTCAACCTGTTCATCGCGATCATTGTTGACTCGATGCAATCTCTGCATGCCGATGAAGAAGAGCGCACGGTCGAACTTATCGAAACAGTCGTTGATACGGATACACGATTGGTCTCAGACGAGATCGCCCAGCTTCGCGCGGAAATCCGAGAGCTGAGGTCCGAATTAGGCGGCCCTAAGCCCTAAGTGGCGTCGTTTGTATCCGTATCGTTTGATGAAGTATTGATCTCTTTTTTCCTCTGCCTTTTCTGGAACGAGAGAATGGCAAACGGGATCGACCCTGAAAATGCAATGATCAGGGCGGCCAAGGCCAGCCAAGGTTCAGTGATAAGCGCCGCTGCAAAAAGGGCAACGCCGGCCAAGGACACAGTGACGAGGTTCTTTGGAACTCGGATACGCTTGAAGGAATAGGTCGGAATTGGTGCGATCATTAATCCGGAAATAACAATCGTCCAAGGCAGAGTAAGCCAGGCTGAGCTTAAAAACTCCCAATTGGTCTCCACCCCGAGCACGAGAGGTAACAGGACCATGCCGGCTGCTGCAGGAGCGGGAACCCCACTAAAATAGCCACCCGCCCAGGCAGGTAAATCGGTTTCAGCAGAGGCGATGTTGAAGCGAGCCAACCTTAGGACCGAGCAGACGACAAACAGAACCGCGATGGCCCAACCAATACCGCCGGCATTATTAAGCGACCACAGATAAATCAGCATCACCGGGGCAACACCGAACGAAATGGCGTCGGCAAGAGAATCAAGCTGACCACCCAGCTCTGTCTGGCCACCCATCAGCCGCGCCATGCGTCCGTCCAGCGTATCAAGAAGGGCGGCTGCCGCGATGAGCAGAATTGAAATTTCCCATTTATCCTGCAGACCAAACCTAACTGCCGTAAGGCCGCAGCACAGTCCCAGCATTGTCAGGGCATTCGGTAGAAGTCGGTTCAGCCGATCCCGCCTAAGTTGACGTCTTTCGTTGCGTGATAGTCTTTCGCTGGGAATTCGAGCCATTAGCGCCATTCTCCTTTTCGGTCGTCTTGGCTGTCGTCCAGTTGAGCGAGCGGGGTTTCTCCTGCGACAGCCCGCTGGCCTGGAATTGCCAGAACGCGCGTGCCTATTGGCAAATAGACGTCGACGCGGCTACCAAAGCGGATCATGCCATATCGTTCGCCTGTACGGAGTGTTTTTCCTTCGTCTGTCCAACAGATGATCCGGCGGGCAACCAGCCCGGCAATCTGCACAACGGCGATATCGAGACCATAATCAGTGCGAATAGTCATCGAACGACGTTCGTTATGCTCGCTGGCCTTATTAAGAGACGCATTTAAAAACTTTCCTGGCCGGTAGGCATTTTTAACGACCTGGCCGTCCAACGGGCTACGATTTACGTGACAGTCGAAGACGTTCATGAAAACGCTAACCCGTCTCATCGGGGCATCACCCATATCCAATTCCGGAGGTGGCGCAGCGTCGGTTACCATTTGGATGACGCCATCAGCTGGGCTAATCACCAGGCCGGTTTCTCTGGGCGTAACGCGATCAGGATCGCGGAAGAAATACATGCACCAACCAATTAGAATGACACCAATACAGCCCAGCCATTGGGCAACGGTGAACAAAATAATCGCTATGACAACGAAAATGGCGATAAAGGGGCGGCCCTCTGGCCTGATCTTGATGGGTGGTATCGTGGACACGTTCACTCCAGTGAAAGTAGCGGTTACTAGGGCGCCAAAATTGATATAGGTTCGCCGACGGCCAAACCGAGGTCGTCGGCTCGTCCCTGATTAATCGAGATTTCAGCAAGCCCGTTGGCGTTTTCGTACCAGAATGCGGCGCCGGATTCCACGCTAGAAAATGTTTTGGCATAGGAAAACTTATTTCCGCACCATTCGAGCCTGGTAGTGGCTGATAATGTTTTGGCCCGAATTCCTGTCATCGCGTTTCCAAAATGATCGATATAGATGATGGATTTCAGGTCGTCGGGCCAGTCTGGCTTTGCCAGCGTGTCCTTCGATATAGGTTCGCTGATGTCTGTTTTTCCGGTCGAGATCATTGCTGCGACTGGCGCGAAAAGATCCCTCCCGTGAAAACTTGCCGATAGATAATCTGGTTTCCAAGTTATTTTTTGTACTGATGCTGTCGAGGAACGTCGGGCCACAATTGAGAATAGCCCGTTGTCGGGTCCGATAAATACTTGATTTTTGGCTTTTACGATGAGCGGTAACCGATCACCACCGACACCGGGGTCGACGACACATAGAAATATCGCACCGTCGGGAAAATCCGGTGCGAGGGCGGCTAATAGATAGGCTGAGGCTTTGGGGTTGAATGCTGGGGCATCAGACAAGAGGTCTATTGCGATTTCACTGGGCGCGTATTTTGCGATGGCAGTGCGCATTTGGCCAACGTAAGGACCTGACGGACCGAAATCAGTGAAAAGTACAATCATGCTTACGCAATATTGTCCGTGGGGGCCGTACTTAGCAACTGAATGCGGTCATAACTAAGAGCGGCTTGCGGTTCGGCTATCTGGCTTTTTTGAGCCCAAGCTGCGCCAAGGAAGCGCAGATACGGTTGCGACCTTCTTGTTTTGCTTTGTAAAGCAGCCCGTCGGCGCGTTCGATGAGTCCTTCCATGTTTTCACCGAAGATATATTCGGTGAAACCAACGGACATTGTGACTTTTCCGCAGGTGTCATCAGTTCCCTTGCGGGCAAGTTTGCGGCGGGCAAGTTTCTCGCGCAGGTGGTCGGCAACGATTGAAGCGCCTTTGAGCGGCGTTTCTGGTAAAATAATAACAAATTCCTCGCCGCCATAGCGCGCTGGAAGGTCACTGCCCTTAACGTTTTAGAAAAGGATTCTGCCGACGAGGCGCAGAACCTGATCGCCAACCTGATGCCCGTGAGTGTCGTTAAAATTCTTGAAATGGTCGACGTCGCATAGGGCGATCGACAGAGGTTCTCGACTATCGCGGGCCTCAGTTGTCAGCTGGAGCAGTGATTCGTCGAAGCAGCGCCGGTTGGCCAGGCCGATAAGCTTGTCGGTCATGGCCTCCCGCTTGGTTTCGGCAAGCTCGCGCCGTAATGCTTCCAGTTCGTCGCTGGATTCACGGACGCGACCTTGAAGATTATTGACCTGCCCATCCATCGATTTGGTTTCGGAGAGAATACCTGAGATTAAATTGGTTAGATCTGCACTACTTGCCGTGCCACTTAAATGGCCTGAAAAATCTTCGAGGGCCGCTCCATATTTTTATATACCGTCACCAATATCGCCGAGAGCTGTGGTGATTTTTGAAGCGACATCTACTATACGCTGGTTCCATTCAACTGGATCAACGTTATTGTCTGTCGACGTGATGAAACGAGTGTAAATTTCCTGCAATCGCTCCGGCGAGAACTCGACCCCTTTCTCTTTGGCACGATCAATGAATCTCATGAGAGCGGGATTTCGGCCTGAAAGGTGATCAAACCAAATAGTAAAATTTTGCGGATTGTGCGCAATGCTCTCGTCAGTCAACTCTTCCATCACCTGCTGAGCTATTTTGGCTGCTTTGTGTGTGGGTTCTGAATATATCAAGCTTCACCGCCAATCGAGTTGTTGGTTAGTTTGTGGTGACAACATACTAAGCGTCGAACGGACGAAGATGTGCAATTGAAGCCTTGTTCAGTAACAGAGTGACTTCATTCTCGTCGATAAAGGGAATGAACTGGGTAGCGCCGTTAAGAACGTCCTGAATACGAGACGTTGCTTCAACAAAGACGTACCCGGTCAAGATAGAGCCGTCGCTCATCTTTACCTGGGCGTATTCGCGAATTTTTGTAATCTTCGGCATGCTGCGGTTTGGCGGTGCCCAGGTGCCTAGATTTCGCACAATTCCTTCCCTTTTTCTACGAATTAGAACGGGTTTTGTTGCCTGAACGAGCAAATCCGGATTCGGTACTTATTGTGCCTTGTTAGGATTAACGCAGGGTAAAGTTGATGTGGGGATGAGAAATGACGCCCTGTTTGGCTATTATCACAGATTTTATTTGCGTTACTTGCCGTTTGACTTGATGGACGCTGATGAGTACGACAACGGCCATCATGCGTATTATTCGGACATATTCAGACCTGCTGGAATCGGACAAGGGAGCGGCCATAGCCCTCGGTAATTTCGATGGCGTTCATCGTGGCCATCAGACCGTTATTAGCGAGATGATGGAAATCGCGAAATCATTGGGCGTTTCGTCGGCGGCAATGACGTTTGATCCGCATCCTCGCCGGTATTTTCAAGCCGATACTCCGCTTTTCGAAATGACGCCCGGCGGTGCTAAATCGCGGCATATAGAGGCATTGGGAACGGATATTCATTATGTAATGCCGTTTGATCCGAGTTTTTCGTCCCTGGAAGCAACTAAGTTTATCGAAGATGTGCTGGTTGATGGGCTTGGTGCCCGCCATATCGTCGCCGGATATGATTTCGTATTTGGAAAAGGCCGGAAAGGCGATGTCAGCCTTCTTGAGCAAGGTGGTGCGGAACATGGTTTTAGCGTCACCATTGTGCCTGCTGTACAGGCTGAGGACGGTACAACCTATTCGTCTACTGTAATACGTAAGCATATTCAGGAAGGTCGGCCACGTGAGACCGCCGAACTGCTTGGTCGAGCCTGGGAAATCGAAGGCGAGGTTATGACCGGCGATCAGAGAGGTCGTCAAATTGGTTTTCCTACCGCGAATGTTGATCCGGGTTCTTATGTTATGCCAGCACTCGGCGTTTATGCCGTTTGGGTCGGAGTGACAGACGGTCCTGATACTGTTTGGCACAAGGCGGTGGTCAATGTAGGGCGTCGCCCGACTTTTGACGGTGAGGGGATTACGGTTGAAACGCATCTCTTTGATTTTGATGATGATTTGTATGGCAAAATTTTGCGCGTCGCGTTTGTGGAGTTTATTCGCCCTGAAATGAAGTTTGATGGCTTTGAAGCAATCAAAGCCCAAATTGCAGCCGATTGTGTGGTCGCGCGAGAAATCCTTGACGCTGCGGCTCGCGATGATATCACGACACCCAGGCAAATTGCTGAAGCTGGAAATGAACGATGAGTGCTGATTATAAATCCACCGTCTTTTTACCGACCACAGATTTTCCCATGCGGGGATCTTTGCCGGAACGTGAACCCGAAACGCTGGCGCGTTGGCAAAAAATAGATCTCTACCATCGGCTTCGCGAAGAATCCAAGGGCAGAGAAAAATTTATCCTGCATGATGGCCCTCCTTATGCGAACGGCAATCTGCATATTGGCCATGCTCTGAACAAGATTCTCAAGGACGTCATTAATCGTTCTCAGCAAATGCTCGGCAAGGATGCTAATTATGTTCCGGGTTGGGATTGTCACGGTTTGCCGATCGAGTGGAAGATCGAAGAAAAATACCGCAAGGACGGCAAAGATAAAGACGAGGTCCCGGTAGCAGACTTTCGCCAGGAATGTCGAGATTTTGCGGGTCATTGGATCGGCGTGCAGTCTGAAGAATTCCAACGTCTTGGTGTCATTGGTGATTGGAAAAGTCCCTATACAACGATGGCGTATAAAGCCGAAGGCCGCATTGTCCGGGAACTTGGCAAGTTCCTTCTAAATGGTGGCCTGTTTCGCGGTGAAAAACCGGTTATGTGGTCACCGGTTGAGAAAACGGCACTGGCTGAAGCCGAGGTTGAATACCACGATCATAAATCGACTCAGATTTGGGTTAGATTTCCCATCGTTAACACTGACATTGATGCCCTTAAAGATGTCTATGCAGTTATCTGGACGACAACACCTTGGACCATTCCTGGCAATCGGGCGATCGCCTTCGGGGACGACCTTGAGTACGCCGTCGTAGAAATTGTTGATCCCGGTGAAAATGGAACGCTGAAGGCTGGCGACAAATTGCTTGTCGCTGACTCTCTTGCTGCGGGTGTTATGGCGGCCTGTGGAGTCGGAGACTCAAAAACGATTATTCACATCAAGGGCGCTGATCTGCAGGGGACGATTTGTCATCACCCGTTGCATGGCAAAGGGTACGATTTCGATGTGCCGCTCCTGCCAGGAGACCATGTGACCGAAGAGGATGGCACCGGGCTGGTCCATACAGCACCGGGTCATGGTGTTGAGGATTTCATCGTTGGGCAGGCTTACGGGATTGAAGTCCCGCGAACCGTTGAAGGAAATGGCTGTTATTACCAGCACGTTCCGCTATTTGCCGGACAACATGTCTATAAGGCGGATGGTCCTGTCAAGGAGGCGTTGACTGCAGCAGGCGATCTTATTGCCAGCGATACACTCGTGCATTCTTATCCGCATAGCTGGCGATCGAAGGCACCTTTGATCTATCGGACGACACCACAATGGTTCATTTCGATGGAAACCAACGATCTACGCGCAAAAGCACTCGCGGCGATCGATGAGACAGAATTTTATCCAGCAAGCGGTAAAAATCGACTTCAGGGTATGATTTCCAGCCGGCCAGACTGGTGCGTGTCGCGCCAGCGTGCCTGGGGTGTGCCGATCACTGTCTTTGTAAGCAAGGAGACGGGTGAGCCGCTGCGCGACGAAGCCGTGATGAACAGGATTGCGGAAACTGTGGAGCAGGAGGGCGCTGATTGCTGGTTTGCGAGCGACCCCGCCCGTTTCCTTGGGGATGACTACAATCCTGACGATTACGAACAGATTTTTGATATTCTAGATGTCTGGTTTGATTCGGGCTCGACGCACAATTTTGTCCTGGAAGATCGCGATGACCTTGAGTGGCCGGCGACTCTTTACCTCGAAGGTTCTGACCAGCACCGTGGTTGGTTCCATTCGTCTTTGCTCGAATCCTGTGGCACCCGTGGTCGGGCACCTTACGAAGGTGTTTTGACGCACGGTTTTGTTCTCGCCGAGAAAGGCGTGAAAATGTCAAAATCGCAGGGCAATACCGTTGCGCCGCAGGAAATTATCAAAAACTTTGGCGCCGATATTTTGAGAATTTGGGTCGTCGCTTCTGACTATTCTGAGGACCTTAAGATCGGGCCTGAAATCATCAAACATCAGGCAGATGCCTACCGCCGACTGCGTAATACATTTCGGTACCTGCTTGGCAATCTACACGAATTTGAAGAGAGTGAGCGTGTTGAAGTCCAAAACATGCCAGAGCTTGAGAGATTTGTTCTGCATCGTTTGGCCGAGCTTGATGTGCTGGTTCGTAATTGCTGCGCAAAATATGATTTCCACGCGATGTTTACCGCGCTGCATAATTTTTGTGCGGTGGAGCTATCATCATTTTATTTCGATATGCGGAAAGATACGCTTTATTGCGACCCAGTAGACAGCCTCGATCGTCGAGCTGCTCGGACCGTGCTGGATCAACTTTATATGTCTCTCACAGCGTGGCTCGCGCCGATCATTCCGTTCACAGCTGAAGAGGCGTGGCTGACACGTTTCCCGGAAGAGGCAGATGACGGCAGTATTCATCTGAGACAATTCCCTGAAATTCCCGCTGAGTGGCGGGATGAGGCGTTAGCGGAGAAATGGCAACTTGTCCGTAATCTGAGACGTGTTGTTACCGGCGCCCTTGAAATTGAACGCTCGGAGAAACGGATTGGATCAAGTCTCGGCGCTGGCGCAACTGTTTTCGCATCAGCTGCCTATCAGGCGGCACTGACAGAAGTTGATTTAGCCGATTTATGTATTACGTCGTCGGCCTGTTTCGATGATGGTGAGGCGCCGGCCGACGCGTTCTTGATTTCTGAGGTTGCGGATATACGAGTGGTGATTACTCCCGCCGATGGTGAAAAATGCGGTCGTTGCTGGAAGGTTTTGCCGGAAGTAGGTGCTCATGAAGTTCATAAGGACTTATGTGGCCGTTGTGCATCCGCAGTCGGTGATACTCCCGTGGCCGCATAAATCAACCAGTCGATGATGCAAATGGGACCAACCCGAGCAGGGACACTTATCGCCCTTCTGACTATTCTCTTTGATCAGCTGAGCAAGTGGTGGATCTTGAATGTCACTATGGTACCGCCTCGCATTATTCCCGTGACTAGCTTCTTCGACCTTGTCTTGGTTCATAATCGTGGCGCCAGTTTCGGAATTTTTAGCGACGCCCCAGGTTGGGCGAGCATCGCCTTAATTGTTTTTGCGATCTTGATTTCGATCGCGCTGGCGATTTGGATGTGGCGGGTCCACGAAACTTTGCTCGCCGTGGCGCTGGCTCTGGTGATTGGCGGAGCGGTTGGCAATGTTATTGATCGTATACGATTTGGCGCGGTAGTTGATTTTCTCGATTTTCACGTCGGTGGCTGGCATTGGCCAGCTTTTAATATTGCAGACTCCGCGATCACCATTGGTGTGATACTATTAATACTGGACTCCTTGAAATCGAAACCCGAAAACACTTAAATATAGAGTGTCGGACAGGATACGGATTACGTCGCATGAATACGAAGAAGTCAGTTTTGCCCGCCCTAATGGGATTAATAATTGGCGCTATCGGCCTAGGTGGGTGTGAAAACGCCCAAGAGGTTATTGGGCTGACGAAACAGGCGCCGGATGAATTCGCCATTGTTACCCGGGCGCCGCTGAGTATTCCGCCACAATATGGTTTACGCTCTCCAAAGCCCGGTGCTGCAAGGCCGCAGGAAACGACCCCGACTAGTAAAGCCCGTAGTATTTTGCTGCGCAATTCAGGTAGGAGCGGACAGGCGGGCGCCGTTACGTCTGGAAAGTTTTCGAGCAGTGAAGTCGCATTTCTGAAGCGAGCAGGTGCCTTGAATGCTGATCCGTCGATTAGACAGCAGGTCAATGTTGAAAGCGGGGCGTTGGTCGATGCGAATAAGAGCGTTCTCAAAAAAGTGATTTTCTGGCAGGGCCCGGAAAAACCGGGAAAAATTTTAGATGCCACGAAGGAATCCAAGCGTATACAACAGGTTACGGCGCAGGGCGACTCAATCACCAAGGGCGAAGTGCCGGTGATTACCCGGAAGAAAAAAGGTTGGCTTGAAGGTATTTTCTGATGTGCCGTCAGATAATCATGGTCACTAAGAGTTGAGAAATACGGGCTTGTAATGGCCGGTGTATTATCCATATAGCCTAAGGTAACGGAATTGGAGACCCTAGACGTGGTTCCACTAAGGCTACTGACGGCAGTATTTGGCATCGCAACGGTATTGGTAACGGTATTCGCGACACCGTCATCCGCGGCGGTCTTTAATTCCGAAAGCTTTGTGCTGAAGAACGGTATGCAGGTCGTGGTGATACCGAACCGCCGTGCCCCTGTGGTTGCGCATATGGTTTGGTACAAGACCGGTGCAGCTGACGAGCCTCGTGGAAAGTCAGGCATCGCGCATTTCTTTGAACACCTTATGTTTAAGGGAACCAAATTGGTTCCTCCTGGAGAGTTTTCCAAAATCATTGCGCGTCATGGCGGGAGCGATAATGCTTTCACCGCTCAGGATTACACAGCTTATTTCCAGACCGTTGCACGAGATAAGCTCGGGCTTGTGATGCGCCTCGAGGCTGACCGGATGCGTAATTTGGTGCTGACCGATGCAGAAGTACTGCCGGAACGCGATGTTGTTCTGGAAGAACGTCGCTCGCGAACCGACAATAATCCCAGCTCGCAGCTTTGGGAGGCATCACGAGCTGCCCTGTTTTTGAATCATCCTTATAAAATTCCGGTGATCGGTTGGAAGCACGAGATTGAACAACTCACAACCAATGATGCACTCGATTTTTACAGGCGGTATTACGTCCCCAATAATGCAATTTTGATTGTTGCTGGTGATGTAGATGCAAAAGAACTAAAGCCGCTTGCCGAGAAATATTATGGAGTTATTCCTCGCGGTCGGAAGATCGTTCGAAACCGAATAACAGAGCCGCCGCATCGGGCTGGCAGACGGGTTGAGATGGCTAGCCGCCGGGTCGGGCAGCCCAGTATATCGCAAACCTACCTGGCGTCGTCCTATGCGACAGCCAAAGGAAATCAAGCCTATGCCTTGCTCGTTCTAGCTGAAATTTTTGGTGGGGGCACGACAGCGCAGCTATACCGAAGCTTGGTGGTTGATCAGGGTATAGCTTCCAATGCTGGGGCTTGGTTTAGCGCTGATGCGCTGGACTATGGGAGGTTTGGTCTTTCAGCTTCCCCACGCCCTGGAGTGTCACTCGAGAAGGTTGAGGCGGCGTTGCAGGCTGAGGTGAAAAAGCTTTTAAAAGACGGCGTTTCGGAAAAAGAAATTAAGCGGGCTGTGAAGTCCATGATGGCGAGCGCTGTTTACGCTAGAGACTCATTGCGCGTTGCACCGAATATCATCGGGCGGGCGTTATCGACTGGCCGCACAATCGCCGACGTTGAATCATGGCCGGATCGTATAAAAGCGGTCACAGTTGATGAGGTTAACGCCGCCGCCCGCGCTATTTTTCGAACTGAAACTTCGGTCACAGCGATATTGCGTAAGAAACAAAAGGTGGGGACGGATTGATGAAAAACTTGCTCCCTAAATTTTGGGCCAATGTCGTCAAGCTACCGCTCTGGGGCATGCTTTGCCTGATCGCTGCGCCTTCCTATGCGATTGATATCAAAGAAGTCCGCAGTCCCGGCGGAATCAAAGCTTGGCTCGTTCAGGACAAAAGTATTCCCGTAATTTCAGTGAACTTCGCGTTTAAAACCGGCGGCACAGCCTATGACCCGGTTGGGAAAGAAGGGCTCGCACGCATGGTTTCTGCCATGCTTGATGAAGGCGCCGGTGACCTGAAGTCTCAGGATTTTCAGACACAGCTTCAAGATACCGCAGCACGGCTCAGCTTTTCTGCCTCGACCGACAAGTTCCGTGGATCTTTTCGGACGCTGACGGCTAACAAGGATGAAGCATTCCGGCTATTCGGTTTGGCACTGAACAAGCCGCGATTTGATGGCAAACCGGTCGACAGGATTAAAGGACAGATTATTGTCAGCATTCAACGGAGTGCGCAGGACCCTGACACGATCGGGACAAGAGCCTGGTACAAAGCAGTTTTTCCCAATCATCCCTACGGGAGACCTGGTGATGGAACTGTCGAGTCGATAAAGACACTGGTCGCAAAGGATCTTAACGATTTTATGCTGCGCCATGTTGTGCTGGACTCGCTGATCGTTGCTGTTGCCGGTGATATTTCGTCGGCAGAGTTGGCACGACGGCTCGATCAGATATTTGGTACATTGCCCGCATCGGGGGATACGAAAAAAATTGCGGAAATAGCGCCCGCGGCAGCGGGAAAAACCATCGTTATTGATCGGAAAATTCCGCAAAGCATAGTGATGTTCGGTCATTCCGGACTCAAACGAAATCATCCGGATTGGTACATTGCTTCGGTAATGAACCGTATTTTTGGTGGTGGTGGTTTCTCGTCACGCTTGATGGAAGAGATACGGGAAAAGCGCGGATTAGCATACGGCGTGTATAGCTATCTTAACCCCTACGATCATGCAGCCTTGTATATGGGTAGTGTCGCGACAGCGAATTCGCGAGTTGCTGAATCTCTTAAAGTTGTTCGGGCAGAATGGAAAAAAATGGCGGAAAAGGGCGTGACGGCGAAAGAGCTCGCCGCTGCAAAAACCTATATCAATGGCTCGTTTCCGTTGCGGTTGGACTCGACACGTCGGATCGCGAGTCTCTTGCTTGCGGTGCAGGTCAATAATCTTGGCAAAGATTATCTCGATAAACGCCCGAGCCTGATAAATGCGGTTACCCTCGGGGGTATTAAAAGGGTCGCCCAGAAATTATTGCGTCCCGAGGCTCTGACGGTGGTGATTGTTGGTCAGCCAAAAGGCATTAAGCCGAGGCCCTAAGTTAAAACAAGCCTTTGCGGATTAGGTTCAGGCCGATCAGTAGCAGCAAGACATAGAGCCAGGTCTTAAATCGTTCTTCTGAAACTTTGTCACGGAGCTTCTTTCCAGCAAGCATCCCGATGACAGAGGGTATCAAGGCGAGCGCCGAGATCGTGGCGTATTGAATGCTTAGCCCGCCTTCCCGGATAAGCGATAGGGTCAGAAATGTTCCGGTGATTAGGAATTGAATGCCTAATGCCTGTACAAACAGGTTTTTGGTCATGCCCAGCGCCTGAAAATAAATCACGACCGGAATGCCGATGGCTCCAGTAGTACCGGCTAGAATCCCGGATAGAAATCCGACCACCGGTGATACGATAGGCAGTGTTCGTTCGGTGCAGCTTAGCCGGATAGCGCATAGATTGTTTATCGAGTAAAAGAAAACCAGCAGGCCTAGCGCGATCAGCAGATAGGATGAATCGAGTCTATAGAGCGCGTAGGTACCAGCAAAAACCCCGATTGCCGCTGCTATGAGCATTGGCCAAAACTTTCGCATTAGCTCACCGAAGTGACCGCCTTGAAATGCTTGCATAATATTGGTTGCGATGATGGGGACGATCAGGAGCGGAATGGCGACCTGCAGATCGAGGACAATCGACATCAGGGCGATAGCCGTGAGCGGCAACCCCATGCCGGTTATGCCTTTTACGATTCCGCCGCAAAAAAACGCGATGCCCACTATTACAAGAACGTATAGTTCCACGATATACTCCCGAATATCAAATTCTGTCCCTCGATTAAACTGAACGATGAAATATGTCGAGAGCACCCTCAAAAAGTCGTTTTGATCGGTAAACTATCCACCGGTTTTCTGCCGTGTTCCTTTTCCTGATTCGCACAGCTGGTTTACAGTCAAAGTGAAAGGCCCTGTTTATGTCCTATGTCCAAATAACGTCATCCTGTTTCTCAGATGTGCTCGGTGCGCATGGGCTTGATCGTGGGCGGTTTTACGCGATTCTAGAAAATACCAAGCCAGCGCTTAAAACTCTGCGCGCGCAACATGCTGATGGAAGCCTGCCATTGTTGCGTCTTCCAGAACTGACAGATGATATTGCGGAACTGGAGCCCGTTGCGGCGCGCTATCGCAATCAATTCGACGATGTCGTTATCCTCGGGGTGGGGGGCTCGAGTCTCGGCGGCCAGACCTTGTGTCAGCTGGCTGATTTTGGCTTCGGACCTCAAGATGGTGCGCCAAGTCTTCACTTTTTTGATAACGTTGATCCACACAGCATATCAGTCATGCTCGAACGGCTTGCATTGGAGCGGACGGGGTTCCTCGTCATTTCAAAATCGGGATCGACAGCTGAAATGATGATGCTGTTTTTGATTTGTCTAAAGGCGGTTCTGGGTGTCGTCGGCAAAGACAAGGCCGCAAGCCATTTTACGGCGATAACTGAGCCGGGCGATAATCTGCTACGCCGGCTCGCCGATAGTCATGGCATGGTAGTTCTAGACCATGACCCAGGCGTTGGTGGACGCTATTCAGCGTTGTCGCTGGTTGGTCTGTTGCCGGTGATGATTGCGGGGCTTGACGCTAGGGCGATTTGTGACGGCGCTCTAGGCATTTTAAAGTCTGTTCTTGAGGGAGAGGCCCCAGAAAGAATTGACGCTGCGGTGGGGGCGGCGATCTCAGTAGGATTAGCGACCGACAATAATATCCTGTCCACGGTTATGATGCCTTATGCCGACCGGCTGGCAGATTTTGGTCTGTGGTTTCGTCAGCTTTGGGCGGAAAGCCTCGGTAAGCAGGGTAAGGGTACGACCCCGATCAATGCCCTGGGGACGGTCGATCAGCATAGCCAATTACAACTCTATCTTGATGGCCCACGCGACAAGATGTTCACGGTCATCATGTTGTCTTGCGTTGGTGACGGTCCGTCGGTGGACTCGGAACTAGCCGATGATGAGGCTCTCTCTTACCTCTCGGGCAAGTCAGTGGGCGATCTTATGGATGCGGAACAGCGTGCAACGGTGGAAACCCTCATTCGTAATAAACGGCCAACGCGTATAATCCAGCTGGATCGTCTTGATGAAACCGTGATGGGGGCGTTGATGATGCATTTTATGCTGGAGACGATCATCGCGGCACATCTGTTTGGCGTTGACCCGTTCGATCAGCCCGCCGTAGAAGAGGGAAAGATTCTCACCCGTAAGTATCTCGCGGGTGAGGAAGGATGATATGACAATCCGTCTTCTCCCCGAAGGGACCGTCAACCGGATCGCTGCTGGTGAAGTTGTTGAACGTCCCGCATCTGCCGTTAAAGAGCTGGTTGAGAATGCCATTGATGCTGACGCAAGTCGCATTGAGATTGCGATACAAGGGGGCGGGCGGAATTCGATCATAGTCACTGATGACGGCGTTGGTATGTCTCGCGATGAACTGGTCTTGGCGGTAGACCGTCACGCGACGTCCAAATTGCCAGATGATGATCTGTTACATATTTCTTCACTTGGATTTCGGGGCGAAGCATTGCCGTCGATTGGTTCTGTTTCCCGTCTCAGGATTGAAACTCGCGCTCGCGGTTCTGATGAGGCGTGGTCTATTGCTGTTATCGGCGGTGAAAAGGAGTCGGTCCGCCCGGTTTCCTTAACCGCCGGGACGCGTATTGAGATTGCCGATTTGTTTTTCGCGACGCCAGCCCGATTGAAATTTCTCAAAACCGAACGAACCGAACTAAATCATATCCTTGATGTGGTCCGACGGCTTGCGATGGCAAATCCGGGCGTTGGTTTTTCGGTCTTGGACGAAAAAGGAAAACGGTTGAGGCTTGATGCAACACAAGGTGACCTGCTCGATGCAAGGTTGGCGCGCTTGTCTGATGTTATGGGGCGGGACTTTGCGGAAAATTCTCTGAGTATCGACGCTGTGCGTGAGGATATTCATCTCTCGGGCTATGCGGGCCTGCCGACCTTGAATAAAGCCTACGCTCGATCACAATATTTGTTCGTGAATGGGCGGCCTGTTCGCGATCCGTTGCTAACCGGTGCGGTGCGGGGCGCTTACCAGGACCTTCTGGCGCGTAATCGTCATCCAATGGTGGCGCTCTATCTTGAGATTGCGCCTTTATTTGTAGATGTGAACGTCCACCCGATGAAAACCGAAGTTCGGTTTAGGGATGCTGGTTTGGTCCGGGGATTGATTGTCGGAGCTCTGAAACATGCGTTGGCGGATGCCGGTCATCGCGCATCTACCACAGTATCAACCCAAACGTTAGGGGCGTTCCGACCGGGCGCATCGCCAACGGGGGGAGTGCCGTCTTACCGGCCTGGATCGCATGGTGGTGCATTAGCCCAATCCGCCGCGGCCTATTACGCGCCCTTGCCGGGGATGGACCAGCCGTCCGTTACAGGGGTTGAAGACCCAGTTGTACCATTTTTTGGCAACGCGGATCAGAGTGTTTCTCAGTCGTTTCCGCTTGGCGTCGCTCGAGCCCAGCTTCATGAGACCTATATCGTCGCGCAGACCAATGAAGGTATTGTGATCGTTGATCAGCATGCGGCTCATGAACGGCTGGTTTATGAGAAAATGAAGCAGTCCTTGGAGTCGGGCGACGTAGCACGACAGGGCCTGTTGCTTCCCGAGGTCATAGAACTGGAAGAAGCACAGTGTCAGCGATTAGTTGAGCGGGCAGATCAGTTTGCCGAGCTTGGTCTTGTGCTGGAGGCCTTTGGTCCCGGGGCGGTGGTGGTTCGGGAAGTGCCTGCGATGTTGGGCAAAACGGATATCGTTGGACTGGTCAAAGATTTGGCGGATGATATAGCCGAGCTTGGTGAAGGACTAACGCTGAAGGAGCGACTTGAAGAAGTTTGCGGGACGATGGCATGTCACGGTAGCGTTCGTGCCGGCCGACGCCTTAATCAAGCTGAAATGGACGCGATCCTGCGCCAGATGGAACAGACTCCGCATTCGGGGCAATGTAATCATGGCCGCCCGACCTATGTCGAATTAAACCTCGCTGACATTGAACGGTTGTTTGGCCGCCGCTAAGGTCGTTCCTCTGCGACTAATGGCACTTTGAAACTGGAGAGAAATATGACCGATACCAAGCTTCATAACGTTCAGCTTTCGCCGTCAACGGTCGAGCACATCCTCCGACGGCGAGGTGGCAAGCTCCATGCTTATGACAGTATTGATCCAGCGAAGACGGCACTCATTGTGATCGATATGCAAAATGTCTGGCTGCAAGAAGGCATGGCGGCCTATTCGCCGTATTGTGCTGGTGCGGCACCAGCGACGAACAAGCTGTGTAAAGCGATGCGGGCGGCGGGCAGCAAGGTATATTGGGTGCGAGCAATCTATGGCGACGATGCGCCAAAAACCTGGTCCGCCTATATGGAATATCTCAGCCCAGCGGATGTCGAGCGTATGCTAGACGGGCTGACCGATGGCCGCCCCGGCGCCGAAATTTGGGATGGTATGGACGTTCAACCCGAAGATGAAATTACTACAAAAACCCGGTTTAGCGCTTTTATCCGCGGTTCCTCTGATCTCGAGGATCAGCTTCGTGCCGCCGGTATAGATACATTGGTAATGACGGGCATTGCGACCGACGTATGCGTTGAGTCGACGACGCGCGATGCGCATATGCTCAATTTCCGGACGATGGTTGCGTCAGACGCAACAGCGACCCGGTCGGATGAAGCTCATAACGCATCGCTAAGTGCGATGTTTAATCATTTCGCTGATGTCTTTACGAGTGACGAGATTATCGAATTGTTGCCGGGTACGAATTCCGCAGCGGCGGAATAGTGGCGAACATTTGCGGCTAATTTCCTAGAAATAGAATTCTGGCTTTGCCGTAGTGACGGTCATCCAGAATATTAAACTCTGGTGGTGGCTCAATTTCATCGGTCCTGTCGACCTCTAGGACCGCTATAGCTTTGTCGGCAACCCATCCTGCGCTAACCAAGGCCTCAAGAGCTGGAACCGTCAGTCCTAACCCATAGGGTGGGTCAAGAAATATAAGTGAGCAGGGCTGGTTGGCAGGTCTGGGTTTTAGACAATCGGCATAATAAGCACTGATATTGTCGTCTTCCTGCAGTGTCTCGATATTTTTGCGGCAGCACTGCAAAGCAGCGTTTTGATTATCCAGGAGTGTGGCGTGTGCTGCGCCGCGTGACACCGCTTCAAGTCCCATAGCGCCGGTACCGGCGAAGCCGTCTAGCACATAAGCATCCTGGACCCAGTTGCGGGCGCCGAGCGCTTCACCGCCCTGGGTAAGGATGTTGAACACTGATTCACGGACCCGATCACTGGTTGGTCGTAGCTCCCGCCCTGAGGGCGCGAGGAGAATTTGTCCGCGATGTTTACCGCCGACGATGCGCATTTTTATGCCTGTTGCGTTTAGGTGGTTCGGAGCCGGTTGGTGGAGTTCTGGGTTTCATGGGGGGAAGTTTGGCGGAGAGTTGTTTTGATATTGCCGTTCCAAAGCCTGTTTCTTCTTTCAGGACATGTGCTGAAACTTCACGAATTGTATCACGATGCAGGTCACCGAGATGAAACGGACCATAGGAAATGCGGATGAGCCGGTTAACCCGAAGGCCTAAATGTTCCATCACTTTCCGAATTTCACGATTCTTGCCTTCTTGCAAGGAAACTGAAATCCACGAGTTGTCGCCCCGGCGCTTTTCAAGCTGCGCTTGGATCTCACCATATCGAATACCATCGACGGTAATCCCGTCTGCCAGAGATTCAAGCCGGGACCCATCCAGTGATCCATAGGCACGAACGCGATATCGTCGTACCCAGCCGGTCGAAGGAAGCTCTAATTGCCGGGCGAGTTCACCGTCATTGGTCAGGAGCAGCAAACCCTCTGAGTTTAGGTCCAGCCGTCCTACGAGCATCACGCGGGGAAGTTCTTTGGGTAGATGATCGAAGACGGTAGGGCGGTCTTCCGGATCACTATTGGTCGAGAGCACGCCCCGTGGCTTGTGATATCGCCACAGCTTAGGCTGTTCAGGCTCTCCGATCCGTTTACCATCGACGGTAATAACGGATTGGTCGGTGACGAGTGTTGCAGGCGTCGAAATCTTCGTCCCATCGATGGTGACCCGGCCAGCTTCGATCCACCGTTCTGCTTCACGCCGCGAACAGAGCCCAGCGCGTGACAGGCGTTTGGCAATACGCTCACCTTTGTTCTTAGGTTCTGCCATTCAGGTTGCCGCGTCGATAAAGGCGGCAAATATGCGTTTGTCGCCGGGGTCTATTGAAAATTCTGGATGCCATTGAACACCCAGGCAAAACCGTTTGCTCTGCAACTCAATGCCTTCGATGACCCCATCGGGCGCCGTTGCGTTGATGGTCACCGGACCCGCTATGGTTTTAACGGCCTGATGATGGGCGCTGTTGACTGACATTGTTTCGGTGCCGGTTATCTGGTGAAGCAAGGTGTTCGTTTTGACCGCGATATCGTGGCCTGGTTCATCTCGTGGATTAGGCTGCTCATGCGCCAGGGAATTTTCGATTTCATCGGGGATGTGTTGGATGAGAGTGCCGCCAAGTACAACATTGAGTAGTTGCTGGCCACCACAAATACCAAGGATTGGCATATCCCGGTGGATGGCGCCCTTTGTAACGGCAAGCTCAAAGGCGGTCCGGCGATCTTTGGTAACGACTGTTTCGTGTCGTGTCGTGTCGCCAAATAAGGTGGGATCAACGTCAAATGCGCCACCGGTAATCACTAGCCCATCGATCATGTCGAGATAGCTATTCGCGATCTCGGGCTGATGGGGCAATGGGACAGGGAGCCCACCGGCATCAGCGACAGAGTCACAATAGTTTTCGCGAACGGCATACCAGGCGAACTTTGAATATCCACCTGGCTGTTCTGAATCGAGCGTTATTCCAATGAGAGGTTTGTTCATACGGCCACTGTAGAAACCCGTTGAGTCAGGTCAAGAAAAAGGGGCGCTCAAACAGGAGCACCCCTTAAATAGAACATCGCATCCAATATTATTTCTTTGTTTTCTTCTTTTTGGTGTATCCGAGGACATCTGATGTCCGTTTCAGGATATCTTTCGGTGTTTTCATCAGCGAAGCGATATTGGCTTCGACATCTGCGCCACTAAGATAGTTAAGGTCCATCTTGCGTTTTTTTGCATCTGCAAGGAACGCCGGATCTTTCATCGTCGCATCGAATGCTTTGCGCAAGGCCATCAGGCGATCACGGGGAATCCCCGGAGGAGAGCCGACAATCCGAGCCATGGCGACGGGTACGGACAGGAGTTGCGCGATTGGTTTGTATTCTGCCGGTACGACATCGACCAGCATTGGCACACCTTTTACATTCGGGTCTGGGTGTGGGGCGATTCCAGCCTGTACGAGGACACTGATCCTGTCGGTTCCAACCCAGTTGGGTCGAATGACATTCCAGCTCTGCCAGGAGCCGCCACGCGCGTGGGCTTCACCAGCTTCCATGGCATTAGTCATTTTGGCGGTGCCGCGATAGCCGGTAACAATCTTGAACTTTGTATTGATGGACCGGTTCAGGAATTGTGGGAAAATATAGGTTTCTGACCCCTTACCCGATGCGGCGACGACAATTTCCTTTTTCTTCGCGTCATCCAGTGTTTTGGCGACACTTCCCATCGCAACAACCATGCTGTTCAAGGCGGCCATGTTGCCGATCCAGCGCATCTTACTCATGTCGAACTTAATGCCGCGCGGTCGGATGAGCTGAAATAGAGGATGGGTCCAAAAGGGCGTTATGACCGTTGTTCCATTTTTTGGCGCAACATTATAGACATAGTTGGAGGCTTTGACGCCACCGGAGCCGGGCATGTTTACGACAATTGCATTCGGCTTTCCGGGTAAACGTTTGCCCATATGCTGGACTAGGGTCCGCATGTACACGTCATATCCGCCGCCCGGTGAGGCGCCGATATAAAAGCGGACTGTTTTGCCATCATAAAATTCTGATACCGCATCTGCATGCGCGGCAGCGGTAACGCTTAATCCAATTGCGGACGCTACGGCGGCAGCGCCAATTCGACCCAATGTTTTCAACGTAATCTCCCTAAGTCATTTTTTATTAAGAGCGTCTCAGACGCTTAGTTTTCTTGTGATCTGGATCGCAATGCTAAAATTATAGTCAAAAAATTAAATTTGCGGGCATAAATTTTTGTGAGCTCTTGCGTCATCGGTTAACCACTCGCACAATTGTAACAATTATAATATTATTTTAGGGGAGAGTTTTGACATGGCGTTCTCTAGCTGGCGCGGCATTATAGGCATTATTAAACCCACCATGCGGCCGGGTGGTCTTGAAGACATGATCCGGATATTGCCGGAAGGGATCGGGGTTATCCCGCTCTTTAACAATATTACACGCGGTGACCGAGCCGAATTCAAAGCGGTGATGAAAGATTATGACGAGAAGGTCGCTATTCTCGCCGAGCAGGGCTGCGACATTATTCATCCTGAGGGGGCGCCGCCGTTCATGGTGCTTGGCAATGAAGGAGAAGCCAAAAAAATTCGTGGGTGGGAACGTAAACATAAGACACAGGTATTTACGTCAGGCACAAATCATGTCGCGGCTTTAAAGGCTCTAAAGGTCAAACGCTTTGTCGGCGCCAGCTATTTCCAAGGTGAGATCAACAAAACCTTCGGAGATTATTTTAAAAAGGAAGGATTTGACGTTTTGGGCATGGAAGGCATCGATGTGCCCTTCAATAAAGTTCAGACGCTGTCGTCCGAAGAGATATATTCCTTCATTAAAAAACTGGCTCTAAAGCATAAACGGGCTCAGGGCATCTATATGCTTGGGACAGGTTGGAAAGCTCTGAAGATTATTCCGATGTTGGAACAGGATCTCGGTATTCCGATCGTCTTTCCTGTCACTGCCCGGGTCTGGGAGTTCCAGAAACGGCTTTCGATCAATGAACCCCGTGAAGGGTATGGCCGGCTCCTTGAAGAAATGCCGCCGATGGTTAAGTAAGGTGGTTAAATAGGTAATAAAGTAAGTGTCTGCTTTGAGCTTAAAGCAGTTTTGGGAAGGGTGGCCTCGTAGGCTGCCCTTTCTTGATTTCAGAGGTCGGCGCCCTCGATAGAGGGCTATGCATTGAACTAGCGCCCGTCTATCAAAAACCGGTTTTTCTTGACGCTTGCCAACGCTGCCAGCATCTTGCGCGCATGACTGGATCAGTTCCTCCTCACGCTCAAAAATATATGGAAATCGCCCTTGCTGAGGCGGCGGAAGCTGCGTTGCGGGGGGAGGTTCCTGTTGGTGCTGTCATTGTGGATACCACGAGCAATGAAATCCTCGCCGTGGCCGGTAATCGGACCGAAGAACTGAGGGATGCGACGGCCCATGCAGAAATGCTGGTTTTGCAAGGGGCTGCTAAAACCTACGGTGGGACCCGGCTGGTTGATTGCGATCTGTATGTTACGCTTGAGCCCTGCGCCATGTGTGCTGCGGCTATCTCCATGGCCCGGATTAGACGTTTGTATTTTGGGGCGTCAGACCCCAAAAGTGGTGGCGTTGAGAGTGGTCCGCGTTTCTTTAGCCAGCCGACCTGTCACCACCGTCCTGATGTCTATGGAGGCATTGATGAGTTGCGGTCCCGCACAATGTTGCAGGAATTTTTTGAAGTGCGGCGCTAACCCGGTAGAATAACTAGACGGTGAATGGGCTAACTCGGTTCTGGGTTGATGGCTAATATAGCGATGGACGGTGAACTTTTGTAGAAGGTAGAGGACAGACTCTGTCTGGGCGTATCGTTCGTTCGATTGTTGTCGCTGGTTTTGTGGTGATAAGCGGCGCTGTACTTTGGCTTACCTAATATTGGTCGCAAAAGGTCGCTATTGAGGAAATTCGCGAGCGCAGCGGACATACGCTTAATTTGGTGGTTACAAATCTTCCTATTGCATGCTTATTGCCTCAGAATATGGGGTCGAATTCTGAATTAAAGATAACTTTTCCGCGAGATCGCGAAAAAACTTTAATCTTTGAAGCCGTATTCTTTCCAGCGTGCGTTGACCTTATCCATGTCTTCCTTATGTGGGGTGACCATGGCGGGATAGCGCTCGCCGTTATATTGCTCTTCTGGCTCAAAATCGAGATTGACCGTCGCGTCGATCAGCACACGGCACCACTTACCAGTCCCATACAGCATTGGGTCACGATCCTTTAGGCGTGTAGACGGATCAAGCAAGGAGCCCCAAGAGTCCGGGAAGAAGACAATGTCGTTTTCTGCAGCGTTGACACGATAGGCAAAAGCCCAGTCGACAGCAGCGTAATCATGGATGTCGATATCCTGATCAACGACCCAGATATGCTTGTAACGCAGATGAGAAGCGTTTGAGCCCCAGATCGCTGCTGCTGCTTGCTTGGCCTGACCGCGATAGGTCTGGTTGAGCTGGATAAACAATGTGGTGCCGTTATTGGCAGGGGAACAATGCACGTCGGTCACACCGGGGACCCCGGCGCGTTCCAAAACATTCCAGGCAACACCAGCTCGCTGAACCGAGCTCATGATGCTGTTCTCATTCAGCATCTTAGGCAGAGTACCTTCAAGGGTGCCGCGGAAAATTGGCTGGTCGCGATGGGTAATCGCCGTCACTTTGGTGACATGCTTTGGTCCCTGATCGCCGCCAAAGTAGCCGGTATATTCGCCGAATGGGCCTTCCATCTCAAATGTAGCGGGATCTGGATCGATAAAGCCTTCGATAACCAGTTCGGCGCTTGCCGGGACCATGATGTCACTGGTCTCGCATTTTACGAGCTCGACTGGTTTGCCACGGATAGCGCCCATGACGTCATATTCCGAAACACCAGTCGGGACGGGTGCGGAAGCGCAGTAAGGCATGCAGGGTTCCCAGCCATAGACGTGGGCAACCGGCATTTTCATGCCGCGGTCGGCCCATTTCTGGAAATGAACGCCCCAGTTCTGGGCGCGCCACAGGAGAACCGGCAGCGTATCTTTCTGGCCCAGCATGCCGCGATAGATGCCGAGGTTATGAACGCCGGTATCCGGGTCCATCGTGATCGTGGCCTGGAAGGTGTTGATATAGCGGCCACCGTCTTCACGGTGCCATTTCGGAATTGGAAAATCATAGAGGTCGATTTCATCGCCGGTGACGATGTTTTCTTTAACCGGACCGGTGGCGACTTCGACAGGGGGCACGCGTTGGCCGAGATAATAACGCGTGGCCTGAACCATGTCAGTGATCGACGCGTCCTTGGGCAGACCCAGTGTCATGGCAATACGTGAGAAGTTTGACATGCCGCCGGTAAAGAGTTGGCTGCAGCGAGCATCATCACTGTTATAGCCGCCGATGTTTTTAAACAGCAGGGCAGGGCCTTCGCCAGTGCCGAATGCTTTTCGGGCTACCGTGCCGAGTTCGCAATCCCAGTCGACCTCGGCTTCAATTTCCTGCAATTCACCTTCGTCCCGCAATGCCGCGATCCATTCGCGGAGATCGCCATAGGCTTTGGGTTGCAGTCTGTTTGAAACACCACCAAATGTATCAACATCGTTGTCTGGTCCGGCCATAATCCTACTCTCTCAATTTCCATACGCTACCGTATGGTTTGTAATAATTCCGCGACGGCTATTCGTCAACCGTATCGCTTGGAGGTCATACTGGTTTCAGCGGATCGCCCCACTTAGTCATGCCAAGTTGAGCCCAGCGATCGCGAATCGGGCCGGCATCTGCTTCATCCGGGTGAACTGTTGGTGGATAGCGCTGCCCATCTTCACCGGGTTCGTAATCCAGATTGATCGTGCAGTCGAAGAGGACCCGATGCCATTTGCCTGTCCCGAACAGATGAACGTTGGAGTCCCGTGCTCTGACGCTGGGGTCGAGTCCGGCGCCCCAGTTTTCCGGATAGACAAGGAGATCGCCTTCTCCGGCATTGAACCGCCAGGCCATTGCCCAGTCGATGGCGTCGTAATCATGCACATCAATATCGGCATCGACGACCGTCACATGTTTGTAGCGCACGTGAGATGCTGAGTTGCCCCACAAGGCGGCAGCCACTTGCTTGGCCTGACCGCGATAGGTCTGGTTGATTGAAACAACCGTATTCACGCAGGCCTGTATGGGCATACCAAAGACATCAACGACGCCAGGGACGCCAGCCGACTCAAGAGCATTCCAGGCGGTGGCTGAGCGTTGGACCGAGCTCATAATTGGATTCTCGCCATAGCTGCCCGGAACGGCCCCTTCGACGCATCCGCGGAAAATTGGTTTGTCGCGATGCGTGATACAGGTGACCTGTGCAACATGTTTCGGCGATCGGTCAGGGGCATAATAGCCGGTAAACTCGGCATAGGGACCTTCGGGTTCAAAGGTCGATGGGTCGGTTGAGATCCACCCTTCGATGACCATCTCAGCGTCAGCTGGAACTTGTAATGGGACGGTTTCGCAATCGACTAGATCGACTGGCTTGCCGCGGATCGAGCCCATGATGTCATATTCGGAAATCGAGCGTGGAATTGGTGCGCCACCCGTGAAGCCCATCGAGGGTTCCCAGCCGATAACAAACGCCACCGGCATCTTGTCGCCACGTTCCATATGTTTGGCGTAATGAGTACCCCAACCTTGGGCCCGCCATAACAAAACGCCGAGCCGGTCCTTGTCGTGAACCATGCCGCGATAGATGCCGATATTATGGACATCGCTATCGGGGTCTTTTGTGACACACCCTGCATAGGTCAGGGCATAGCGCCCGCCATCGCCGCGGTTCCATTTAGGTATCGGGAACTTCAGCAAATCGATGTCATCACCCTTAAGGATATTTTGCTTTACGGCGCCAGTTTTTACCGTGTTGGGAGCGATTTGATTATTAAAAATGGTCCGGCAGACTTGGACGAGCTCCTTAACAGGCGTGTCACGGGGCAGACCAAACATCATGGCGAGGCGTGAATAGCTGCCCTGTCCACCGGTGAAGACTTGCGAGGACACAGCATCGGGGCCGTTATAATCCGTGATGTTGTTAAATAGGAAGGCCGGACCGTGACCGGTTCCCTGTCCCATGCGGATAATGTTTCCGAGTTCGACGTCCCAATTTACTTCGGCATCGATTTCGGCGAGTTCACCTTCCTTACGCAGGGCGTCTATCCACCCCCGGAGATCGCCAAAGGCGACAGGATTGCGTTCTACACCAGATTCCGTCTGCTCAGTCATTATCTGTTCTCTCGTTCGTTGCCTGAAATTCAATAAATTAGAGGGGCGGATACTGATAGAACATCGACCGCATGACGTCCAGCCGAGCGTTCTTGAAGAATCTTTTCCAAGCGGTTAGCGTGTGAAAATTAAAATTAAGAATTTTTTGCGGAGCGTATAAGGATGCCTAAAAACCTCACTCAGGATCAGGTCGACAGCTATAAGAATGATGGCTTTGTTGGGCCTATTGATCTGCTGACGACCGCTGAGGCGGCGCAATTACGTGCTAAGGTCGAAGAAGTTGAAGTGGAAATGGGAAGTCAAATTCAGCAGCGCTGCAAGATAAAGGCGCATCTACCGTTTACGTTTTTGTGTGACATCATTTCCCATCCCAAGCTGTTGGATGCCGTAGAAGATATAATTGGTCCCGACATTCTTTGCTGGGGGTCGAGCTTCTTTCAGAAAGAAGCTCATGACCCGGGGTTTGTTTCCTGGCATCAGGACTCAACCTATTACGGGTTGGAGCCACCGGATACGTTGACGGCGTGGCTCGCTATTTCCGACAGCAATCTGGAAAGCGGCTGCATGGATTTTATTCCTGGCACGCATAATCAGGGAATTTATAATCATGTGGAATTGAAGTCGGAAGAGAATCTGCTGTCCCGTGGGCAGACCATTGTTGGTGTTGATGAATCCAAATCTCAATCGATGATACTAAAAGCCGGACAGTTCTCTTTCCATAAGGAAGACTGCGTCCATGGCTCAGCGCCGAACAAGTCGGATGACCGGCGGATTGGGCTGTCCATTCATTATGTGCCGCCCTCGATTAAAGAAACGGGGTTCCCCGGCGCATCGGCGATGGTGTTACGCGGCGAAGATAATAAGGGGCATTGGGGTGTCGATATGACACCAAAGAAGGATTGGGATCCGGTGTGCCTGGCCGAACTTGATCGGGTGGCTACGATGTATAATTCGCAGGCCCCTGGAGAACGGGATCCGGTGGCCTGATCGTCGTGCCGACCCCGGCGCTTCAAACTGCGCTGATAGCCGGCAAGGTCCTCGCCTGGCGTGAAGCAGGCGAGGGTGATGCGCTCGTCTTATTGCACGGCATCGGTGGTAGCTCGGAAAGCTGGGAGGAACAGCTTGATCAATTAAGTGATAGATATCGGGTTATTGCTTGGGACATGCCGGGCTATGGCGGATCGGATGGTTTCGATTCGTCGGCTCCGACCGTTGATGATTACGCCAACAGTTTGATGGCGTTGTTAGGTGTTCTCGCGGTCGAAAAGGTACATGTCTTGGGACAATCGATTGCAGCACTAGTTGCTGCGCGATTTTGTGTTCGAAATCCAGACCGAATCAAAAGCTACATTTTTGCCCATGGGCTGACTGGCCTTGGTGGTCTCGACGACGAAGCAAGAGAAATAGCGAAAAATGGTCGGCTCGAAGTTTTTAAAACCTTGGGCCCGAAACGCTTTGCCCGCGAAAAAGGGCCGGCAATCATGAGTTCTAGTGTATCGGAAGTGGCGCGAGAGAAGGCAGTTAGCATTATGGCGAAGGTCAATCCCGCTGGATTTTGCCAAGCCGTAGATATGCTAAGCACTGCAGATTTGTTCGAAGATACAACCTCAATCATAGCTCCGGCTCTTGTCTTATGTGGCGCTGATGATCCCATTGCCCCGGAGCCAGTTTGCCGATCGGTAGAGGCCGCCCTGCCAAATGCACAATTCCGTCTTCTTCCGGGTGTAGGTCATTATTCGGCGACAGAAAACCCGCCCTTGTTTAATAAAATAATTTCGAGTTATCTGGGCGGTGTTAGCTAAATTCTTAGCGTGATGTTTCGTTTGACGCAGTGCCTCAGGTGTGTAGATTCCGGCAATTGCGAATTAGAACATTTCATTAAATTATAGGGAGAGAGTTATGAAGTTTGTATCTTTGACACTCGTAACTGCTGCTGCGGTTGGGCTGGCCGCTTCGGCATCTGCACAGACCTTCGGTATTGGTTCGACGAAAGCCGGTGCCGTGTCGCAAATTACGGCGACAATTTCAAAAGCTGTTTCTGAACACGCTCCTGGCGTCCAAATGCGCAAGCAGACCATGGGCGGCACTCAGC
>CAJJCG010000084.1 GCA_905182615.1 Alphaproteobacteria bacterium UBA2964 | reverse complement strand
GGAATATAGCGCTGTAAGTGCAAAAGAAAAAGAGGAACGACTGATTTGCGAAAAATTTAAGAGTAGGTGTCGAGGCTTTGATCCACGACGTCTCGATTATTGGCCCGTGGCAGGCTGACGGTGAAACGGGAACTACGATTCGGCGCGCTATCGACAGATATCTCGCCGCCCATGAGTTGGGCGAGCTGTCATGAAATTGTGACCCCGAGGCCGGTGCCTTCTGTCGGGGTACTTAAGATGTTCGAGACCACCTGATGAACACTCGCGAAAATTTGTTGGTACTGATCGTCGGGGATACCTATGCCGGTATCCTATACCGTAAAGGCGACGGTATTTATGTCGACTGCTTGGACATCAATGCCAAAGGATCCGCCAGTATTCGTGAATTTAATGGCATTGTTCAACAAGCTGTCCAGGATCTGCCGAGTTCTGCCCGGTCCACCAAAACAGCCCATCCACGCTAAATAAAATACTCCCTGATTAAGGTCGCAGCCTAATTTTTTCTGCTACGCCGATAACCTTTCGGCTAACTCTAAAACTTTCCGATTAGGCTTCTCGGATCGCACTTTGATTCATCTTAAATACCTTACAGTGGGATTGGTATCCAGCATTTCTATTGCCCGCCGCCGGATCACGGTACATATATAATCGATGACCAATTACCTGATTTCGCCAGACCCCAAAGATGTCAGACTCACCGAAAGGGTATCCGGTGTCGATCATGACGGACGCCCGGTTGATACGACGGTGACCGTTGAGCGACCCCTGACCCTCTATCTGAATGATCAGGAAATCGTCACTATGATGACAATCGGTGATTATCCCGACTGTCTTGCTGTTGGGTTTCTGTTGAACCAGAACATGCTGCAGCAGGATGATCTTATTACCGCCATCGATTACGATCCTGAGATTGAAACTGTTGTTGTCAGGACCGAACGTGAAACAGATTATGAGCAAAAGTTAAAAAAGAAGACCCGCACATCTGGTTGCGCCGTTGGCACCGTTTTCGGTGATGTTATGGAGAAGTTTGAAGACATCACGCTTGATCCATCCGCAGAACTCAGGACGTCCTGGCTTTACGCCTTGTCAAAAACGATCAATACGACTCCGAGCCTGTATCTTGAAGCCGGCGCCATTCACGGATGTGTCCTGTGCGAACGAGAGACACCTCTAATCTATATGGAGGATGTTGGTCGGCATAATGCGGTCGATAAAATCGCCGGCTACATGTTTCTGAATGGCATCAAACCTGCGGGCAAAATGTTTTACACGACGGGACGGCTTACCAGTGAAATGGTCATCAAGGCGGTTCAAATGGAAATCCCCATTCTGATCTCGCGGTCTGGGTTTACCGCCTGGGGTGTGGATCTAGCGCGTCAGGCAAATCTTACGTTAATCGGCCGAGCCCGCGGTAAGCGGTTTTTGGCGCTCGCCGGTGAGAGCCGTATTAATTTTGATGCAAAGCCAGAAACCGTCGACGACGAGCCTGAAGGGGCTCATCGCAAGGCGGCTTCTACCAAAGAAGCCGGATAGCGCCGCATGGATTTAAACCTTTGCTGGCGAGGTCCTGTCGGGGCAGGAAATTTTCCAACGGATCCAAATGCGGTCGACGCCATTAATGAAGCCGGTATTTATCTCCGTCTCAAACGCTATCAGGGCGACCGAACCATTGCTTATGTCGGCCAATCAGGCCATTTGATGATGCGTTTTGATCAGCACCTAACGCGTCTTCTCTCGTTACACCAGCCTTTGCGGGACGCTAGTGGCCAAATTGTGGTGGAGCATGGTCCTGAGAACCGTTTTTTGGCTCTTAACGAGATTATCACCGTCGCGCCTCTGGCGATTGAGGAAGTTTTGCGGACCCGGTTTTATTTTGCGTTGGCAGAAGACGGTTTTGACGTCGATTATCTCACGTTGATTGAAGCGATGTTGAAGGCGCGGGCTGAAGACATCATGCATGAACAACCGGAAAATATTCAAAGCATCAACCCTGGGGAATTCGACCACGAGATTTTGGTCGTCAGTGATTTTTCCAATGTCGATGCCGCGGGGTGTCGGTTGATCGAAAGTGTTATTGGAGACACCGCTATCGAAATTCCATCGACTCAGGAGTTGTTTGCGAATGCGGATTGAAGGGGGTGTTTGTGGTCTACTATTGGCCGGTGGTCAGTCTCGTCGGATGGGTGGCGGTGACAAGTGTCTGAAAATGCTTGGCGGAAAAACATTGCTCGCGCGCGTTATTGATGTCGCTCGGCCGCAGGTCGATGAACTCATTCTGAATGCCAATGGTGATCCCGCTCGTTTTAAAGAATACGGCTTGCCCGTAGTTGGTGATGTTGTTGACGGCTTTGCCGGGCCTCTCGCTGGGATTCTCACCGGGTTGGAATGGTCTCGCGATAATCGGCCTGCCTGCAGTTGGGTTGCTAGCTTTGCTTGTGATGCGCCCTTCGCGCCAAACGATCTGATTTCCCGCCTGTCAGGAGCTATTGAAGACCAAAACGGTGAACTCGGCTGCGCGTCGTCCAATGGCCGGGATCAGCCAGTTATTGGACTTTGGCCAGTCGCGTTGGCGGCGGAGCTACGCACCGCTCTGGTTGATGAGGACATTCGCAAGGTTGATGTCTGGACCGCACGCTATCGGTTGGGTCGTGCCAACTGGGCCATTGATCCGGTCGATCCATTTTTGAATGTCAATCGACCAGAAGATCTCACCCGAGCTGAAGACGTTCTGTCTTACATATCTTGACGAAGGCAGGGTGCAGGTAGTTTTATCGACGATATGACGAAGACCCGCGAAGAAACCCCAACTCTCAAAATACTGCTTGGTGCCGCTGTGGCCCTTGGCCCCGGCAAGGTCGCGCTATTGGAAGTCGTCGATCGCACAGGTTCTATCACCGGCGCTGCGCGTGAAATGGGGATGTCCTATCGTCGGGCCTGGAAGCTTATTGATGCAATGAATGGTGATTTTAAGTCGCCGTTAGTGACGAAGAATGCTGGCGGGGCCGGTGGCGGTGGTGCGCGGGTGACCGATGCAGGGTTTGACGCGTTGAAGCGATACCGATCTATGGAAGATAAGGCAGGTCAAGCTGTCCGACAAGAGATCTTAGATTTCGCAGCTTTGTTAAATCCACCGCCGAAAGGTTGAGCGCGCTATTCCGCTGCCGCTGCTTGTGCGCTTTCGACCCTGGCTGCGCAGAATTTGAACTCCGGGATTTTGCCAAACGGATCGAGCTGCGGATTGGTCAGGAAGTTAGCGGGCGCCTCCGCATAACAGAAGGGAATAAACACGACGCCCTGCGGAACGGCTCGGTCAACGCGGGCCTTTATCTCCAGAACGCCACGGCGGGTCGCAACTCGGACCATATCCCCAGGTCTGACACCCATATCCCGTATGTCTCGAGCGTTAAGGCAGGCGACAGCCTCCGGTTCAAGGGCATCAAGAACACTCGCTCGTCTGGTGATTGCGCCAGTATGCCAATGCTCTAGCTGGCGGCCAGTGGTCAATACCATTGGGTATTCATCGTCTGGTAGTTCGGCGGGCGGTACTATATCAGCGGCGACCATTTTGGCGTGGCCGGAATCGGTGGGGAAGCCATCGCCAAAGACGATTTCGTTGCCAGGCACATCAGGTCCATCGCAAGGATAGGTAACAGCGCTCTCACGCTCGACGCGATCCCAAGTAATATTCTTCATTGAGGGCATGATCTGCGCCATCTCGGTGAAAACTTCGCTGGGGTGCGTGTAGTTCCAGTCGAGTCCAAGGCCGCGCGCCATGTCCTGAATGATCGACCAGTCCTGCCGGGTTTCTCCTTGGAGTGGTAGCGCGTGTCTGCCCATCTGTACCTGACGGTTAGTATTGGTAACTGTGCCGTCTTTCTCTGGCCAAGCGGATGCGGGCAATACAACATCTGCATGGAACGCGGTCTCCGTCAGGAAAATATCCTGTACGACTAGCGTTTCCAGTTTGGCGAGGGCCTCACGTGCATGTTGGGCATCGGGGTCTGACATGGCTGGGTTCTCCCCCATGACATACATGCCGCGGATATTACCGGCATGAACTTCGTCCATGATCTCCACCACGGTCAGGCCACGTTCCGGGTCGAGTTCAGTGTTCCAAAACTCCTCAAACTGTTTGCGAGTGTCTTCCTCGGTGACGAGCTGATAATCCGGGTAGAACATCGGTACCAAGCCGGCATCGGAAGCGCCTTGTACGTTGTTCTGACCGCGCAAAGGGTGCAGTCCAGTGCCGGGTCGACCGACTTGTCCTGTCATGAGAGAGAGATCGATCAGGCATCGAGCATTGTCGGTGCCGTGAATATGCTGCGAGATGCCCATACCCCAAAATATGATTGAGGCATTCGACGTCGCGTATGTGCGTGCAACGGTGCGGAGTGTTTCTGCATCGATACCGCAAACTTCTGCCATCTTTTCTGGTGGGAAGTCAGCGAGGTGTTTCTTGAGTTCTTCAAAGCCGTCTGTATGGGCCTGAATATACTGCTCGTCATAGAGTTTCTCTTCGACGATCACATGCATGATGGCATTGAGCATCGAAACATCGCCGCCGGGCTTGAACTGTAGCATGTGTTTTGCATGGCGCTTCAATGCCTGGCCACGGGGGTCCATGACGATCAAGGTCTTGCCGTCCTTGACGGCTTGCTTGAAGAAAGTGGCTGCGACCGGATGATTTTCCGTGGGATTTGCGCCAATCACGATAATGACTTCTGCATCCCGGACCGCCGTAAACGGTGCGGTGACGGCGCCAGACCCGATACACTCCATGAGGGCGGCCACGGATGAGGCATGGCACAGCCTGGTGCAATGATCGACATTATTGGTGCCGAAGCCGGTCCGGACCAGTTTTTGGAAAAGATAAGCTTCTTCGTTTGATCCCTTGGCTGAACCAAACCCGGCCAACGCACCGCCGCCATGATCATCACGAATTTGCCGCAATCCACCAGCCGCTCGTTCGAGGGCTTCTTCCCAACTGGCTTCGCGGAAATGGGTTAGCGGGTTGGCTGGATCGATGTCCTCTACGGCGTCCTTTGGCGCGTCATCCTTACGGATCAACGGCACAGTCAGACGGTGCGGATGGTGCGCGTAATCGAACCCGAAGCGACCTTTGACGCAGAGCCGGTTTTCGTTGGCGGGGCCGTCGCGACCAGTCACGTATAGAAGCTTGTCGTCTTTCAGGTGGTAGGTCAGTTGGCAACCTACACCGCAATAGGGGCAGACTGAATCTACTTTGCGGTCGGCTTGAACGCGACCCGGTTGTTCCGCCGTCGTTACAGATTTTGGCAGAAGCGCGCCAGTGGGGCAGGCCTGTACACATTCGCCACACGCAACGCAGGTGCTTTCACCCATTGGATCGTCAAGATCAAAGACAATTTTTGCTTCTGATCCACGTTGGGCCATTCCAATAACATCGTTGACCTGAACTTCGCGGCAGGCGCGTACGCAAAGGGTGCAGTTGATACAGGCATCCAGATTGACCGCCATCGCGGGATGGCTCGGATCGGTGTTCGGTGAATTTTTTGCAGGGAACCGGCTGGACTCGACACCAATTTTGTCAGCCCAACGCCAAAAACGGGAATCGTCATCGTGATGAGTGGCCCGGTCCGGCTGATCCGCGACCAAAAGCTCAAATACCATCTTGCGGGCTTTTTTGGCGCGCTCGCTGGCGGTGGTCACAGTCATGCCGTCGGCGGGTTTGCGAATACAAGAGGCGGCCAGGACGCGTTCGCCTTCGATCTCGACCATGCAGGCGCGGCAATTGCCGTCCGACCGGTAGCCCGGTTCTGGGGAATAACATAGATGAGGAACTTCGGTGCCAACGCGGTCGGCAACCTGCCAAATCGTCTCATCCGGTTCCGCGGTTACGGTTTTTCCGTCGAGGGTAAATTCTATCTTCTCTGCCATTATATCCGCCTGAAGCAAACTACGGACTCAATCTAGTTTCCGCTGTCCATAGGGTCAATTGAAGTGTTAGGGAGTTTTGTCTTTTCGCTCGCGAAAACGTTATTAGTGAGATGGTGGGGTGATGCCATGTTCATGGGAAGAGGAATATAAAGGTCTAAAATCATGCCGATCCGCCAGCGCCGTGACTAGGAACTCAAAGAATTATAGACAACCCCGGAGGGCGTTTATCGCGACCATCGCTCACTATTGAAGACGATGGGGCTGGGTGGATTGATCGCAGGAGCTGCGCCATTGCTGGCTGCGTGTGAAGATAATTCACCAGTCACCTATAAAAGTGTTTCCAGTGCATCACTGTATCCCGTGAAGCGGAATACCCGCTTCAAGCTGGATCGACCTGAAACCCCTGAAAAGCTCGCGACGACCTATAACAATTTCGGCTCCTACAAGAACATCTGGTGGGCATCTCAGGTACTACCACTACGGCCTTGGGAAGTGAAATTGATGGATTGGTAGAGAACCAATCACGTTGGGTATAGATGAACTCCTCAAGAAAATGCCCCTTGAGGAACGGCTTTATCGACAACGCTGCGTTGAGGCACCTTTGGTCGAGGTTTGCTTTGAAAGCGCTGGTGGGTCCCGCCAAGCCGCTTGGCTCCGCAAAGTATTTGTAGATGGAAACCTTTCATAATCCGACGGTCGCATCTGGTCAGTAACAGGGCTGGTATCCTTGGCTCTATCGCGAAGGGCTGACCATTGCCGAGGCGACGAATGACCTCGCCTTTATTGCGACAGGCCTTTACGGCAAACCGATCCCCAAGCAGAACGGCGCTTCGTTAAGAATAGCAGTGTCCTGGAAGTATGGCTTTAAATCGATTAAATCGATTTCTCAGTTTACCTTTACAGAGAAACAGCCGCTGACATTTTGGGAGAAAGTAAACCCGACGGAATACGGTTTCTGAGCGAATGTGAACCCAAAAGTATCGCACCGGCGCTGGAACCAGGCGACAGAGCGTGTTTTAGGAAAACTCGGTCGCGTACCGACGCAGCCATTTAATGGCTACGGGGAATTCGTTACCGACCTATACAAGGGTATGGAAGGCGAGAGACTTTACACCTGAGGGCCGGTCATAAGACGACGCTATTAAATTAAGCTGGTGTCTCAAAGCCAAATAGCCGTGCTGGATTGTCGACCAGGATTTGTTGCCGTGTTTCGTTGTCGTCGGCCCAATTCATAAACTGATCCAGTAAATCACCATCATTTGGCGTGGCAATGTATGAATTGGGATGTGGCCAGTTGGTTCCCCAGACGAGGCGGTCCGGTCTTGTCTCGATTAGCGCCCGGGCGTATGGCGTCATATCGTCGTAGGGCGCTCCGGACCTGGATAATCGATACCAGCTACAGATTTTGGCCCAGCAATGATCAGTGTCTCGGAGCAATGCTAGCAGAGTTCGGAATCCAGGACTGTCGAGTGTGTTATGGCTGCGAACCCGGGCTAGATGATCAAATATAATATTTGCTGACAGCTTTTCAATACGGGGAGCGAGCTCAATGATTTCTTCAATGTCTGTCAGATGAATGAGGGTCGCCCAGCCGAGCTCTTCCATGAGCGGTGCCATTGCTTCGAGTTGATCCAGCCGGACAGCACCTGGTGAAAAACTCGATAGACGAATTCCACAAAAATTCTTTTCGACCAAGAAATCGAGATGCCTTTCGATTGCATCTCGTGGCATTGCGGCAATACCGCGAATACGGCCTTCCGATCTTTCAATTGCATCAACAGTCACCTGGTCGATGCCACCGTAATCCCGCGCCTGGACAAGAACAGCGCGCTCGACACCCAACACATCAAGCATGTTTCTGTATTGTTCATAGCTGGTATCTGGGCCGTCGCCCTTGGCCGGGTCGATGGGAAAGCGCGTATAGGGCCCGTAGAGGTGAGCGTGTGTGTCGCAGCTCAGTGGCGGTGGTTGGAATTTAGGTCTCTTGGGGTGCCAGTCAGGACCGTTGATTAAATCAGTCATCTTGAGCCGAGAACCCCAAACTTATTTCACATCGTCAGGGAAATATTTGAAGACTGAGTTCAGGCCGTTGGTCGCTGCCTGGCCTAAGCCGCAAATAGATGAATCTTGCATTGCCGATGACAGCTCTTCCAACAGTGATTTGTCCCAAGTTGGTTGCTCAAGTAGTTGAACAGCTTTTTCGCATCCATTGCGGCACGGCGTGCATTGACCACAGCTTTCATCTTCGAAGAATTTTAAAAGATTAAGGGCAACGTTTCCGGTGGAATCTTCCTCCGACAAAATAATGACGGCGGCGGAGCCGATTAGGCAGCCATATTGTTCAAGGGTTCCGAAATCCAGCGGTTCGCTATCCATGCTTGCCGGTAAAATACCACCGGAAGCCCCGCCGGGTAGATAGCCTTTAAAGGTATGGCCATCTTGTATCCCACCGCAATATTCGTCGATGAGTTCTCGTACAGTGATGCCGGCATCAGCAATTTTTACGCCCGGCTCCTTTACGCGGCCTGATACGGAAAATGTTCGCAAACCTTTCGATCCATTGCGTCCTTTACCCATAAACCAACTGGCGCCTTTTTGTACGAGATCGCGGATCCAGTAGAGGGTCTCAACATTGTGGATCAGCGTGGGGCGCCCAAACAAACCAATTTGAGCGGGGAAGGGTGGTTTATGGCGGGGTAGACCACGCTTGCCTTCAATTGATTCTAGCATCGCGGATTCTTCACCGCATATATAAGCGCCGGCGCCGCGACGGAGATGAACACGTCCAGGCTCAGCCAGCCCGGCCGCTTCAAGCTTGGGAATTTCCTTGAGAAGAATCTCTCGAATTTCCGGGTACTCGTCGCGCAAATAAATATAGATATCTTCTGCTTCAACCGCCCACGCCCCGATCAGCATGCCTTCAAGGAAGCGATGTGGATCCTGTTCAAGGAACCAACGATCTTTAAAGGTGCCAGGTTCGCCTTCGTCAGCGTTAACGGCCATAAGCCGAGGGCCTTTCTCTGCCCTGACAAAAGTCCATTTGCGGCCGGTTGGAAATCCTGCGCCGCCGAGGCCTCGCAAGCCAGAATCATTGAGTATTTCGATCAGCTCATCCGGTGTGCGGGTGTTGCTGAGGCACTCGTGCAGCAAAGCGTAGCCGCCGTCTTTTTCGTACGCGTCGAAATCCACGTAATTGGGCAAACTCGCATGCGCCTTATTCGTCGCCGCTGCCAGCGCCGTATCCGCTGTTGCAGGGGCAATCTGTGTGTGACCGATAGAGACTGCCGGCGCTTTGTCGCAGGCACCCATGCAGGGCGCTCGTATAACCCGAATATCAGCGCTGGCGTTTTTCGACAATTTAGCGATCAGCTGTTCGGCTCCAAGCATCTCGCAGGTGACGCTATCGCATACCCGTATCGTTGTCGGCGGTGGACGATTTGCGTCATCAGTAAGGACGTCGAAATGTGCATAAAACGTTGCGACCTCATAGACTTCTGCCATCGCCATCTTCATTTCATCGGCAAGCGCGACGAGATGGTCAGCGGAAAGGCAGCCGTACTTATCTTGTATCAAATGCAAGTGCTCGATGAGCATATCCCGGTCACGTGGCTTGTCGCCGAGCAGAGCCAGAATCTGGTCTTGGGCATTGGCGTCAAGCTGACGGCCTTTAGGGTGTGCAGCACCGCGCCCGCCACGTCCTGGGTGGGAATGTCTTTTTACAGATTTAGTATCGGCCATTCTTTATAATCTTATCTAATTTAGCGTCGTGATGAATTGTATCCTGTCAGCTAGTTGTTACCTGCTGCGACACAATTATTCCAGAGAAACCCATAATTTGGCCATTATTGGCCGCGGTCTTCTTCCACTAAAATTAAGGAGATGACATTGCCGTTAATCAACTCTTTACCCCGATGCTCAAAATTGACAGTAATTCGGTTGTCGATTGAAGATTGGACTTGGCCGAGGCCCCAGTCCTCGCGATCAGGATGACGCACTAGAACGCCAGGGACAAATTCTTCATTCATATCGAGTTCCGTAGACGAGTTTGAGCCAGAGTATCGAAAAATTTGCAGGTTGCTAGACACGATGTCGCTGATAAAAAATCAGCGATTCTCCGTCTTTTAGCACTTCAACAACTCAAGCTTCGAGATAGATCACTCTGTACCCCTGCCTAAGCTTAGTTCAATGCCAAGGAATTAGACACCGTTGCTGGAGATGTGCATGAGGGCTCGAATAGTACTTCGTCGAAATTTTAAATTGAAAAATTAAAGCACTACTGCTCTTGCTTCGAGAGCTTATCTATTTCTTTCTCTATTTCGTTTGTCTCGGAGTTGGTCGCTCTGGATAACTTTTTTGTGCCCGGAAATTATATTGGTTCTTCTTGTCGGAATGCCGAGGTAGCGTATTTAGAGTAAGAACAAGGAAGGGCGGTAATCGTGAAGTTATGTAGTTATAAAGTGGGCGGTAAAAATCAGTATGGCGTGATGACCGATGAGGGGATCATTGATCTTTCTTCTCGTATCGGCCGGAATTACTCCACACTTGTTTCGCTTATCAGCGGTCAGGCTATTGCGGTTGCGCAAGAGGCGGTGGCTGGAGCGTCTCCCGATTTTGGGCTCGATAGTGTGACGTTCCTACCGTTAACCGCCGAGCCCGTAAACATTTTCTGCGTCGGGGTAAACTATATGGATCACCGCGCTGAAACCGGGCGGACGGAAGACCAGTTCCCAAGCGCGTTTGCCAAATTCCAGGAGTCAGTTGTTGGACATAACGAACCGTTGGTTCGTCCACGAGGTCAAGTCAGCATGGATTTCGAGGTTGAATACGCTGTAGTCATAGGCCGCTCAGTCCGGAACGTCAGTGCTGAGGACGCGTTGGACTACGTAGCGGGCTATACGATACTCAACGATGGCACAATCCGGGAGTATCAGTATGAGCGCAGTGTCTTTCAGGGCAAAAATTTTTGGCATACCGGCGCCTGTGGGCCCTGCATGCTCACCCGGGATGCGGCACCAGACTGGGCCGATACTTTTGTTGAAACCCGACTCAATGGCGACGTCATGCAGAGATCGTGTGTCGATCAGCTAATTATGGATGTGCCATTTCTAGTGTCCTATTTCTCTCGTCAGACGCTGTTGAAACCGGGGGACATAATTGCCACCGGTACACCGGCGGGCGTGGGGCACCGACGTGAGCCCCCGGTCTATCTTAAACCAGGGGACGTTCTGGAGATGGAGATCACGGGTATCGGGGTGTTGCGGAATACTGTGATTGACGAATCCGACTTGGTGGCTACGCCGGATTAAGGCTCCGACATGTATTTAGCGGCGTTGAAGTACGGCAAATTATCTTTTGGAGAACAGCCCATAACCGCCAGCCGTTCGGCAATCCGGATCGCCTTCTGATATTTACGTTCGCTCTCGTCCAGATCATGTTCCTCGAAGGCGGTCCCGCAGAGCAATATGCCGTAATGGGCCTGCACCGTGCGGATTTCGCGACCAGTCAGCATACCATCCGCAATGACGTTTAGGTTGAACTCATCCTGTTTGACAACCTGGATGGCGTTCTCGACGAGATACTCCCGGATTTTGGTTTCGGCTTTAAGCGCGATATCCCAATAGTCGGATTCGGAGCGGGTGGTTTCGCCAGAAACTTCAACAAACGCCATACAGAAGGACAGAAAGACCTGTTCCTTGGGGGTGGCTGTTCGCCAAGCGGTGCCACCGAGGTTCTTCCATACGGACAGGTTCATCTCGTCGAATACTTTGGGGACGCGATCGAAGAACAGTTTGTGTAAACGGTTCTCGGTCAGGGAACCATCTTGCGCCTGCTCAGCATATATATCGACTGCGGCGTAGGAGCCGCAAACCGGGCATGTGTCGTCTTCGTAGGTATTCTTTTTGTATATGTGTGAACAGCGCGTTTTGTTGGGCAGTTTGTTTTCACACAACAGGTAGGCGTCTCTGCCGTTTTCGCCTTCCTGTTGCTGGCCTACCCAGTTAAATCGGTTGGTATATTGCATATAGGATTTGCGATGGCTCCACAGGCTCCATTCAAGCTTTTCAACTGGACCAAAGGTTGTCCAGTTGGAGCTAACATCGATGATGACGCATTTTTCCTTGCCGGGCGCTGAACGCAATCCGCGGCCCACCGATTGGCCCCATAACACTTTCGATAGGGTAGGACGCAAATGCACGATGATATTGCAGTGTGGGTTGTCCCAACCTTCGGCCAGGACCCCGACGGATACCATTGCCTCGACCTCACCTTTTTCGTGGCTCTTCAGCAACTTCATGCGTGCTTTGATGGGCGTTTTAGCGGTGACGATCTCCGCTGAGACGCCGTCTTGACGAATGCGGAAAAGTGTTTCCTCGGCGACACTGATATCGGCGCAGAACCAGGCTGATATTGGTCGCGGTGAAACGTTTTCACGCTCCTGCAAATAGGCGCTCATCGCGTAGTCAATCATTGACGATTTGACGATTGCGGGGGAGAGCTTTGCTACCGGAAAATCACCGGAGCTGATGTCGATACCGGTAAGGTCGAGATCATGAACAAAATGCGTTCGATAGACGGGCTTTACGAGAACACCATCCGTGATGAGATCTTCAATGTTGGCGCAATCGATAATGGCGTCGAAGGCCAGGTTCAGCTGATCTCGTTGATCGCCAGTACGGCGTTCTGGAGACGCGGTAAGGCCAACAAATTGGGCTTCATCTTTGCCATGCTCTGTAAAGTCATCGAGTATCCGCTTATAGCCCTTGCCGTTAGGGGAGACACGATGGGCCTCATCGACGATGATCAAATCGGCTTTGGGTAGGGCGTCCGCCAAAACGTCTTTTGCCCGCATGCTGGTCGAAAGCAAGATGTCATAATCGTCAAAAGCAGGTCCAGTATCGGATACAGTTAGTTTTCGGACGTTGTGATCGTCGCGAAGCGCGCCTTCGAGCTGTTCCAGCAAGACGAGACGGTGACACAGCACGATAATCTTTTTGCCTTCGTAAAATCGTTTGATGATCTCGCTAGCGAGCACAGTTTTGCCAGCCCCGGTAGGAGCCTTAAGAATGAATCGGCGGTGTTCTTTTATGATCGACGGGTACTGGTCGATAATGTCTTGTTGCCAGGTTCTAAGGGGCATTTAGATACTTTTTTTTGAAATGACTATTGATCAATGTGCGGCTGAAAAATTTACAATCTTATAACGACCGTGTCGCGCTATGTCTTCCTCAGAATGGCTTCAAACGGGAATTTTAGGTAAGAAATGAACATTTCGGTAGCGCGAAATGCCTAGAAAGGGCATATCTCTGCCCGTATTAAAACTTACCAATTATTTGCTTCTCTATCGCCCATTAAATTTTTTGGCCCTCATCTGTAAAATGACCGACCTAACGAACCGTAAAATCGGCCTGATCTTTCTTGTGGCGGGGATATTCTCCTATGGCTGGCTGTGGCCGGTAATGCATTTGGGGGTAGAGCATTTACCGCCGCTTTGGTTTGCAACTGTTCGGGGTTTCATTGGAGCACTCGTTCTGATGGCGGTGTTGGCGGTACGGGGAGAATTAAAGTTGCCCACACGGGCTGATATGCCTGCGATTCTGAGCGTCGGTATTTGCATGATGGGGCTATACGTGTCGTTGGTTCACACCGCAATGGAGTTCATCCCGGCGGGGCGTGGTGCTCTACTTGGCTATTCAACGCCACTATGGGTGGCCCCTGCAGCAGTCCTGTTCTTTGGGGAAAAGATGACTGCCTTGCGAGCAATGGGTGTGATCTTAGGACTTGGTGGTCTCGCGGTCCTGTTTAACCCAGCGGAGCTCGATTGGTCCGATACGGATGCATTAATCGGCAATGGTCTCTGTGTTTTGGCGGCGATTTCGTGGTCCATCGCTATCTTGCAGATGCGGAACCACAAATGGCATCTGACCCCCTTGCAACTCGGCCCCTGGCAACTCCTCTTGGCGACAGTAGTTACGTTGCCATTTTCGATCTGGCTGGCAGAACCGAAAATGCCAAACTGGTCCACCGAATTTATTCTGTTGATACTCTATGGCGGCGTTATCGGAACCGCGATTGCCATGTGGTGTGTTGCATCCTCGATCCGCTATCTAGGTGCTGTTACGACGTCTGTTGGCCTCTTGGGTGGACCGATGGTCGCTATTTTGACCAGCATTCTCTTTCTGAACGAGTCTCTGACCCTGACGCTTGGTGGTGGGCTGGTTCTGATCCTTGGTGGTATCGCACTCGTTACGTTGGGTGCGGCGAAGCACACATCTTAGCGTGGGCCCGTGAAAATTCTTTCGTAGATCTACCTAAAGTATAGTTGGTCTAGGCTTTTACCTGCTTGTGATACGCTCAAGATGTTGAACGTTTGTTCAATTCTCAATGGCCTCGACCTTGCATTCTGAAGCTCTGTCGCGCTCAATAGAGTGATAATAATTTCTGACAGGTGAGGTCTCATATGCCGTTTTTTCCGTCACTGCCCAAAGATGCTGGTGTTCGCAAGTTGTGGGAAGTATTTAACCCTGATGCGCACAAAGGTCTGCAACTGTTTTCTCGTGCCTTTATGCGCCGTGAAGGACAGTTGACCGCCGCCGACAAAGAGTTGATCGCGGCTTACGTGTCGCAGCTGAACGATTCAGAATATTGCTTTGCAGGACATTCGCGCGTCGCGGTTAATCTTGGGACGGATCCTGGGGTATTTGAGCCTTTAGCCGAAAGTATCGACGGCGCGCCGGTTCGTGATGAACTGAAGCCACTTTTAAAGTTTGTTAAAATTCTGACGCTGACGCCATCCCGTATTACGAAGTCCGATGCAGACGCTGTGCTCGCTGCAGGCTGGGACGAACAATCCTTTCATGAAGCAATCATCGTTTGCGCGCGGTTCTCCATGATGAACCGCATTACCCTTGGCCATGGATTGATCGTGGATGAAGAGCGCCGGGCAGGGGATGCACTCAATATGAATTATGGAGCTTCCTGACATGCCGACATTTCCATTGCCTAATATTTCGCTTGATGGCCGCGTTGTGATTATGACAGGTGGGGATCGTGGTCTAGGATTTTCTATGGCGACAGCGATGGCCGAACGGGGCGCAAAGGTTGTACTCGCGTCAGTTGATGCAGAGGGTTGTGTGCGGGCGGCAGACGAGCTCAATAAGATTGCAGGCGCCGGGCATGCGTTGGCTGTAACCACTGATATTCTGGACCTTGAAAAATGCAGAAACACCGTTAGGCAGGCCGTCAAAGCGTTCGGCCGGTGTGATGTTTTGTATAATAACGCTCGACGGCTCATGCGCGGACCTGGGTTGCCGCCACAGGGCAATTCCTTGCCGTTTTTTGAGACAGACCCTGCTATTTATCGGCAAACGGTTGAGGTGAATGTTATTGGAACCTTTTTCATGGCGCGCGCCGCTGTAGAACATTTTCGGGAGGTGGGAACTGGCAAAATTATCAATGTATCGACATCGCGACGCAACTTTTCTGGCGCTCGTAATTCGCCTTATGGAGTTACCAAGGCAGCAGTGGAATCTGAAACATTGATTTGGGCTCGTGATATGGACGGGACAGGAATAACTGTTAATGCGGTATTGCCAGGCGGGTCAGCGGATGCGGATCCCAATCGGCCTAAAGACCCTGATAAGGTTCTTTTACCAGTTGATATTATGGATCCACTAGCTGTTTGGTTGGCGTCAGAACACTCTGATTCGGCAAATGGTTGCCGTTATGTCGGGAAGCTCTGGGACCCTGAACTTGATCCTGATGCTGCAGCCGAAGGCGCCCGCGAAGAGCCTGTCTTTATGGAGCAACAGGCATCATAAATTAATTAAGTCCGTTCCTAGGGTAAGCCGAGAACACGTTTTGCCGTGATGTTCCTCTGAATTTCACTGGAACCGGCATAAATCGTGATCCGTCGAACTTCTCGCCAGAGAACAGAGACATCTACGGGCCCTTCTTCGGTGTCCATCGGCTCAACGTCGGCGGCATGGTCACCTGCCGCCTCGAACATCAAATCTGCGATGCGTTGAATATTTTCTGTCGCAACGATCTTCATGAAGGACGATCCAGCGCCTATATCCATACCAGCTTTGGCTTGCTGGACGGCATGGGCGAAAACGCTGGACTGAGCAAGGACGTCGAGCTCTAGCTGGGTAACCTTATCCTGAAAAACAGGGTTGTTAACAGCTCCCGTTGCCTTGGCTACCCGCTGCAGCTTGTCGAGACATTGCAAAGCCATTTGTGGGTTGGCGTTGCCGATACGCTCAGATGCTAGAAGCGCCTTGGCGACCGACCAGCCGTCATTTATGTCACCAACCAGGTTAGTGATCGGAACCCGAACGTCATCGAAGAAGACCTCGGCAAACTCCTCATCATCCGCAATGGTCATAATTGGGCGGATCGTAATACCTGAAATTTTTAAATCGATGAGCACCATCGAAATGCCGCCCTGTTTCTTGGGGGCGTCGGGATTGGTTCGAACCAGGGCGTACATCCAGTCTGCGAAATGACCGCCGGTGGTCCAGATCTTCTGGCCATTAATAACCAACTCGTCACCATCGACCTCGCCTCGGGTTTTGAGGCTGGCAAGATCAGATCCTGAGTCCGGTTCGGAATATCCCTGACACCACATGACCTCGCCTGATAACATTTTTGGAAGATGATCTTCCTTCTGAGTATCTGTCCCGTGATGCATCAAAATCGGACCGATATGTCCCAAAGCCTGACGTGACAAGATTGGCGCTCCTGCGCGTCCCAACTCTTCTTGCAGGATAAGCTGCTCCGAGATGCTGGCCTCCATACCGCCAAATGCTTTCGGCCAGTGCGGCGCAATCCAACCTCGTTCATAGAGCTTGAAATGCCATGGTTGGATCATCTCGCGTGGTGGCCGGGTAGACCAGCCGCGGAGTTCTTCTGGCAAATTTTCTTTCATCCAGGCGCTAACTTCTGCTCTGAATTTCGCGTCTTGAGGGCTGTCGACGAGGAAGCTGATAGAACTCATGGGCGGTTACCGGTCCGGTTCGAAAGCGAAATATTCAAATTCTTCATCTAACTTATCCCAGCACAATTTTACAGCCATACCGATTTTAACATCTTCAGTTGCGCTATTATGCAGAAGGCTCATCAGGCGGACACCTTCTTCCAAATCCACGGCCACAATTAGGTAGGGTTCTTCCCCTTCAAAACCACGCGCCGGGATAACTGTTTCGGTATAGGAATACACTGTCCCCTTGCCTGTTACTTCCCGCCATTCGAGATTGCGCTTGCCGGTATGAACACTTATGCCGCGCGGATAAAACTGATATTTATCAGCCTCTGGATCGTATTGAAGCAAAAATTTGTGGTCATTGACGGCATCCCAGAATGGCTGCGTAATATTCGTTGGTGTTGGGGCCGGGCGTGGCCGCTTTTCACGTTCTGCCATTATCCTCGCTCCAGAATGAGTACGGCGCTTGAGCCCCAGTTGCGGACGTAGGGGATAACGCCAATCCCGGTACACATCGCCGTCGACGGGTTAGGTACTTGCCGGTCGGTTGCCTCATTAAAGAGTTGTCGGAGAGCTTCAATGATATTCATCTGTCCGCCGGCGAGTCCAGGTTGCCCCGCCGATATTTGTCCGCCTCCTGTGTTGATAGGCAGTTTTCCAGTCGGTGAAATATCGGTTGATAAAAGATACTCTGACCCTTCACCGCGCCCACAGAAACCTATCTGTTCCAGCTGCAGCATTTCAGCGATAAGGAAATCATCGTAGGGGTGGAACATGTCAATATCGTCAGGCGACATGCCCGCCTTTCCCAGCGCGTGTGGCCCGGCAATGCTAAATCCTGTTTCTGTGATGTCGGGCAGTTGTTCGTGAACGTTGAAATTTGTCAGTTCCGAATACGCAATTGGGTGTGCCATATTTTTGACACCGAGCTTCTTAGCGCGTTCGGTCGTGGTGATGATGATCGCGTTTGCGCCGTCACATGGCATTACGGAATCAAGTAAACGTAGAGGTGTGGAAACCATCCGGGCATTGAGGTAATCGTCAACCGTCATTGGCTTGCGAAGACCTTCCACCGCATACTCGTTTACGACGGCACCGTTGCGTTGGGCGACGGCCAGTTTACCAAGCGCTTCAAATTTTAGATCATATTGGTGCATATAGCGATGCATGATGAGTCCGAATGCCCCCGGAGGTCCCTGAATACCTGTCGGGTTACGGAACTCTGACCGATAGGAGCGCTGGTCATCTACGCGGCGGGTCGTGGGCGTGGCTGCGGCAATGGACAGGACGGTCTCACAATATCCTGACTGAATGGCTGCGGCTGCACGGGCAACATTGCCTGGCATTGAGGCGCCGCCTATGTCGGTGGTTTGCGTCCATGATGTTTGGAGCCCCAGATGATCACCCAGATAATTTGACCAAAAATTGTTGCCCGCTTCACTGGAGGGCAAGACGGTTGCCATGCCGTCGATGTCTTTAGTGCCGAGACCGGTATATTCCAATACATTGGAAGTTGCTTCAGCAGCTACGTCATATGTCGTGCGGCCTGAACGGCGGACATTTTTCACTTCACCGTAGCCGATGATGGCGATGTCCTTATTTGCCAGAGGATTAATCATTTATTTGGTCCGGCTTGTTGCTCTCCATTGATTTAGCCTACGCTGAGATTGGTCGCTGTCAATGGCCGGTGGGCCGTTGCAAACAGAGGTTTCCTGCGCGAAGATCGAAATAATAAGGATAGAAGAAAGATAAGAATATGGGAGGAGGGTCTGCCAGCAAGGTTGAAGCTCTGTTGAATCCACGAAGCGTTGCTATTCTTGGAGCACGGGAGAACCCGATGGATTGGACTGCGCGCATCTTCGCGAATTACCAGCGGTTTGAATTTGACGGGCCTGTCTGGCCGGTAAACCCTCGATTCAAAGAGATTTGGGGTGTCCCCTGCTATGCAGATTTATCGGATTTGCCGGGAGTTCCTGATCATCTGGTGGTGATGCGCGCCGCTGCTTCGGTCCGTGGCATCCTGCGCGAGGCGGCAGACATGGGGACACGAAGTGCGACCGTATATGCCGCGGGGTATTCCGAGCTTGGAACGGAAGAAGGCATAGCGCTGGAAGAGGAACTGCGGTCCGTTATCGACGAAACCGGTCTTGCGGTCTGTGGTCCAAACTGTCTCGGCAGTATGTCCGCCCGTGGTCGTTCTTTGTGTCTTCCAGACGACCGCATCCGTGAGCTGGTTCAGGGCCCGGTCGCCATGGTTGGACAAAGTGGAACCACCACGCCGGGAATAGGGCGCACGCTCATTGATCGTGGCATTGACGTTGGATACATCGTCACGAGTGGTAATGAGGTAGGCCTCGCGACGGCGGATTATATCAATTATTTTGTCGACGACCCTGATGTCCGAGTAATTTTTTGCCTGATCGAGGCTGTTCGGCGTCCGCAGGATTTTCTTGCGGCGTGCCGCCGGGCGCGTGACGCCGGGAAACCGGTTGTCGCTTTAAAGATGGGAGTGTCCGAAGGCGGGCGTGCAGCGGCATTGGCCCATACAGGGTCTATGGCAGGCGCAGTAGAAGCATTTGATGCTGTTGCTGGAGATGCCGGCGTTATTCGTGTGGAAAGTGGTGATGCTGCTGTTGATTTGATCGAGTTACTGGTGAATGCAGGAATTCCTGAAACCGATAATGTAGGCGTTCTGGTATATTCTGGCGGCGTTAGAGGGTTATCCCTTGATGCCGCAGATCGTCATGGCGTGCCGCTCCCTGAATTTGCTCCGGAGACAGCTGCAAAATTTAGGGAAATTCTCGGTGAAGATCTGCGGGTCAGCAATCCTTTAGATGCGGCAGGTTTTATGAACCAAAAGCTGGAATCAATTGTTGAGATGGTCACCGCTATTCAGAACGACCCCAATATAGGCACTATACTATTTCAGGAAGATTTACCCCCTAGTGAAGGAATTAATGACGCCAACAAAAGGAGAACCAAACGCGTTTTGGATACGATGAAGGGTTTTCAGGAGAGTTTTCTGGATAAGGGTGGTAAGCCGATAGGGCTTATATCGCCGGCATCGGCTGATTTGACGGCGTTTAGCCGCGAAGCTCGCAAGCAGTTTCCCCAAATCCCGGTACTTAGTGAACCAAATCGTGCATTCAAGGCGCTTAGGTCTGCCTTTACCTACCGGGATCGCATACGCGAGGCAGGACAAAGCCAACCACCTGATTTTGGTAAGCCATCGGATTTGGTAGAGGCGGCACTTGCCAAAGTGTCATCTGCTGATCCGTTCGCTCTTAGTGAGCCGGACTCTAAAAGTTTGATCTCCTCATACGGTATCAATTTGCCTCGGGAAGGCTTTGCGAAGACTCCTGAGGAGGCTGCTCGGATAGCTGATGATATAGGCTACCCAGTTGTCGTTAAGGGTGTAGCGGCAGCGATGACCCATAAATCGGATGCCGGTGCGGTCATCCTGGGGCTGCAAGATGATGCGGCGGTCGAACAGGCTTGTAATGACATCGGTAGGAACGTCGCCAGTTACGATTCGTCTATTGAACTAGAGGGTTGGTTAGTCGCCCAGTCGATGACGAACGGCCTAGAATTAGTCATTGGCATTCAACGCGATCCGGAGATGGGGCCTGTGGTCATGTTTGGGCTAGGAGGCATTTGGCTGGAATTGATTAAAGATGTGTCCTTTTGTAGCCCGGGCTTTGGTCGGGTACGGGCTGGTCGTATGATCAATGAGACACGGGCGGGTCGAATTATCGATGGTTATCGTGGTGATGGCCCTTACGACAGGGAAGCCATTATTGATGCATTAGTGGCAATAGGGCAGATGGCAGCCGATAACTCGGACTCGATTGAATCGCTGGATATTAATCCGTTTGTGGCGCTGTCGTCTGGTGATGGGGCTTATGCGCTCGATGCTTTGGTGGTCCTTAGCCGGCAGACCGAGGGTTAAAACAATGGAACTCGTCCTAAACGATGATCAAAAGCTATTAAAAGAGAGTGCCGAGAAGCTCGTCGAGCGTTATGGCGGGCCGGACGCGCACCGGAAGCTTCGTGACGTTGAATCTGGGTTTGATAAGGGGCGTCTCAAGACTATTGCTGAAGCGGGGTGGCTGTCTCTGATGGTCCCTGAAAAAGCCGACGGTCTGGGATTAGGAATTACTGATCTTGCCCTCGCCTTGGAACAGGCAGGAAGAGGCCTTGTAACCGAACCTGTGGCGGCGTTGGCTGCTAGTGCGCGCGCAGTCGGGACCGGGCGGGCGGCAACAGGTGCAGGGACCGAGCAAGCGCTGAACAGCCTCGTGTCGGGCAAAAATATACTTATCCCAGTGCTACAAGACCCTACGGTGCCGGCTGCAAAACGTGAGCGAATTTTTGCAGAACATTATCATTATGGCTATCAGCTAACGGGCACACGGACAGGCATTCCATTTGCAGAAGTAGCCGACGGGTTCCTGGTAGATGCCAATACGTCTGATGGTACTATTCTGATTATTGTTCCTCGGGATACTTTTGGCATAACCGTCGACGCTTCTCGAACGGTCGATGGTACAGCACATGGTACGATCGACTTCGCCGAAGTGACGTTAATGGCGGATGAGCTTCTGATAGCGGGTGTAAAGCAAGGTGAAAAACTTGCCGCAGATATATATATCCGGATTATGTTAGGTGTCTCCGCAGAAATGCTGGGTGTTATGGAGCAGGCACTTGATCTCGCAGTTGGATATATGCAGACCCGAGAGCAATTCGGTCGTCCTATCGGCAGTTTCCAGGCCCTGCAACACCGTGCGGTAAATGATCATATTCAGATAGAGCTTGTGCGGTCACTGCTCTATCAGGTTTGTAATGCTGTAGATGGAGGGCATGGTAGCCGGGCGATGGTTGCCGCAGTAAAGGCTCGGGCGTCTGAAGCGGTTTTGTCGGTGACAAAATCGGTCATTCAAATGCATGGGGCCATCGGCTTTACGGATGAATATGACGCAGGTCTTTATCTTCGGCGCGCGATGACACTCGCGAGTCAATACGGCAATGCATCGGAACATCGAGAGAGTTTTGTCCGGCATTCCCGCCTGGATGCTGAAAAAGCAGCTGAGCTCGGAAAACGGCGTAAGCGCAAGAAGCCCAAGAAATCGATTTTTGCGACTTAAAGTTTCTCCGTGGATTTACGAACAACGCGTGCTGTCGGGAACCTTACTGTAACGTTTGTGCCGACATCTAATCGTTTTTGGACGAGCTGTTTTGTGAGAGAATTGAGAAAGAGTGGACCGTAACGACGTTGCTAACCTATATGGGCAATGCAGATGGAGCCTCCAATACCATGCCCAAAAAGCGATGGATTAAGCTGCAGGGTATCTCAGCGCGGACTGATATGCCGGGTCTGATATGGCCTATTACGAGAAACTGTAAAATAAGTCGCCGTCTGCGGACTAAGCTCCATTGCTATCTCTTTTGATCGAGAAGCATTAATTTATCCCTTTCTACTTGATTGTCTTTGCCCGGTTCCATTACCAACAAGAACCTTTCAAGTTCATATGGCGTACATAGATCATGAATATCCTAATTCTTCCGGGCGATGGAATCGGGCCTGAAATTATTTCAGTGGCTGATGCCGCGTTACAGGCGTTAGATCGCCGTTTCTCACTGGGGCTTGAACTTGATCGGCAGGAAGCCGGTCTGGCGGCCCTGAAGTCCATCGGCACGACGATTCCCGACGAGGTGGCGGCTAAAGCCCGGGAGGCAGATGGCGTCGTCCTGGGGCCAGCATCGACAGAAGATTATCCGTCGACGGCAGAGGGCGGGATCAATATATCGGCGTGGTTTCGTACCCAATTTGATCTATATGCCAATATCCGACCTAGCAAAATTCGCGCGGGAGTCCCGGGGCATGTTTCTGCTATGGACCTCATCATTGTTCGCGAAAATACTGAAGGGTTTTACGCAGACCGTAATATGGCGGTCGGAACCGGCGAGTTTATGCCGACTCCCGATGTCGCTCTTGCTGTTGGCAAGGCGACAACAGAAGGCTGCCGGCGCATTGCAGTCGCCGCCTTTGAGCTCGCCATGCGTCGTACCAAGCGGGTTACGGCTGTCCATAAAGCCAATGTATTGCGCCATTACAGTGGTCTATTCCTGAATCAGGTTGATGCTGTGTCTGTGGATTATCCCGATGTCACTGTCGACAAGGTAATCGTTGATGCCATGGCGGCGCTCCTCGTTCGATCTCCTGAAAAGTTCGATGTCGTTGTGACAACAAATATGTTTGGTGACATTTTATCGGATGAGGCTGCGGAACTTGCTGGAGGTCTTGGACTTGCGGCATCGCTCAACGCTGGTGATGATCACGCGATTGCACAGGCGGCGCATGGCTCGGCCCCTGACATTGCGGGACAAAATATCGCCAACCCTGTCGCGATGGTGCATTCGACGGCGATGTTGCTGGATCACCTGGGCGCCAAACATGTTGACGTCAAGCTGACGAAGGCAGGACGGTTTCTTGCGGAAAAGACTGATGCGCTGCTCGTTTCCGAATCAACACGAACATCTGACCTTGGGGGCAGTTGTACAACAAGTGGGTTTGGTGAAGCGCTCGTCGCCTCAATTCTCGACAGTTAAAGCGTTAGTGCTTCATCTTGTTTTCGCCGTGGCCTTTCTGGTGATAAGAAGAACCGCTCAGCGCCCCGGCATGTTTGATTTTGACCTGAACTTTCACTTTGCCGCCCTTTTCAAAGACCAGCGTCAGAGGAAATTCTTCGTCCGTTTTGAGCTTATGCGTTAACCCCATCATCATGATGTGATGACCGCCCGGTTTAAGAGTCACTGAGCCTTCTGCGGGTACAGGGATGCTTTTGATATGGCGCATCCGCATGATCCCACCGTCATTCTTATGGGTATGTAACTGGACACGTTTAGCAACCTTTGCCTCGACGCCAATTAAATTGTCGGCCGATTTTCCATGATTGATGACCGTCACATACGCGGCACCATTTTTGCCAATTGATGCCCGTGCCCAAGGCTGTTCTAGCATGATCGATTTGTGCGCCATTTTGTCAGCGGAAGGATGATGCATTGGCATCTTGTGATCTTGGGCAACTACCGGTGCGATCAGGAATGCTGCCACGGCTATTGCGATTAAGGGTCGAACTAACATTGGGCTCTCCGAATTTACGCCTTATTACTCAAAATGGCGGCCCTTAATCTATCGGGGGTACAGGGTGCCTGCGTGACCCGAACGCCGGTCGCTTGATAAATGCCACCAAAGATAGCTGGTGCTGTCGCACAGAGTGCAGGTTCGCCAATGCCCTTGGCGCCCCATGGTCCAGTCGGTTCGGGGTCTTCTATTATATGGGTCTTAATGTTGGGAATATCACCAATTGTTGGCATTAAATAATCGTGCAAATTTTCTGTACGGCCCGGGATGTACTCTTCCATCAGCGCGAACCCTAGTCCCTGAGCAACGCCGCCGTGAATTTGACCCTCAACCTGCTGCGGATTCAATGCCTGACCGACATCGTGAGCAGCCGCTATGCGCAGGACTTTCACTGTGCCCAATTCAACATCAACTTCGACGTCGGCGATTTGGGCCGCGAAACCATAGGTACCATAGGGTTTGCCTTGCCCATTCTCATCAAGCGGTTCGGTGGGCGGATCAAAGTAGCCTTCACCCCGTAATACTTCTCCAATTTCCGTCTTCGGCAAAGAAGACAGGTCAATCTCACGCGATGTATCCCCTTCGCGGACAACCAGTGTTCCCGACCCAAATTCAATCGATGCGTTTTCGCCAACATTGGCTAGTCGTAGAATCTGACCGCGCAGATCTTCGCCTGCTATCTTTACAGCATTGCCTGAAACGTAGGCTTGCCGTGATGCGGAACTTTTCCCGGCATCTGCGGTGAGGTCGGTATCGCCACAAACAAGGTTCAATTGATTGAGGCCAATTCCGAGACTATCCGCTGCTGCCTGCATCATCGTGGTATTGGTTCCTTGGCCGATATCCTGGGCACCGGAGTAGAGCGTCACGGTGCCATCCGCCGTTAGACCGATATGCATGGTGGAGGGGTTGGCGATTGAGGTGTTGCCGCAGCCATACCACATGCAGCCGACACCAACGCCCCGGCGCTTGGTTTTGTTGGTGGCATTGTGAGCCTCTGCGTCGGCACGCCATGCCTGCCAGTCATCGCGCAACGCGTCGAGGCACTGATCGAGCCCGGCACTTTCGAGCTTTTGTCCTGTTGCTGTTTCCTGTCCTTTACGAATGGCATTTATGTGGCGGAACTCCAGCGGATCGATGCCAGTCTTTTCTGCCATCATATCCATCAGGGCGTCGTGGGCGATGGCTACCTGTGGAACACCGAAACCTCTGAAGGCACCAGCGGGAGTCTCGTTCGCGAAGAAAGCGCGTGATTTTGCACTGACATTGGGTACGAAATAGGGGCCCGTCGCATGGATCGGTACGCGATCCTTAACAGTTAGACCCCAAGAAACGTAGGCCCCAGTATTAAAATCGCCATTGAATTCATATGCTTGCAGCCTGCCATCGTCAGAGCAGCCATATCGCGCCGTAATCCGTGATGGATGTCGTTTCGTCGTGGCTGCCATGCTCTCAAGCCGGTTGAACGTACACCGGACCGGTCTGTTGAGTTTCCAGGCTGCGATGGCAACGAGGGGCTGTACAGTTTGATCGAGCTTGCCGCCGAACCCACCACCGCAGGCAGTAGGAATAATGCGGACATTTTCCGGGGCGAGCCCCATGATGATCGCGACTTCGTCCCGATCCATGTAGGGGCTCTGGGTCGTAACCGTCACTTCGATACGATCCCCTACACGTCGGGCCCAACCTGCTTCAGGCTCGATATAGCCATGTTCCACAAAACCCGTTGCGAAGGATTCTTCAAAGACGGCGGTGCTATCTACAAAACCGTTTTTAATATGACCCTTAAGCGTTATGCCGTTGGCGAGAATATTGCTCGGGTAGTCTTTGTGGAGTTGCGGTGCCGCATCGGCAACTGGTGGCCCAAACCCTTGAACCGGATCCTGTTCTTGCCACGAAATCGGCAGCTCGCTGTCCTGGATTGAGGCGATGGTTGCTGCGTCGCCGACCAGGGCAATCACAGCTTCGCCGCGATAGCGAACAAAGCCGTCAGCAAGGACTGGTTGGTCTTTGACATCGGGGTAAATACCAAACCCGTTGAGACCGGGCACGTCGTTCGCGGTTAGAACATCAGTCAGCCCAGGGTGTTTGGTTTTTAAGGGACCAAAATCGCCAAGGATAAATGTGGCCCGCCAATAGGGGGAACGAACGGCGCGAAGCCATAAAGAATCCGCTGGTGCTTCATCGGCACCGTACAGCTCCGTACCGGTAATCTTCTGTTTGCCGTCGAGTTTTGCTGCGCGCGCACCAACTGCTTCGCCGACTGCGGGCTCAATGATATTGGCCTCGGCGGTATTTCCGACGTGAAGGATAGCATCGACAATTTTTCGATAACCAGTGCAGCGGCACAGCACGCCGCCAAGAGCATCATAGACTTCTTCTTCGATGGGATTATCATTTCGGTCAAGCAGATCGCTTGCGGCCATCAGCATGCCCGGCGTGCAGATGCCGCACTGCGCGGCGCCATATAAATGAAATGCTTCCTGTAGGGGGCTGAGGCCATTGGTTTCTGACAAACCTTCAACGGTAATGACTTCCGTACCATCTGCCTGCGCGATGGGAACGAGGCAGGCACAAACCTGACGCCCATCGATGCGGACGGTGCAGGCGCCGCAATCACCAGCATCGCAGCCAATCTTGGTGCCGGTAAACCCGAGGTCATCGCGCAGTACATGTGCGAGCCGTCGGACGGGGTTGGCCTCGATGGTGGTTGTCTTGCCGTTCAGGGAGAAGTTGATTTCAGTCATGCGCTAGCAACCAATTCTTCAAGAGCTCGTCGTACTAATGTTAGGGCTACATCGCGCCGATAATCGGCGCTACCCCTGACATCATCGATTGGCGATAGCTGGTTTAAGTGGCTTTCTGTAACGAGGTCACCGATGCCTGAGCTAATGGGCTGCCCGGCGAGTGACCTTTCTAGCATATGTAGTCTTTTTGCGGCGGCGGAACAGGACCCAACCGCGATCCGAACGGCGCCAACATTTCCGTTATCGTTTTCGATGACGGCAGCGACCATCACAATGGAAATGACCAGATATTTTCGGGCCCCGAGTTTCAAAAATGTCGATGTCGCGGGGTGTCCAGGTTTGGGAATCCGGAAACCGGTTACAATTTCATCGCTGGCGCAGCGAGTTTTGCGATTGCCCATGATGAACTTAGCGAGTGGCATAGAGTGCTTGCCGCGAGTAGAGGCGAGAACGATGTCTGCGTTTAGCGACAATAGTGGTGGGATACCGTCAGCCGCTGGGGACGCATTGCAAATGTTTCCCGCTATGGTGCCCGCATTTTGGATTTGGACGCCGCCGACTTCGCGTGCCGCCAGCTTAAGCCCATCGAAATAATCCGGAATCCCGGCTTCGATGATATCCGTCCAGCGAGTTAGCGCACCAATATAAAAATGATCGTCGTTCTCCGTAATACCTCGGAGGTCCGTTATGCCGGTGATGTCGAGAATGTCGTCGTCCAACGGCTTGCCAACGTGCGCTGGATAATAGTCAGTGCCGCCCGCCAGGACGTATAGACTATTCTCGGAGAGGGCTTGTACAGCCTCGTCTACGGATTTCGGCTGTAGATAGAGTCTCATGATACCTTATAGTGTCGTCGAATGAGCGCAAAGAAAACCCCGTATAAGCGATTAATCTCATGGGATTCGGTGAAGTGTCGCGAACACCCGTTTGACAGGTCTCAGTCGACTGACCAGACTTCGTTTCAAATTCAAGGAACAGGATGGTTTTATGCCCGCTATCAAACAGGTTGATGTTATTCATGTCGCTCTCCCGACTCGGCGTGAGCACAAATGGACGGGCCTCACTGAACCTATCGGCGGCTACATTCTGGTGCGGATGCACAGTGATGATGGTGTCGTTGGCTGGGGTGAAGCGCCGGCACTTAAGGATTGGGGTGGCGATTACGGGCGTTACTTCGGCGAGTCGCCGGGTACAACAAAGTTTGTTGTAGAAAAATACCTGACCCCGTCGGTCATTGGCTGTGAGGTTGGTAATATCGCCGATTTGCATCAACGGATGGATGCCATCATCAAAGGGTATCCCTATGCAAAAGCCGCTATGGATATTGCCGCCTACGATTTGGCCGGACGCACAGTCGGTGTCCCAGTCTGGCAATTGCTCGGTGGCAAGGTGCGTGACCGGGTCCCTGTGACCCATTCAATTGGCTTGCTCGAAATCGACCTGGCTGTAGAGGAATGCAAGAAGGTCGCTGACGAGGGGATCAAAACAATCAAAATCAAGGTTGGCGTTGATCCCGACCGGGATGTCGAAATCGTTAGCCGCGTCCGAAAAGCAGTGGGTGATGCGATGGATATCTGCGTCGATGCGAATTGTGGCTATGCCACGCCACGCGATGCCGTGCGGATTATCCGTAAGATGGAACCATTTCGTCTCAAATATGCAGAGCAACCAGTAGAAGGCATTGATCGCCTCGCAGAGGTAACGCGTGTCCTCGAAACACCGGTTATGGCGGATGAAAGCGCCTGGTATGCGCGGGATGTGCTGGAGATCTTTGAGAAGAAGGCCGCTGATATTGTATCTATCTATACCACCAAACCAGGTGGGCTCTACGGCGCTATGGAGGTTGCGGCAGCAGCACGAGCTGCCAAATTCCTCTGCAATGTGAATGGGTCAGTCGAAACCGGTGTCGGTAATCTCGCTAATATCCATCTTGCGGCGGCAGCTATTCCGGCGACTCTTTCCTGTGTCGTCCCGGTCTCCACGCCGGCGGAATCGCAAAGCGGCAATGTTGGCGGGATCTACTATATCGATGACTTGATCGCCGAACCGTTCGTGCTTGAAGATGGTTGCGTCGTTGTGCCAGATGGTCCGGGCTTCGGAATCGATGTCGACGAAGCAAAGATTGAAAAATACCTCGATACATCCCTGCAATAGCAGGGAGAAGAAAAGTTCATGAATATCGTTGGCCTACAATCCGTGACCTATGGTGCAGAAGACGTAGAGGCGGCGACTCGGTTTCAGGAAGATTGGGGGCTGGAACTGGTTGAAATTGGCACAACAGGTTCTGATTTCAAGCTCCCCGACGACACTTCTGTCCATATTCGCCGAATTGATGATGACAGTCTGCCACCTTCCTCGGTGCCAGGGTCTACAGCACGCGAAGTCATTTGGGGGGCTGCCGATAAGGACACGCTGGAGGCTATCGGTGCGGAGCTGTCCAAGGACAGAGAGGTAACTGTCGATTCAGAAGGCGGGTTGCACAGCTATGATGACCTTGGCTATCGGATTGGTTTTAGCGTTACGACACGCGCTATCAAGCCTCTGGACTTTCCCGATAGCAATACCGTGGGCAATGCAGCAAGGATTGATGAACGGGCCGACGTTTTTGCTCGCGGGCCGGTAAAGCAAAAACGCATGTTCCATGCGGTCTACTGGGCACCGGGAGATACCGCGGCAGCGGCAGGGTTTTATCTCAACCGCCTGGGTTTTAAACTCACAGAGTCGTTGTTGGGCAAAAACTTCTTCATGAGGTGCGGCAGCTCTAATGATCATCACAATCTGTTTTTTGAAAATGGTGGCAATAATTTTGGGTTCCAGCATGTCGCCTATGAAGTTAGAGACAGCGATGAAGTTCTGAAATGCGGCACGCATATGGAAGAGCAGGGCTGGCAGACTCAACTTGGTCCGGGGCGGCATTATTTCGGATCTGGGTGGTTCTGGTATTTCTTGAACCCCGCTGGTGGGTTGATCGAAACTGGCTTTGATTCAGATTTTATCAGCGCCGATTGGGAACCCTTGCATCATGACAGTATACCGCCTGAAGCCGCCCGCCCGTGGATGGTCAGGCGGGAAGAAATTGGTAAACCGGTAGCCGAGGGAGATTGGCCGCAACTGATTGATGGGAATGTTCTCCCGGCAAGGAGCTAGACAGGTATCATGAAGCTGGCAAGTTTTGAAATTGATGGTCGACAGAGCTTCGGCGCTGTCAAAGAAGACAAGATTGTCGATCTCGGTTTCGGAATCGATGCGATCCGCAGCCTTCGTGGTTTGCTTGCTGCCGATGCTGTTGAAATCGCCAGAAATATGGCAGAGGACGCCATCGCAGATTACGACCTGGCGGAGGTGACGTTACTCCCGACGATTCCGGACGCCGAAAAATATATCTGTATCGGGGTCAATTACGGCAATCGTAGCGCCGAATATGAAAAGCCGGTTGAGAAGAAAAAATATCCCAACGTCTTTATGCGGAGTCCTGGCTCTTTCGTTGGTCATAACGTGCCAATCGTCCGGCCACCGGAATCTGAGCAGCTCGATTACGAAGGCGAAATTGCCATTGTGATTGGAAAGGCGGGAAGGCGTATTCCTGAAGCGAATGCATTGTCCTATATCGCCGGGCTAACTTTGCTCAATGAGGGCTCGATCCGCGACTGGATGCGTCATGGAACCTTCAATATCACTCAGGGAAAAAACTTTGAGCAGACGGGGTCAATTGGGCCGTGGATGGTTACGGCAGATGAATTCGCCGGTTATGGCGATCTTGATCTCAAAACCGAAGTGAATGGTGAAATTCGTCAGCAGGACAACACAGCCCATCTAATTTTCGATTTTGCCTATCTCATCAGCTATCTCTCAAGCTTCTATCATCTCAAGCCGGGTGACGTTATCGCCACAGGAACTCCAACGGGGGCAGGGGCGCGCTTCGATCCGCCACGCTTTCTGGTACCCGGTGATGTCGTAGAGATTGACTGTCCTTCTATTGGTATCCTGTCCAATCCGGTGATCGACGAAATCGTTTAGAAGGGGAATTCGCAGATGAAACCACTTACTCTTGGGGATGTTACTGTCACGAGTGTTGTCGAACGAGATGGTCCGTGGCGGCCCCCCGAAATCATGTATCCGACATGTGACAAAGAGACCGCGCTGGCGCATCTGAAGACGATGGCACCGTATGTTTACGATGCGGTCCAGAACATGTTGGTCATCACTTATCAGACCTACATCGTGCAAACGCCGCACCACACGATCCTGATAGATACCTGCCTCGGGGAAGACAAGGGCTACGGTCCGCCGCATGATTTTCCGAAACAGCCTTGGCTAGATGGCATGGCAGCCAACGGATTAAGTTTTGAAGATATCGATTATGTCTTTTGCACCCATCTCCACATTGATCATTGCGGATGGAATACGCGCCTGATTGATGGCCGATGGGTGCCAACTTTTCCCAACGCAAAATATATTTTTAGCCGCAAGGAATATGAGACCTGGGAAGAGGAAACCAAAAAGGGTGCGCATCCCCCTGGCAATGTCTGGTCGCAGAACTGTCAGCCGATTGTTGAGGCAGGGCAGGCGATGCTGGTTGATGACGATTTTATGTTGGATGACACCATCTGGTTGACGCCAACCCCCGGTCATTCCCCGGGCCATGTCTGCGTCAATCTTAAGTCTGGTGGAAAACAAGGGCTGTTCTCCGGGGATATGATGCATCACGCGTTGCAATGCATCGAACCGGATTGGTCATCCTGTTTCTGTTGGGACGCAGATCAATCTGCGCGTACGCGCCGCGAGGTGCTGGACTCCGTTGCTGACACCGACACGGTGGTGTTGCCCGCCCATTTCCCCGGACCAACAGCCGGTCACGTCGTGGGTGATGGCGATACGTGGCGGTTTAAGTTTTTGGACGACTGAAAACCCGCCGCAAGGTTTGACTGAATCGGCTCAGCGCTTTATCTGGGCGTGTGTTGTAGTACTTTTAGTTTAGTTGGCGATTACCTATGGAAATGACCAAGCTGGGTACGGTTATAACTGACGCTGGATTATTGTTCGTGACCGCGTGTTCCCCCGCCGTTGGTAGCAATGAATGGTGCCAGTAACTCAAAAACAAGGATAAAGGGCAGCGGACACCGCAAGAAGTCAAAGACTTCGCGGAGAACTGCGTTTTACCGAAATAGCCACGGTCGCGTTTGATACTGACCTTGATTAGCTAAATCGCATTATAGGCGCCGTCCACGAAGCAGTCATTGCCGGACATAAAGCTCGATTCTTCGCTAGCCAAGAATACCGCCGTTTTAGCGATTTCCATAGGCTGACCAAGCCGTGCTGCGGGCAAATGTGGCCGGTGGCGGTTGATGACATCATCCATGTTCTTGTTCGCGACGAGTAAGCGTGGCGTTTCAATGGGTCCCGGCAGGATCGAGTTGGCGCGAATATTGTCTTCCGCGTAATCAACGGCGACCGATTTCGACAGCATTCTGACAGCCCCTTTGGAGGAACAATAGGCTGGACGTTTCTTTGCTGCCCGCGCACCATAGATCGACGAGATGTTGACAAACGACCCACTGCCCGCGTTCTTCATATGGGGGATCGCGTATTTGGTCACGATAAACATACCGGTAATGTTGACGTCGAAGGTCTTGCGCCATAGAGCGACATCGAGCTCGTGCAGGGGCAATAACGGGTCGGTAAAGGCTGCGGCATTGAATACGACGTTAAGCTTTCCAAAGGCGGAGACTGTTTCGTCGATGGCCGATTTCACGGCGTCTTCATCCGTAACATCGCAGACAATGTCAATCGCTTTGCCACCAGCGGCTTTAATATCAGCAGCGGTTTTCTTGACGTTTGCTTCCACGATATCGACGCAGGCAACGGCGGCACCTTCGGCGGCAAACAGCCGGGCAGTCGCACCAGCGATGGCGCCGCCCGCGGCGGTCACAAACGCAACTTTTCCTTCAAGACGTCCCATTTTATTTCTCCTGATCAGAATGCGGTATAGGCGCCGTCGACGATCATATCCGCCCCCGAGGTGAAGCTGGCATCGTCGCTCGCTAGGAATAAAGCGGTCTGGGCGATTTCTTCTGGTTTCCCAAGGCGTTTTTGATGCAAACGAGGGCCATGGCGTTCGATTACCGCCTCGATGGACGGGTTGCGTGCCAGTAGACGTGGCGTCTCAATCGGCCCCGGCATAATTGAATTCGCGCGGATATTGTCGACCGCGTAATCAACTGCGATGGATTTTGACAGCATACGAACCCCGCCCTTGGCTGCACAATAAGCAGGCCGTTCCTTGGCCCCAACGACGCCATAAATCGATGAGACGTTGATGATGGAGCCACCGCCCGCTGCCTGCATTTGCGGAATGACATGGCGAGCAACAATAAACATGCCCGTCAGATTTACATCGATAACTGATTTCCACATATCCAGGGGCATATCGGCGAGCCGATGGCGTTTTTCGGAATAAGCAGCGGCGTTAAAACAGACATCCACTTTGCCAAACTCAGCGACGGTTTTGTCTACCGCGGTCCTCACGGCATCATCGTCGGTGACATCGCAGGTGATCGCTATGGCTTTGCCGCCAGCGTCATTGATATCAGTAGCCGCCTGATTAACGTTTTCCTCGACAATATCGACGCAGCAGACTGCGGCCCCTTCGGCACCAAATAGTCGGGCGGTTGCGCCTGCGATGGCGCCGCCTGATGCTGTGATAAAGGCAACTTTTCCTTCAAGCCGTCCCATTTTTTTCTCCCTATTTCTTGATTGATTTGGTGTGTTAGACCGCAGTGAAGCCACCATCGACGAAGACGTCAGAGCCCGTCATGAAACTCGACTGGTCGCTGGCCAGAAAGGCTGCCGCGTTGGCGATGTCTTCCGGCTGTCCGAGACGTCCGATGGGATGCAGCGGTACCATCTTGGCGCGGACCTGTTCCATTGTCGGCGTGCGGGCCAATAGCCGGTTGGTCTCGATAGCCCCCGGCAGAATGCTGTTGGCGCGGATATTATCTGGCGCAAAATCAAGTGCGATAGAGCGGGTCAGCTGTCGGACAGCGCCTTTGGTTGCCATATAGGCGGGGCGTTGCGGCCAGGCGATATGCCCAAATGTCGAAGAGATATTGATGAACTGTCCTCCGCCTGCGGCCTGCATATGCGGGATGGCGTGTTTGGAAACCAGGAACATACCGGTGAGATTGACGTCCAAGACCTCTTGCCACACTTCAAGCGGCATATTGGCGACGGTATGAAGCGGTTCAGAGGCTGCTGCTGCATTAACAACGACATCCAGCTTGCCAAATATCGTGGCTGTTTCGTCGACACAAGCTTTTACGGCGGCTTCATCAGCGACGTTGCAAACTCTGGCAATTGCCTTACCGCCTGCGGCTTCAATATCGGCGACCGTTTTCGCGACGGTTTCCTCATTGACGTCGACGCAGCAGACCGCCGCACCTTCAGCACCAAATCTGCGGGCAATCGCACCAGCAATTCCGCCACCCGCCGCTGTTACGAGCGCGGCCTTTCCATCAAGCATTCCCATTTTTATCTCCCTATTTGAGGTTCGAGCCTCTTATATTGTGCTATCCTCTGAATTCTATAGCTTCGCCATCGGGTCCAGAAAATACGGCACGCCGCCAACCGGTTTCGCGTTCTTCACGAGGACCGGTGTCATGTGGTTCAGTGAGCACTGGGATGCCAGAGCTTTTCAGCCGGGCGACGTCGCCATCAAAATCATCCGACTCAAAGCAAAAATGAAAGCCATTCATCTTCCCAGAACCGCAATGTACCAGTTCGAGAATAGTGTCGCCTGAGCGGAGATAGGCGATGCGCATTCCATCTGCAACTACCTGTTCATTGTATAGTTCGCAGCCGAAATGTTCTCCATAAAAGGCGACGGAGCGATCAATGTCGGTAACATCAAGGGCGACGTGATCTATTCGTTTGAACATTGGGTTCTCCTGTAAATTTTAGTCAGTTTTTGAATTTTTCGATGAATTATCGCCATAGCATTTACTGCGCCCGGTTGAGAGTCAAACCACGATCATTGGGAAGATTGTGTGACATTCCGAGAATCATGAACGACGCGCTAGGGTAGTAGGATTATAAAGGTTTTATCGGAAACCGTTGGCGTCGGTTGGCTTTGGGGAAGAACACGCTCATTTGCCAAAATGGAGAAGGTTAAAATGAAAAAGGGAATTTTAGTTGGAATTGTTGCGATTCTGCTCGCTGTGGTTGGTGGTGGCGTTTATGTATTTTTGAACGCTGGTGATTTGATCAAACAGGTTGTTGAAGAGCTTGGCTCCAAGGCGACAAAAACCGAGGTCACGCAGAGCAAGGTCGATCTTTCGATCCAAACTGGTGAAGCAGCTCTTAAGGGTTTTTGAATGGGGAACCCTGCTGGCTTCAAGGCCGATAAAGCTATGAGCTTCGGGACCCGACATCACGTATGAATACGCTGATGGCAAAGATAATTTTGACGCCATTCAGAAAAATGTCGAAGCGTTCGCTATGGAAATGGGCGCTGGTGGCAAGAAAGACGCCAAGGATGATAAAGGCGGCAAGAAGCTGATCATCAATCATCTCTATGTTTGTGATGGCAAGGTGGCGATTAGTGCGGGTCTGTTAGCCGGCAAGGAAATCACTGTATCGTTGCGAACCATTCATCTGGAAGACATCGGCAAGAAGGAAAAAGCGCCACGTCAGGAGAAGTCGCGAGCCAGATCATGAGCTCGATCAGCGGCTAAATTTCCGGCGTTGGCAAGGTTGGAATGGATACTGCTGTTAAGGCCGTTAAAGGCGCGGTTGATGGCGCCAAGAAGATGCTCGAAGGTGGGGCTAGCGGTGCCGGTAAAGTAATGGAAGATACCACCAAGTCGATTAAGGGCTTGTTTGGAAAGTAGAAGCTTGATGGAATAAGGCGGTTGCTAACAGGTAACCGCTTTAATTCTATAATAATGGCCGGAACACCCGGTCGAGGAGGTCTTCATGGTGCCAGACGGAATGCAATCGCTTGACATTCCTTCGCTTCGCGGCGAGGTCAGTGAAGAGGAATGGCAAGCACGTGTTGATCTGGCCTGCGCCTATCGTTTGGTGGCGCATTATGGTTGGACCCATGTAACCGCCAATCATATTTCTCTGCGGGTTCCCGGGGACGAAGAATACTTTCTCCTAAATCCTTATGGCTTGTTGTTTGACGAAGTCACAGCATCGAGCCTCGTTAAGATCGATCTCGATGGAAACAAACTCATGGAGAGTGATTTTGGGATCAATCAGGCGGGTTATGTCATTCACAGTGCCATTCATGGTGCCCGTAAAGACATAACCTGTGCCATTCACACCCATACCGAAGCCGGTATGGCCGTGTCGTCACAGAAGAATGGTCTGCTGCCGCTCAATATGAGCGCGATCCGTTTTTATGAAAGGATCGCCTATCATGACTATGAAGGCGTGACAGTGGATGTTGAGGAACGCGAGAACATTGTCAAACATCTCGGCAATCACTTCGCCATGATTTTACGTAATCATGGGTTGCTGACGCTTGGCCGTAACCTCGGTGAAGCCTTCTATCTGATGTATAATCTCGAAAAGGCCTGCCGGGCTCAATTGGCAGCTATGGCGGGTGGTGCCGAGCTTGAAATCCCGCCAGAACATGTTCTGCAAAAATCGGCTGAACAAAGCTGGCGGCCAAATAATAATTCGCCAGAAGAACACCCTGCCTGGCCTGCCCTGATGCGCAAGATGGATAGGGTCGACCCGTCTTATCGAGATTAAGATTATCTCGCTGACGTTTTAGCTCCTGCCGCCTGCTTCAATTTTTTGTGCCGTAATCGACATGAATTTCTCACGGGTGTCTGTCATCGCATTGATACAGTCCTGGTCGAGATCATGTTTTGGCAAAGGGTCTGCGCCCCAATAACCGTATTTATCTTCGCCACGGAGAAGCATAGCCGTAGCGCCTTCAAACCGCGTTTCCTTTACGTGGGGCGCCACATAGTGGATCGAGAACCCGATCCGTGGGTGGTTCGCTTCATTGGGGCCTGAGCTATGGACAACGCTTTCATGGTGAAAAACGGCCTGCCCTGCATTTAACTCGGCAAAGACGGCCTTCTCTTCGGGTACGTTCAGCACGTGCTGTCCGAGACCAGCAAGATTATTGGGGTCGGGTTTGATTTCATGTACCGACTTTTGTTTGTGAGAGCCGGGAATGTAGCGGAGACAGCCTGATTCAATTTTAGAGTCATTGAACCCAAGCCAGGCTGTAACGGTTTCTGCTGGTTCAAACCCGTAGACAAAACTATCGGTGTGCCAGGAAATAAAACGTGGGTCGTTGGCTTTCTTTGTGAAAAAAGATGCGCCCCAGCACAGGATATTGGGACCAATGAGATCTTCCAGCGCGTCCAGTAGCTTTTCATTGCTGACCACATCGCACAGCCATGGAAAGGGTAGCTGTGCTTTGATCCGGAACCGATTCTGCGGTTCCTCACCAAGTTCTTCTTCTAGCGCATTGAACTTTTGCCAAAGCCCCGCGGCTTCTTGAGGTGTGTAGACATCATAAGGAAAGAGAAACCCGTCATCCTTGAACTGCTGGACCTGTGGATCGGTAAGGGCCTTAGTCATTATCTTATCTTTCGCTATTGCCGTTTGTAAGTTTGGGCGCCGGGTCGAAATGATTCTTCGCCATGACGGACCTTTCTGCCGATACCTCTGTCAGTATTCTCGCAAAACATTACGCGCGATGACCATCTTCATGATTTCTGTCGGGCCTTCTGTAATCCGGAAACTGCGTGACTGGCGCCAGAATTTTTCAATCGGCAAATCTGTGGTCAGGCCGATTCCACCATGTATTTGGAGGCATCGGTCAGCTGCCCGGAAGCCAAGTTCATCAGCATACATTTTTTGGATAAACCCGTCGGTTCGGTCGATACTGCCCTCTGCCGCTTTGGCGGCAACGTTATAGACCATGAGCCGGGCCGCCTGCAGCTCGACATAGGTGTCGGTGATCATCCATTGGACGGATTGTCGGTTTGCCAGGGGTTCGCCAAACGTTTCACGTTGTTTGGCGTAATCGCACATCATGTCGAGGCAACGTTGCGCTGTGCCTACGCCGCGTGAACCGTGTTTCAGTCGGCCATTTGCGAGAAACCGCTGGCCAAGTGCGAAGCCCTGTCCTTCTTCGCCGATACGCTTTTCGACCGGGACACGAACATTGTCGAAATGAATCTCGCAGGGCCAATCGCCCATCATTGTCTCGAATTTCGTAGTGATGTTAACGCCGGGCAAATCCATATCCACGAGGAACATTGAGATTCCGCCGCGAGAGCCTTTCTCACGGTCAGTTGCCGCTAACAATTGGCAAAAATCGGCCTCTTCGGCTCCGGTAATATATCGCTTAGTGCCGTTGATGACATATTCATCGCCTTCGAGAACGGCCGTCGTGCGCATGCCCCCGGGATCACCACCGGCATCGGGCTCGGTCTGTCCAAAGCAGGCTTCTTTTTCGCCGTTGAGCACCGGGTAGAGATAATGTTCCTTCATTTCATCGCTGAGCTCATAAAGCGGTGCGCGAACCTGTGGCCCCATGATACCGCCTAGTCCGCGGGTTGGGACGGCGACAGTTCTCCCCAGTTGTTCCCAAACAATACAAAGCGACACCAGATCGGCACCCACGCCGCCATATTCTTCCGGGACCTCCATCTTCCAGAGGCCGAGCTCTTTTGAGCGGGCATGATATTTTTCACGCCATTCGGGCTTAAGCTGTCCGTCTTCGCCACAGGTCTCCATTTCAACGGGGATCATCTCCTCGTCGACAAACCGTTGCATTGTGTCACGGAAAAGTTGGTGTTCTTCGGAAAGAGGATATTCCATCCGTTTGTCTCCCTAGCGGTATGTTTTTTGTTGCCTAATGATCGGAGTGGGACTGACCGTTGTCAATGCGAGGTGCGCAGATTGACCCTCCGGCGAGACAGGTCTAGAAAAGATGAAAACCTCTTTAATGGGGGAAAACGAAGACAGGGAGATGCAAGATGGCCGATGAATTTCGTGCCTTGGTTCTCGACGAAGCGGAAAAAGTTGTTTCGGCGTCAATTCAGCAGCTGACCGATGATCAGCTTCCTGAAGGTGACGTAACCGTCGCTATCTCCCATTCGACCTTGAATTATAAAGACGGCATGGTTCTCAAGGGGATAGGCCGTCTTGTTCGAAACTACCCCCATGTTCCCGGTATCGATTTCGCTGGAACCGTCGAATCCTCGGAGTCAGCCAGTTATAAGGCTGGCGACAAGGTGGTCTTAACGGGTTGGCGTGTCGGTGAGGCGCATTGGGGCGGTTATGCTCAAAAGGCACGCGTGAAATCCGATTGGCTTGTGCCATTGCCTGAGATGATGACCGAGAAGCGCTCGATGGCCATCGGAACGGCAGGATTTACGGCAATGCTGGCTGTCATGGAGCTGGAGGCTCATGGCATCACGCCCGACAGCGGGCCGGTATTAGTGACAGGCGCCAATGGCGGTGTTGGTGGTGTGGCCATTGGTATTCTGGCGGGGTGTGGCTACGAGGTTCACGCCTCAACTGGGCGGCCGCAGCTCGCAGATCATCTTAAATCCATAGGTGCCAACGAAATTATTCCGCGCGAAGAGCTCGATGTCGTCCCGGAGAGGCCACTTGCTTCTGAGCGTTGGGCAGGCGTTGTTGACGCTGTGGGCGGCAATACATTGGCATCAATTCTACCGCAGATGAAATATCGTGGCGCCGTAGCGGCTTGCGGTCTTGCAGGCGGCGTGGATCTGAATTCGACGGTTATTCCGTTCTTGTTGAGGGGTGTAAAGCTTCTCGGCATAGATTCGGTGATGTGTCCCTTTGATCAAAGAAAAGCGGCCTGGCAGCGTCTCGCGACAGACCTTTCTGTTGAGTCATTGGATGCGCTCACTGAAGTGGTGTCTTTAGATAAATTGCCTGAATTGGCTGGGAAAATTCTTAAAGGCGAAACACGGGGGCGGATCGTCGTCGATTTAAACAAATAACAACAAATAAAAATAACAACTTAATCGCAGCAAGAGGTAAAGAGATGGATTTCAATCTTCCGGAAGAATTGCAAATGCTGAAGGATAACCTTCGGCGGTTTGTCGATACTGAGCTCATTCCGATTGAGCGTGAAACCAATGACGGCACAGAATTTTTGCCTGGCGTCCAAGAAAAACTGGAAGAAAAGGCGAGGGACCTTGGGCTTTGGTTGTTTGACGTGCCGGAGGAGTATGGTGGCCTCGGTCTTGGTCATCTATCGAAAGCGGTCATGTGGGAGGAAATGGCGCGCACTATTGCTGTTCCGGCCCGAAACGCGTCGATTTTCGGCCCCCGTGTCAGCCCTATTCTTTATTCCCTTAATGATGAGCAAAAAGAGCGCTTTCTCTATCCGGTTGTCAAAGGTGAGAAGACCAGCTGTTTTTGTCAGACGGAACCTGAAGCGGGTGGCGACCCCGGTGGCATCAGGACGACGGCGGTTCGAGATGGCGACGACTACATTATCAACGGTCATAAACGTTTCATTACTGGGGCAAGTAACGCAGATTTTGCTCAGATCGTAACGGCTACTGACCGGGAAAAAGGATCGCGTGGCGGGCTGACGGTGTTTCTTGTTGATATGGATGCGCCCGGTATCACAAAGCTACGTCAACAAGACATGATGATCGCCGACCGGCCATGGGAAATATTATTTGAGAATGTCCGGGTCCCAGCTTCTCAGCGCGTTGGTGAGGAAGGTGATGGCATGCGTGCCGCGCAAAGCTGGCTGACGGAGGGCCGTTTGCGGCATGGTGCTCGTGGCGTTGGCGTTATCACGCGCTGTTTGGAGCTCGCTGCAACTTATGCCAATCAGCGATCAACTTTTGGCGCGAAATTGTCGTCGCGGCAAACAGTGCAGAATATGTTGGTTGATATGTTCCAGAACCGGCATCAGCTGCAGCTTATGGTCTACAACGCATCGTGGCGTGCCGATCAGGGTGAGGACGTTCGCAAAGAATCGTATATGTGCAAATATTTCGGTGACGAAATGTCGTTTCAGGCGGCAGATCGCTGCATGCAGATTCATGGCGGTATGGGGCTCACCAAGGACCTACCCATTGAGCAGTTCTTCCGTGACCAGCGCAGTATGGTCATTACTGAAGGGCCGACTGAAATTCTAAAAATGGCTCTGGCGCGCCAGATCTTGCGCGATTACGGGGAGTAAAAGTTCCTATGGCTAATAAAACAGAAAAGCCTGAACTCCGGCCTGCGCGGCCTACGCTGAAAGAGTTTGCAGCGTTTGCTGATAATATCGGTATTCGTCTTGTTGAATGGGAGCTGGATCGCTGCTTGATTGAGTTCGATGTCGAAGAGCACACTCTGAATGGTACAGGTGTTTTGCATGGTGGGTGCATGTCGACCGTTATTGATACGGCGCTGGCGCATGCTGCTATCTATTGCGCCGTGCCTGGGAACTATCGGTCAGGCGCAACAGTGACATTGACTGTTAACTTCATCTTACCGGTAAAGCATGGCAGCCGAGTAACGATTGAGTCTAAAAAGACCGGTGGCGGGCGGACGATGTTTATGTCGGTGGCTGAGGCAAAAGACGAAACTGGCCGTATCGTTGCCACCGGGCAGGGCATTGGTCGTTATCGGGATGGGTGCCATACGCTTGAGGGATTGCCGCGGCCAGACGGTGTGGCAGATGGAAAATCACCCGGTCGGTTTTCCTGAAAAAAATTGGCGGCTTAAGTCAGATAATTTTAGCGAGATAGCATCATGTTTCGTAACGTAGATCCTCTATTAAAACCAAAATCAAGCGCGATCGTTGGAGCCAGTGAAACTGGCGGCGACGGCTGGTCCCGTGTCCTGTTCAATAACCTCAAGGAAGCGGGCTTTCCGGTTCCGACCTATTTGATCAATCCCCGCCGCGAAGAATTGTGGGGCGAGAAAGTTTATCCCAATTTTGCCTCTCTACCGGAAGCCGTCGATCATGCATTGGTCATTGTTCCGGCCCGTTTCGTGAACGATATGATCCGCGAAGGTGTCGATAACGGTTTGAAGGCGGCAACGATATTCTCCGCGAGTTTTGGCGAAGGTCGTAAAAAGATTGGCCTGGAGCGCGGCGAAGAACTTAAGGCCATTATCGCAGAGTCTGGTCTCTCGGTGTGCGGCCCCAACTGCATGGGTCTGTTTTGCTTGCCGCAAGATATTCAGCTATATCCGACCACGCGATTGCGGAACCTCCCTAAAGGCGAGGTGGGTGGTATATTCCACTCGGGCGGTACTTTGGGCTATTGGTTTGCGCAAGCCGCGCAACGCGGGCTTGGTTTTTCTTATGCCATGTCATGTGGCAATGAATTTGGCCTTGATAGCGCGGATTATCTCAACTTTTTGGTCGATGACCCTGATACGGAAATCATTGTCGGCATGATCGAAAGTATCCGTCGTCCCAAAGAGTTTATGGAAGCGGCACGCCGCGCCTTTGAAGCGAAGAAACCAGTAATCCTGATGAAACTCGGCAGTAGCGAGCTTGGAAAGGAACAGGCAAAAACTCATACTGGTGCGGTTGCAGTCGATGACGATGTTTTCAATGCTATGTGTCACCGCTATGGCATTACCCGTTGTAAATCTATTGATGAGATGGTGGATTTTGCCTTGGCGTTTCGACAGAAGCGCTTGCCCCGTGGCAACAAGCTGGCAGTCGTCACTACGAGTGGTGGGGCCGTAGGGTTGACCCTCGAGGCAGTCGGTGATGAAGGCGGAGAACTTGCGGAACTTTCCTCCGAAACCTTTCAGAAAATGGATGAGTTCGTTCCAGAGGGTGTCGATGTTCACAACCCGATGGATGCTGGGTCGACGCTGGCTGGCAAGGTGCCGGATTTCTGTGAACTCTGTGAAATGTTCGCGGCCGATGACGATGTCGATATAATTGCGGTGCAAGGCCGCGTGCCACTAGCCGATGATGCCGTTAAGACGCCTGAAAGCTATATCAAGCTTAAAGACTCCACGGACAAACCGATCTTCGCCTTTACCCGAATGGCACAGAATTGTGATGCGGGCCTGCGTGAGTTTCAGGATGGCGCTGGCATGCCGTTTTTGTTCAGTGTGCCGACCATGGTGCGTTCGATGCAGGCGCTGGTCCACTATAGCGCGGCGCGGCGGCGTGGGCTCCCTGAGTTGCCTGATGTGGCGGGTGAAGCCAGTAATGTATCCGAAGACAGGCTTGCTGCAGTGTTGTCGGCACGCGGCCTGACCGCACCGAAGCAAACGGTGGCATCCGATCCCGATGGGGCTGCAGTAGCGGCAACCGAAATCGGTTTTCCGGTGGTGCTGAAGATTGTTTCTGACGAAATAAGCCATAAAACGGAAGCTGGTGGCGTCGTCCTGGGTTTAGGGGATGCTGACGCGGTCAGGGATGCGGCAATCGACCTGCAGAACAGGATAGGCGCTGAGAAGATTAGTGGGTTCCTGGTCCAGGAAATGGTCGACGGGCTGGAAATGCTGGTTGGCGTGCGGGAAGACCCGGATTTTGGACCGCTCGTCGTCGTTGGGCTGGGGGGCATCTTTGTCGAGTTGATGAAAGACGTATCCTTGAGATTGGCACCCATAAATGAGGCGGATGCGAAAGAGATGTTGTCTGAGCTCCGCGGCGCAAAGGCGCTTGAGGGTTTCCGCGGTCAAGCGCCTCGTGATGTCGATGCATTGGCTAAATCTATAGTCGCGCTATCAGACTTTTTTGTTGATCATCGGACATGGTTGTCAGAGATCGAAGTTAATCCGGTGATTGTCCTTGAAGAAGGAAAAGGAGTGCGGGCGGTTGACGTACGGCCCGTTCGGAGAGATTAAAAGAGTAAGTGTTTTTGTGAACCAAAGGCGTGCCATTTTCCGTGGCGCGTTGAAATTAGTTTTTTAACGGGAGGAAATTGATGCTTAAGAAGAAATATAGCTGCGTAAAAGTTGATCAGCAAAAGGATGGGATCACCTGGGTGACCTTCAACCGTCCTGAAAAACGCAATGCCATGAGCCCGACATTTCATGCTGAAATGATGGAAATTATGACACTGCTGGAAACCGACTCGGACACCAAGTTGGTGATTTTAACTGGTGAAGGCGTTTCCTATAGCGCTGGACAAGATCTCAAGGAGTATTTCCGGGAGACTGATGGCAAGCCGGAAGTTAAGGCAAAGGCGAGTGCCGACAGCCGTTGGCGCAGTGAGAAGCTGTGGATGTACAGCAAGCCAACGATTTCGATGGTCAATGGTTTTTGCATTGGCGGTGCGTTCACTCATTGCATCTGCGCTGATTTCTCGGTTGCTTCGGATGATGCGATTTTCTGCCTGTCAGAAGTCAATTGGGGCATTCTGCCGGGTGGCATGGTGTCCAAAATGGTCACGGACCTTTTCCGCCAGCGAGACGCAATGTTCTATGCCTGCACCGGTCGTACTTTTACCGGCAAGGAAGCAGCGAACATGGGCATGGTGAATTATTCCGTGCCTAAGAAGAATTTGCGCAAGGAAACTCTCAAGCTTGCCAAAGAGCTGCTCGAGAAGAACCCGAACGTGTTGCGTGCAACCAAGCATGCGATCCGGGCCACTCAGGATATGTCCTGGCGTGCAGCAGCGGATTATCTCAATGCCAAGGGTGCAGAAATTAAGATCCGTGATGCAGCTCGGGGACATGATGCCTATGCTGAAGGCATCCGTCAGTTCATCGATGAGAAGGCCTATCGCCCTGTGTTCTCACCTTATGTTGGTGCTGCCGATGGCAAGACGACGGAGAAGGGTGGCAAGCCACGGGCTTCTGCCGCTCGCAAAAAGAAGACTCCTGCTAAGAAGAAAAAATAAGAAGTTTTCCAATTCCCGGTTTGCTGGGTGGAGACCAGAACGGCGCGGATACTCTCCGCGCCGTTTTCTTATTTGGTCCTATATTTATGGCCGTCACTATGGTGACATCGTTGGTAGAATAATTTAGGAGGCAGGACATGTATCAGGTCGGTGAACCGGTCGAGAGTGTCAGCAAAATTCGTGACGCTATTGACTACCCCATCATTGATGCCGACGCGCATGTCATCGAAGCGCGTTTTGCGTTGCATGATTTTGTAAAGCAGATCGCGGGGCCTGATGTATTGAAGGCATTTGAGGCCCGTCAGGAACGCCGAAATAAGACAGCACAGAGAAACGGCTTTTGGGCGTCGCCGTCAGGAGAGATGACGATAGACCGGGCGACCGTAATGCTCCCTGGTCTTTACTATGAACGGCTTGCAGAAGCTGGAATTGATTTCGCCTTTATCTATACCAGTGAAGGGCTGAGCGCGCAGCAGATCAGAGAACCGGAAATGCGCCAAACTCTCCATCGGGCCTTGAATATGCTCTATGCGGATATGTTCGGGCCTTACGCAGATCGCATGACGGCATCAGCGGTGATCCCGATGCATTCGCCAGAAGAAGCTCTCGCCGAGTTGGAGTTCGCTGTCGGTGAGCTGGGGTTGAAAACCGTGTCTATTCCGGGTGAGTGGCGTGGCCCGGTACCGGAGGTGGCTGCTGCGGCACCTGAGTTGGCTGACAAAACGATGGAAATCCATTCATTCACGATCGATAGTGAAATGGATTACGACCCGTTCTGGCGGCGCTGTGTCGAACTCGGTGTGGCTATTACCGGTCATGGTGGGTCACAAAGCACGGCTCGGCGCATGTCTCCCGATAATTTTGTCTATAACCGACTTGGTAGCTTTGGTGTTGGTAACGAACATCTTTGTCGGTCGATGTTCATGGGTGGAGTGACACGCCGGTTTCCGACCCTAAATTTTGGATTTCTTGAAGGAGGCGTTGGTTGGGCAAGTGCGCTCTATAACGATCTCTGTGAATTTTGGGAAAAGCGCAATGTCGGCTACCTCAAAGATCATATGGACCCAGCTAAACTTAATGTGGAACTCATGGTCGCGATGTTCGAGAAATACGGCAATGACTATTTGACGGCGGAGCGTATTTCCATCCGCGAGAACGCCGATAACTTATTCTCGTTCCATTGGGAGGATGATCGCAGCCTGGACGATTTCCGGTTTTGTCAGGCGGTAAGCGAGGAAGATATCCGTGATCTGTTCATACCGAATTTCTATTTCGGATGTGAGGCTGATGACCGAATGAATGCCGTTGGATTTAATTCGGAGCTGAACCATTTTGATGTGAAGCTGAAGGCGCTGTTTAGTTCAGATATCGGTCATTGGGACGTCCCTGACATTCGTTTGCCAGTCGCTGAAGCACATGAATTGGTCGAGAAGGACCTGATTACCGATGACGATTTCCGCAGCTTTATGTTCAAGAACGTTGCCGAACTTCATGTGCAGATGGACCCGGATTTTTTCAAGGGAACAGCGGTCGAAGATGCCGTCCAGAAGCTCGTCGATGACGGAGAAATCATTTTGCCGGATCACAAAGCTGCTCTGACTCAGCCAAGTGCGGCGGAATAGAGCCTGCGTTCAGGGCTCTATTCGCTCCAGGAAATGATTGGCGTGAAGTAATCGTCGATGGGTTCAGCCTTTGCGAGGAAATGCTGATCGACCAAATGTTTCATAAAGGTCTCGAGTGTTCCCCGGTTAGGATCGACGCCATAGGCCCATGTGTTGGCTCCCATCAGCGCCTGCATTTCTTCGATTTCGTCATGCAGCCAGGGAAGCATGAGACGTTGAGCGCCCGAAAACCGCATTTGTTCGATAGCCCAGCTTTTTGATTGTTCGCAGGCCTTGAAGAGCGCTTCTGCCACCCAACGGTGTTCGGCATAAAGTTCGTCGCGAATGACTAATGTGTGCATGATCGGGTGAATACCGGTTTTCTGGTAATAGGATTTTTCCAGTTCACGGTAATTAGGGAACAATCTCGTGACGTTTTGCCCCTCATGCAGGGCATCAGGCCTACGGGCACCGAAATAGGCGTCAATTTCACCTGCTTCGAGCATCTCATTGAGGGATCTGTCCCCTGGAATGATTGTCAGCTGTAACTCTTTAGTGGGGCGGAGGTCCATTTCATTATCTTCGGCACGGGGAGTGTTCACGCCTCCTTCGAACCAATGGATGGAGTCCATGTCGACATTAAACTCGTCTTGCAAAATACCGCGTACCCAGACCCCGGCGGTCTGTCGGTATTCCTGGACACCTACTCGTTTTCCTTCCAAATCTTTAGCAGTTTTTATATTGGCATTTTTGTTAATAAAAACAAAGCCGTGACGAAATACCCGAGACGGAAATACGGGTATGGCGACATAGGGAAAGTCACCGCGAATTTTTGAGATTAAGTAATGAGCCAGTGACATTTCCGCGACATCGAATGAGCGTGTTTTGATCATTCGGGCAAAAATTTCCGGAGGGGATTGAATGGCGATGTATCGGAGGTCAATACCTTCTGGCTGGATCGTTCCAGTACTAAGCGCTTCCATTCTGTCGTAAGGGCCACAGGCCATTGTTACCGGCAATTTCGTCACGGGATACACTCCTCAGGGTACGGTGAGTATTTGGATGATCACCTTGTTTGATTTCGACGCGAGCCTAGAGACGTCGGAATTGAAGTCAAGGGTGGCTCTGGAAATTGCGCCCGGCAATGTGATTGGGATTTAAATTCTCCAGGCTCAGTATAGAATAGATCGGAGTTTTGTGAATTTAAAACATCCCTTTTTGTGAATTCGGAGCAATGGCAAAGCAAGAGATAAAGACCATGTCACCAAATCAATGCCGTGCGGCCCGCGGATTGCTTAAATGGACACAACCGCGCCTCGCTGGAGCGTCAGGCGTCGGCTTATCGACGATCAATCGCTATGAGAATGAGACTCGACCGCCACGTCATGCCGCGATTTTACGCTTGCAGGGTGCGTTTGAGTCTGCGGGCGTTGATTTCCTGTTTGACGACGGTTCACAGGGTGTTGGCGTCCGTCTCCGTAAGAATTGAAATATCTGACTAATCGTCATTGGTGCGCGGCTTCGCGGCTTCAATATGGTCGTCCGCGTCATATCCCTTCCGGCTGCTATAAAAAACAAGGCACATTAATCCTGCTCCGAGAGCAAATGTGGCGGTAACCCCTAGGGCCAGAGCGAACTTGCCATGAGTTGAAATCTCTACGTCGTTGAGACCGACCCAGGTTTCATAGGCTGCATACCCGGTTCCTCCTAGCAGAGCGATCCAAAATACTATGACAAGGAAGGTTTTCATGATTTCAATTCCTGGGTTTATTGTTGCACTGCAGACAATTCCCACGGAGCATCTTCGCTGTACCGCCTTTCGAATCTGGTGATGTCATCTTCGTACTGCAATGTGTACCCGACAGCATCTAACCCCTTTAAAAGACGGTTGCGGCGATGTGCGTCAATTTCGAATGGATAGACTGATCGATCTGGCCCGGTGACGGTTTGTGCCTCGAGGTCGACGGTCACTTCAGCGCCATCCCCCTGATGAAGTTGCTGTCTTAGAAGCTGAACTATTTCTTCGGGCAATGCGACGGGAAGAAGCCCGTTATTAAAAGAGTTATTGTAAAAAATGTCGCCAAAGCTGGTTGCAATAATCGCGCGGAAACCTGCATCGACTAGCGTAAAGACCGCGCCTTCGCGGGATGACCCACAACCAAAGTTGTGGGCGGCAACGATAATACGGGATGGCCGAAACCCTTCTTGATTGAGGATGAAAGTGTCAATTTCGTTGCCGTCCCGGTCTAGTCGTAGATCCTTAAAAACATAGCCACCATAGCGTTCGTCGCGAGGCATCATGAGGTGACGGGCTGGTAAAATTTGATCGGTATCGATGTTGTCCTGATCCATTGGCACCGCCACCGCGGTAAAGCAGGTAAATGGCTCCATCAGTTTTTCTCCATCTTGCGAACGTCCGTGAAATGGCCGGTTACGGCGGCGGCAGCTGCCATGGCGGGGCTAACGAGGTGCGTGCGTGCGCCGCGGCCTTGTCGCCCTTCGAAATTTCGATTTGATGTTGAGGCGCAACGTTCTTCGTTTTTGACGAAATCGCCATTGACGCCAATACACATTGAACAACCGGCTGCCGGGCGCCATTCAACGCCCGCGCTCTCAAATATTTTGTCCAACCCTTCCTGTTCAGCCTGCGCCCGGATTAATCCGGAGCCAGGGACAATGATTGCCGGGATGCGCGCGGTACGGCCGTTAAGAATACTTGCCGCATCTCGAAGATCTTCAATGCGGCTGTTGGTACAAGATCCAATAAAAACCCGATCAACTTTGATGTCTAAAATCGGTTGTCCCGGGATGAGGCCCATATAGTCCATTTTGCGGTTTAAGGCGTCCTGACGCTTGGGGTCAGTTTCTTGTGCTGGGTCAGGTATGGCGCCGCCGATAGGTAAAACGTCTTCCGGACTGGTCCCCCAGGTTACCATTGGCTCGATCGAGGCAGCGTCTAATGTTTCTTCTCTGTCAAACGTGGCGTCTTCGTCGGTCGGTAAACTACGCCAGTATTCCTCAGCGCGCTCCCAATTGTCGCCCTGAGGTGCAAATGGGCGGCCACGTAAGTAGTTATAGGTAGTATCATCTGGCGCGATCATTCCGGCGCGCGCACCCGCTTCAATCGACATATTGCAAACGGTTAGGCGCTGATCAACGGATAGTTCTTGAATGGCTGGGCCCACATATTCGATGACATGACCGGTGCCGCCCGCGGCGCCGATATGGCCAATGATAGTTAGAATAACATCCTTTGCCGTGACACCAGTGGGGCGTTTCCCGGTCACCGTGACGCGCATGGATTTAGGCTTGGGCTGCCATAGTGTCTGCGTTGCCAGTACGTGGCTGACATCCGACGCGCCTATGCCGAAGGCTAGGGCACCTAGGGCTCCATGGGTTGATGTATGAGAGTCGCCGCAAACAATAATTGTGCCCGGTTGGGTAATGCCTTGCTCGGGTCCTACGACATGGATGATGCCGCGGCGTTCATCTCCCAGGCCAAACAGGTTGAGCTTGTTGAGCTCTGCGTTGCTGATGAGGTTTTGAACGAGTGCTTTTGTGTCGGTATCTACATAGTCAGAGTCATCTAAACCGGTCGTCGGGGTGTAGTGATCGGGTATCGCGAAGGTTCGTTCGGGGTGCCGGACCGTACGGTTATTGTCATGCAGCATGTTGAACGCATGAAACGAAAGTTCATGGCAGAAATGACGATCAATAAATAGGAGAGACTGGCCTGCCTCATTCGTGGTTATGGAGTGCCGGTCCCAAATTTTTTCAAATAAAGATCGTGGTTGAGCCATATCTAATCTTCCCCCCGATTTTCAATGAGAAAAGCTTAGCATGTCCAGCAGGATGACGTCCTGCGGCGTATTATCCGTCCTTCTTCTGCTCGGCTTCGATAGGCAGGGCATGGCGTTGCATAAGCCGGGCCTGCGCCACAGCAAACAGCAATGTCAGGGTCATCAAACCGAAGACCTTGAAGGTGACCCAAAAATCTGTGCTTTGCGTACGCCAGACAATCTCATTGAGAACCGCCATGGAGGCGAAGAACCAGGCAAATCGGAATGTGAGTTTGTGCCATCCGGTATCGTCCATTGGCCATGCTGATGACATCAATGGCTTTAGCAGAGGTTTTTTGAAGAGAAGTCCACCAAACAAAATAAGGGAAAATAAGGATTCGACGATGGTCGGCTTCATTTTAATAAAGGTGTCGTCCTTTAGCCACAGCGTCAGGCCTCCAAAAACGCCAACGATGATTGCGGTGATAAGCGGCATCATTGGGACACGCCGTGCCACGATCAGAGAGATTATCAAAGCGATGACCGTCGCAATCATTAGCGCGGCGGTTGCTGTCAGAAGGGAGGTGCTATCGTTGGTTTTAGGCGCAAAAAGATAGGCAGCAAAAAATACGGCCAAAGGGACATAATCAACGACTGGTTTTAGCCAGGCGGGTTCAGTTTTTTTGTCGGTCATTTGCAATCCTGAAATCTATCGCGCGGATAATAGTGATGGGCATAACGGAGGGCAATGAATCAATATTAAAGGTGGTCGCGCGTTGACGTCGGGGCAATGGCAAATTACCGTTCCGAATAACGAAAAGAGCGGCATTTTGCCGATTATCTTGGGTAATTGGGAGATTTTGATGGTTGAATATACCGAAGTACAGGTTGACGAAAACCCGATGCGGATAGCCTACTCGGTACCTGCTGGAGACGGTCCGCACCCGGCTGTAGTGGTGATGTATCACCGCGGCGGTTATGACGATTTTACACTGAAGGTTTGTGATGACCTTGCTGAGGCGGGATATGTGGCCGCTTCGATGGATCTCTATCATTGGCCTCCGCTTCTCGAACCAGCCTCGGAAAACCCGTTTCCGAAAGATCCTGAAATTATTCAGGACGTTACTGCGACCGTCGATTGGCTAGCTGCCCGTGGTGATGTTGATATGGGTAATCTTGGAATTCTTGGTCACTGTATGGGCGGTCGCATGGCATTGCTGGGCGCATCCACGCATGAGGCTTTCAAAGCCTGTGTATCTTACTATCCGGGTAATATGTTCAAGCCATGGAGTGAAGATGGGCCAGCGCCTTTTGAGCTGCTAAGTAGAATTAAGGGCACTGTGCGTGGTTTCTTCGGTAACGACGATCAGAATCCCTCGCCAGAAGATCGTGAGAAAATTTCGGCGGAATTGACACGTTTAGACGTCGGGCATGAGTTCCATGGCTATGACGGTGCAGGTCATGCTTTTCAGAATTTCGTAGCGCCCGAACGTTTCCGCCCGGAGGCAACGGCTGATTCCTGGGGCAAGACTATCAGCTATCTTGATAGCACTTTGAAGGGATGACGATATTCGTCTTCCAGTGGCATTTCGGTTTGCGCGGCTGATATTTGCTTTAAGTTTTGCTTGCCGCTGCCTTCAGTGGCGAAGGATTTGCCGGTTCGGGATGCAACATTAATTGTCGAAGTAACCGGCCTGCGGTCGGGGAAAGGAGGCGTTCACTACGTGGTGTACGGTTCTCCAGAAAATTTTCCTAAGCGAAAAGGTCGGGTTTTTTACGGTAATGTCCCAGCAAAGGCAGCTGGCGTGGCAATTTCGGTTAAGGGGTTGAAACGTGGTACTTACGCCATTGAGGTTTTTCATGATGAAAACCGCAATGGCGAGTTTGATCAGGGGTTGTTGGGTATTCCGTTGGAGGATTACGGTTTTAGCAATAACGCGAGTGGGTTCTTGGGGCCGCCGTCGTTTAAGGGCGCTGTCGTGATATTCAATAAAAATCCGGTTCGGACAGTTATCCGTCTGAATTAATTTTTTGCTTGTTACACAGGAAATGTAGGCACGATATGGATTTAGAGACATCACATGTCATTCTTCAGGAACTCGTCATTGCCAATCGGATTCTGGCAAATGAAGGGATCGTCGATGCCTTCGGGCATGCCAGCGTGCGGCATCCCGATCATCCTGACAGGTATATTATGGCTTGTTCCCGAAGCCCGGGTATCGTGACTGTGGGTGATTTAATGGAGTACACGCTGGATGGTGACCCACTCGATCAACAGGGTCGGCCGATGTATGCCGAGCGCCATATTCATGGCGGTGTTTATGAAATTCGACCTGATATTAAAGCGGTTATCCATAATCATTCACATGCCGTCATCCCATTTGGTTTGACGGATACAGAAATTCGGCCGGTCTTCCATATGGGGTCCACCATGCTGGGTCCTGTGCCGATTTGGGATATTGCTGACAATTTTGGTGATACGACGTTGCTTGTCCTCAATATGGACCAAGGACGGGATCTCGCGCAGGGGATGCAGGGTGGTCGGATCGCTCTGATGCGTGGTCATGGCTGCGTCGTTGGCGGCAATACGATCAAAGAAGCAGTGATGATTGCGATTTATCTGGAAGCGAATGCGAAGCTCCAAATGCAGGCATTGCAGTTGGGTGAGCCGCGCTATATGACCGGTGGTGAGATAGAACAATGTAGTGAGCGGATCACCGGCGAGCTCGCGATTGACCGCGCTTGGGAATACTGGACGATTCGTGCTGGCTGCCAGATTCTTTAAACATATTTTTTGAAGTATTTTTCAATTGATTTAGAGCTATTTTACCTCTGTTTTCTATTCTCCTTAGCTTAATTTCCGCAATAGCCTGCCGTATCCAGTAAATGAATCCTGAAGGTCTACTCAACACCTATAAGCAGCGTATCGAACGGGGTGAAATTCGTTCCGACCCTGGCCAGCACGCGATTGCTGAGGTTTTACATTCGCTGAATGATGAATTGATTTTGGCGGATGAGAAAACTGGTAGGTTAGACGGTCTTTTTAAATCGTTATTTGGTGGCTCGCAACGCAATCCCAGTCCGCGGGGCATGTATATTTACGGGCCTCCAGGTCGAGGTAAATCCATGCTGATGGATTTGTTCTATGAGACGACGCCGATTGCCAAACGCCGTCGGGTGCACGTTCACCCCTTTATGCAGGAAGTTCAGCAGAAACTGCATAAGTGGCGTCAAGAAGGTGGTGGTAAGCAGGCTGAAGATCCTTTGCCGCGCCTAGCGAAGGAAATATCAGAGACGAGTTCGTTATTGTGCTTTGACGAGTTTCAGGTGGAGGCCGTTGTTGATGCTATGATTCTCCAACGATTGTTTAAGGCGATGTTTGAATTTGGTGTCACTGTCGTGGCTACTTCCAATACCGCACCGGATGATTTGTATGCTGGTGGATTGCAGCGCGAGCGTTTTCTTCCCTTTATCGATTTACTCAAAGAGCAGATGCAGGTCGTGAAATTGGTGAGCGAAACGGATTATCGCCGGGACCGATTGAAATCTGTTGGGGTGTATCATTCCCCTTTGGGAAAAAATGCTCAGAATGCGCTTGATGATGCTTTTCTGCGGTTAACTGATGGCGCAGAAGGTGAAGTTGATTCTGTTGGTGTGCATGGACGGACCATTCTTGTACCGAAGGCGGCACGTGGCGTGGCTTATTTCCCATTTGCCGAATTATGCGATAAGCCGCTGGGTCCCGCAGATTACTGGTCGATCGCATGTCAGTATCAGACCGTGATTGTATCCGACATTCCATTCTTTACGCCCGATGACAGGAATATAGCCAAGCGTTTTGCGACTCTTATTGAGACGCTTTATGAACAAAAGACCAAATTAGTTTGTTCAGCAGCGGCGTTGCCTGATCATCTGTACCCTGATGGTGATGGCGCAGGTATATTTACGCGTGTTGCGTCGCGACTGGAAGAAATGCAGTCCGAGGAATATTTGTCGGCTCCCCATAGTCCGGCAACCGCCAAGGCGGCTTAATTTGCATCTGGTCCATTCAGCTTTTCGTTGGCTCCCAAGTTTTTGTCAATATGCCGTCGCGCTCAGGTGGTAAAAAGACGGCAGCTTCTCGGCTTGCCTCTGCGGCGTCATCGGATCGTAAGCTAGTATCCCATTTCGACCCTATAAATCTACAACCCGTTATCTCGCTTGCGTCATCGGATGCAAGCCAAACAGCAGGCGGTACAATGATCTCTGCGGGGAGATATGGTTTGTGTGTTTGGCTGGCCATTACGCGCACTGCAGGGAGAACGAATTCAGTCTCAACGGCACCACCGGGTGCTATGCTGTTGACTGTGACACCGCTACCTAACAGGTCTTGTGCCCAGCACAGTGTCATCGCTTCTAGCGCTGCTTTAGACGGGCCATAGGGGGATTCGTTCGGGCGGTACATTGATGATCGTGACTTTGTAACGTTTAGAATTCGTCCTGATTTTTGTTGCAACATCGTTTGGACGACAGCGTAAGCCATATTAAACGGGCCATTGATATTGGTATCTACGATTGCTTTCCAGCCCGCAGGCTTTCCTTCGTAAAACTTTGCTCGATCATCTGCCATCATCCCCTGACCAAGACCGGCATTATTGACGAGGATATCGATACGCCCGAAATACTCTGTTGTCGTCTTGGCAACCTCCTGAGAGGCATTCAGGTCCGTCACATCCGCTTGTATAGCTATACTGATATTACGGCCTGCAATTTCATTGATTTCTGCCTTTACAGATTCAATTTGGTCGCGGTTTCTGGCGGCAGTTATAACGACGCCGCTGGCGCCTGCCTCGGCATAGCCCAGGGCCATCGCTCGTCCAAGGCCGCGTCCACCACCGGTAATGATAGCAATTTTACCGTCTAGCGGCTTTTTCATACTCTGTTCCTATCCGAATGGCACGAAGCTGGGGTAGGATAGTCATAAAGGTGCTACATGCCAGTGTCGGTAATTTTTACTGAACGATTTTCTTGTGTAGAGGACTTGAGGAACAATGTCGTTAGTTTTTGAAGAATGTCCATTTTGGGATTTTGCTCTACAGGTTTATGGCCGTGAGGGTGTTTCAACAGCCTGCATCTCCTTGCAGGATAGGCATATTCTTGATGTAAATATTATTCTTTTAAGCCTGTGGCTTGGCCATAATGGCCACCCGGTGATAGATCATGATGCGTTAACGCGGGCGTTGGATGTATCTCGACGCTGGAATAAAGACATTGTTTGTGGCATCCGCGCTGTAAGGCTCGCGCTTAAGGATGATTTCACCCCGATTTCTGCTGAAAATTGCGAAGCCTTGCGGAAAAGTATTCTATCGCTCGAGATAGAAGGAGAGCATCTTGAGCATCTGGCTCTTTCGTCGACGGTAACGTCGGCACCAAATCCAGAATTAGACCCTTCGTTGAGAATGGCGATTTGCACGGCCAATTTAGGGTTATACCTCACCTGTCTTGAGGCCAAGTTGGGTGAAGAAGATTATGCCGATGTCAGGGTCGTACTTTCTGCAACGTTTCCCGATCTTGAGGAAGAGATATTAGAGTCTGCCATGCTATCTTTTGCAGCTATCTAATGGGATGCCTGAGATTTTGTCTGACTGCTTTCGAATCGTGGCCTTAATACTTTGTGCCTTGTTAATCGTTGGCTGTACGGAAGTCATTAAGGCGACACCGAATGAAATTCATGCTTGGTGGAGGGGTGGCGCTGGGGTTTCCGGTTAATGGGTTGGACAGATACCTAGCAATTCGGCGAGAAATGCCTTGGGTGGTTCGGGTTTGAACTAAACCACTTAGACCTGATACATTGATACTCGTAATTCGGGGTAGGTTTGATTATTGTCCCGAGTCTAATCTCTTGAGTATCGATGACAGCAATAGAAAATACATCCAGTAATGCCGCAATGCTTGCCGTTGATCGCGCGTCGCATGATTTTCGGCGGGGCCGTTCTATACAGATTCGGGATGATGCGGGAAGCACAGTGATTGCGGTGGCGGCCGAGATGGGCACCGACCAGGCGATCTCCCGGTTAGCAGAGCTTGGCGGCGATGAACCTGCTATTGCGATTACCCATCATCGGGCACGAACTTTAAAGGTTCGCCTATACACCGATGAAATTGTACTGCTGCCGTTCAAGTCATGGCGTACGGCTGACGGCGCGCGAACGATTGCTGACCCGACGACTGATTTGGCTAATCCTCTGCGTGGTCCCTATACGGCTGATCGGGATCCGGTCAGTGCCGCCAGTATTGCGGCTGTACAGCTTGCCAAGATTTCCCGCCTGCTACCGTCCGCTATATTGGTTCCTTGTGATGGGAACAATGATGACCTGGTAGCTGAGGATGGTATCGCTTCGATTAGGGCATCTGATGTCATGTCCTATGAAATGGATACGGCTGGTACGCTTCGGCAGGTTACAGCAGCACGTGTTCCATTGGAGAATGCAGAGAATACCCGAATTTTGACATACCGTTCTCCTGATGGTGGACGGGAGCATCTTGCGATTGTTATTGGTGAACCACCGACCAACCGGCCGGTGCTTGCTCGCATACATTCCGAATGTTTTACAGGGGACCTAATTGGTTCGTTGAAATGTGATTGTGGACAACAGCTTCGTGGCGCTATTTCTCAGATAGCCGAAGAAGGCGGAGGGATTCTGTTGTATCTCAGACAGGAAGGGCGGGGCATTGGTCTGACCAACAAGCTGAGAGCCTATGCCTTGCAAGACCAGGGGTTCGATACTGTTGAGGCCAATGAACGGCTCGGATTTGAATCGGATGAACGGATTTTTTTGCCGGCAGCGAGAATTTTAAAACAGCTTGGTTTTGATCAGGTCCGGTTAATGACGAATAATCCCGATAAGGTAGAGGGTTTAACGTCTTTTGGAATAGAAGTCGTGGAACGGGTTCCGCATGCGTTTCCTTCTAACGATCACAATGAGTTTTACCTTTCGGTTAAAAAGGAAAAGAGCGGCCATTTGTTATAGGAAAATAGTCTTTTACCCGCTGAAGCAAAGCGAGTATATTCTTAATCATCTCAAAAGCTCCGCAAAGCGGGG
>CAJJCG010000083.1 GCA_905182615.1 Alphaproteobacteria bacterium UBA2964 | reverse complement strand
TTTCCGCGCCGCTTCGCCTATTTACTCAAATTGGCCCGAATACTGCCTTACGGGCTCTACTTTGCAATTACCCGCAGACTTCTTAGGCCATGACACCTCAAACCGCGTTTGAAAACTATCGCAGGGCATCGGAATCCCTGACCGTGGACAGGTTGGACTCTCTGGATGGTGTACTGGCCCCGAATGTCAGGTTTGTAGACCCGTTTCATGAAACGGTCGGCATAGAACCAATGAAAAAAGCTTTTCGACGGCTTTTCGATAGTGCCGAGAATATAAAATTTGAAATAATAGATAATGCCTGTTCAGAGGGAGGCGTCTATTTCCATTGGCGACTAACGGCCCTGCTTTCGGGAAAGCCTTGGGAGGTGACTGGCGTTACACAGGCTAAATTCAACGCAGATGGTCTGGTTACCGAACATGTGGAGTACTGGGATGCTGCGTCGCAATTTTACGAACGGTTTCCGATAATTGGTCCGCTCTTGCGGTTTCTACGACATCGTGTCGCCCGTTCGTAGCTGTCTTCTTTCCGTTTGGCGCTTACTCAGAAATTTTTGAAAAACTGATAGTAATTTGTCCCAGTTCTATGCCGAACTTGCTCATGCGTGCCCTGTTCATCAGAACGCCGTGTGGTTGTAAAATCATCCAGTCATCTAGCTGGACAGCCATTGTACGTCCCTTGAAAATTTCCAGATCTAGGACATAGCGCCAGTGTAGCGCGTTCCCGCCGACAATGCCGGTTGCGACGCCAAGGACGTCATTGGCGCGACCTTCATAGCTTCCGTCGGCTAGTTTACGAATGCGCCAGACACGATTGCTTTTCTCGCCATCGGCAAATATAAAATCTTCATTAAGGGTTAATTCATTGCCATCCCATTTGCCATCTATATCGACGACAAATTGGCGCCGGACGGTGCCAAACCTGTCCTCTAACAATCCCCAGGCTCGAGTTTTGCCAGAAAAATATTCTTCCAAAACAAAACGCTGGGCTGAGTTCTTGAAATCATCAGTTTTCATCGAACTACATCCGGTTAGCACAAGGGTAAGTAGCACAAGTGCACATACTGTTTTTTTCATTGCCTTCGCTATTCATTATTTCTTCTGGTGCGTTTTTCGATGTGTTGGCGAATAACGGCCTGTTTCTGGGCCGTTAAGGGGTAGTGCCAGAGCAATATGATTGCCCCTGCCTTTAATACGATGGGAACCACCGCATAGATCATCGCCAGTGCTACTAGATTATTGTCTTGAGGCGATAACTGCGGATCGAAACCAAGCGCATCGAGCATTGGAAAAGCGATTAAGACGGATAGGCCAAAGGACAGCTTTGTGATCATGCTCCAAATGGCGAATAAAGTGCCGGTCGCTTCATAACCACTGCGAAAATATTCATATTCGGCGACATCAGCTTGAATCGCTGGCGGTAGCGCCATATCCGCTCCTAAGGCGACACCAGTAAGGGCACAGATACAGGCGAAGGCGACGATATCGCCATTGTCGAGTATCGGGACCAATGCGAAGGCACAGCAAGCGAGGATCATCGCGAAACACCAGCTACGATGCTTTCCGACTCGGGCGCTGAGGGCCAGCCATATGGGGATTCCGATTATGCCTGCGAGGAAATAGATGGTGGTTAGAATCCCGCGTTCTACGTCGCTGGCGGCGAGGACATGCTTCATAAAAAGAATAAACAAAACAGCGGGAATGCCATTTGCGAGACTATTGAGAAACCATCCCACGATGAGCAGCCCGAACGGCTTGTTTTGCTTAATGGATGCAAGAACTGTTTCTGTGGTCAATCGTGCTGTTCTGGGTTTACGTGGTTCTGGAACAGAAAATAGAAGCACCGGAAACAAAATGAGGCCAATCCCGATCGTACCCCAGGCTATGAAGCCGAGTGATATCTGTTCGCTATATCCATAACTTGCGGCAATGGCTGGGACCGCTGCTGCTGTCAGTATTCCGAGCAGGGTAAAAACTTCGCGCACCGAAGTTACCTGGGCGCGCCCCTGATAATCGTTTGATAACGAAGCACCCCATGCGAGATAGGGAATGTTTATTAGGGTCCATCCAAGATAGAGAATTCCTGCCCAAAGACCGAGATACCAGACGCCAACACTATTTTCAGGCGTCAGTAAGTAATAGGTGCTAATGGCACCCAACAACGCCCCTGCAGCAATTAAAGGTTTGCGTCCACCGCGCCTGGAATTCTGACGATCGGAAACATAACCGACGACGGGGTCTGAAAAGACGTCAAGCGTACGGGCGGCGAATAGCGCGATACCTGTTGCTGTTAGCCCAAGACCCATCGTTTCGGCGTAGAACGGTGGCAATAACACAAGCAGCGGGATCGTCGGCAGTCCCAGGACAAAGGCCGCGGATCCATATCTAGCGTTACGCCAGAGAGTTGATCCTGGCATCGGGTGGGTCACCGGGTTTTAGTCAAATGGAATTGACCGACGTTGATTGTACCGGCGTGGAAGCCGGCGGATGTGTAGTTCAAATAATATTCCCAAAGCCGACGGAACCGATCATCGAAGCCTTGTTTCTCTATCTCAGTCCAGCGCTCGGTAAAGCGGTCTTGCCATAGATCAAGCGTATGGCCGTAGGAGCTGCCAAAGAAGTACGTGTCATCGAGCGTCAGGCCGGTCTCGCTCGCTTGGTTGGTCATTTCACCCGGAGAAATCAACATGCCGCCCGGGAAAATATACCGCTGAATAAAGTCAGATTTCCGGCGGTAATTTTCGAAACGGTCATCCGGCACCGTGATGACCTGGATCATCGCTTTCCCATCGTCTTTCAGGCTGTTTGACACTACACGGAAATAATCGGGCCAATAAGCTTCGCCGACGGCCTCCAACATTTCGATCGAGACGACACGATCAAATTCACCAGACACTTCTCGGTAATCAATCAGTTCAATCTGAACGCGTTCCTTCAATCCGGCGCGGGCGATACGGTCGGTCGCGTACTCAAATTGTTCTCGGGAGATTGTAATGCCGGTAACTGAGGCACCGGTTTCTTTTGCTGCGAATTCAGCGAAGCCGCCCCACCCGCAGCCTATTTCCAAAACGCGATGATGGGGCTGGATGTCGAGTTGGTCAACGATACGCCGATACTTCGCGTGTTGCGCGTCTTGCAAGTCTTTGACATCTGGCTCGAAAAGGGCTGAGGAATAGGTCATCGATGGGTCGAGCCATTCTTCGTAGAACGCATTGCCGAGATCGTAGTGGTGGGCAATATTACGTTTGCTGCCTTTTTGAGTATTTCTTTCCGTGAAACGTAGGAATTTGCGCAATAAAAGAACCGGAGCTGCGCCCGCAAGGCGTTTTCGGAGCGATTCCTGATTGGTAATGCCGAACTGAAATATACTACGGAGGGATGTCGTAGACCAATCTGCAGCAAGATACCCTTCGCCCAGCCCCGTATAGCCTCCGAAGGCCAGCCGAAATATCCCGGCATAGGAATGAAATTGAATGTCTGCATTTGGACCACGTTGTTTGCCCCAACACTCAATTTCTCGTCCGTCAGGGAAGATAAAACGAATTCTGCCGGCATCGAGGCCCTTCATTAGCCGTTCCAGCAAAAACGCGCACAGGGTGTGGATGACCCAAGATATAACTGGAATGTTGCGGACCTTTTTTGATGTTGGGTGCCCAGGCGAGGGCTCAAGTCTTAACGACATCGATAGTTCCTTTCATCCCGGTTTTTGCGTGCCTGAGCTGCTCTTGGGCGTCACAGGGCTATGGTTGAGGTAGGGAATTTTTTTGCGCCATAATTTCAAGGCTTCCCAATGGATTCCGGCCATGACTTTTAATGTCATGAGAGGGAAGCGCAGCAATGCGACTAGCAATAACCGGTCACTGAAAGGTTTGCGGGTGGCTGCAAATGAGGCAGCCAGCAGTAATCCGTCAGTGTCCTCTACCCGCATGACCACTCGGACAACGTCTTCAGGAGGCTGCACTCGGAATTTGTATATGCAATCCATCGGGATAAACGGTGATACGAAGAATTCCTTATTGCCTGTCTGACGAATTATTTTGCGGGCTGCTTCATTCACTGGAATGACATAGGAATGTCTTTCTCCAAAGGTGTTGTGAACCTCATAAATAATCGCTGAAATGGAGCCCCTCTCTGCTTGGCAGAAATAGACACTAAGTGGGTTGAAGACGTAGCCAAAGATCCGCGGATAGCAGAGAACGTCAATGTGATGACCCGCTTCTTTAAGCCCCGCACGTTCTAATTCTTGGCGTGCCCAAACTGCCATTGTGAGGTTTGGGCGCGTGCCATGATCGGAATCTCTAATCGAAAATAAGGCCGGGGCGTTATAGGCAAATAATTTATGAGCTGCCGATAGGGGTTCCAACGCATCGACGTCTACCAACATCGAAAACACGTTATAGCGAAGCCGATGTTTCTTTGGGCGCTGACGTTCGTGGACGACTTCGCCAAAATAAAGGGCGGCAGTCTCTGTCGTCATTGGGCGGCCTGCTGCGTCAAAGGCGGCAGGTGAATGCGGCCCGACTCATTGGCGACCGTCCAGGGACGACGCACCTCGCCTATGTCTTCAGCCGCTGCTAGGCCTGATTGGAGGGCATCCTCATGAAACCCGTAACCGAAATAACTACCGCAGAACCAGGTGTGACGCCGTCCCTGCAATTGCCACAGTGATTCCTGTGCGTTGAGGGCCGCGAGATCATAGAAAGGATGCGCGTAGTCAAACTCTCGAAATACTGTGCTGGGGTCGGGGGCGCGTCTAGGGTTTACTGTTACGAACAGTGGAAAATTGGTCTTTAGGGATTGCAGTGAATTCATCCAGTAGGTGACGCTGGCGCCCGTTTCTGCGGCACCCATATAATTCCAACTCGACCAAACCTGGCGGCGTTTGGGCATTAAACGTGTGTCGCGGTGCAGAACGGCCTTGTTGTCAGTATAACGAAACGCGCCGAGCAGACGGCGTTCCATGGCATCCGCGTCACGGAGCATGGACAGGGCCTCATTCGCATGTGCGCCGACGACAAGAGCGTCAAAGTTTCTCTCCTGACCAGTGTAATCAATAATTGTCACACCGTTGTCGTGGCGGGTTATCGACTGAACACCAATACCGATCTTGATGTTTTTGGTCAGGTTTTTGGAGAGTGGTTGGACGTAATTGCGACTTCCACCTTTGACCGTGCGCCAGGGAATCCGATTGTTGAATTGCATCAGCCCATGGCTGGTGAAAAACCGGACGAAGGTCTCTACTGGATGGGCTTGCATTTCGTCTGCGCGCGTCGACCAGATTGCTGATCCCATGGGCAGGATGAAGTCCTCGATGAACGCTCCGCCGTATCCATTGGTACTTAGATACTGTCCCAGAGACACATCGCGGAAGCGTTCGCTGGCTTTTAGGATTTGGGGAGCGTCGGCATAAAACCGCCGAATGTCTCGGAGCATTTTCCAAAAACGAGGTGATAGGATGTTTCGCCGTTGGCCGAAGACTGCATTTACGTCACGGCTGCCATATTCCAGATCACCATCATCGTAAGAAACCGCGAAGGACATATCGCTGGGTTCTGTCTCGACATCGAGATAATCGAAGAGCGCAACGAGATTTGGGTAATTGACTTCGTTATAGACAATAAAGCCAGTATCGACTGGAGTTTGACCTTCGGGGGCAACCACTTTTACGGTATTGCTGTGGCCACCGATGCGATCCTGTTTTTCAAAAACGGTTACGTCGTAGCGCTGACTAAGCAGCCATGCGGCGGACAGACCAGCGATGCCACTACCGACGATGGCTATTGATTTCATTACCGCTTTGCCTCAACCATTTGTTGGATCATATCGCAAAGTGACCTAACCGTTTCGACCGTTTCGCATAGCATATAGACAGATTTTGTTTAAAAATATTGTACGACAGATATCGGCTGTTAGATCACTTTTTCAGAAATATTTGATCCAAATCATGTTTTCGATTGTAAACCCGATATGGGAAATGAGACAAAGATTGCGTATGGGACTGCAAACAGCCGAGTTTGGTCGATGATTGCACTGGCATTGAACGCGTAATCAATGACAAACGAGATTAAAAAAGGGGACAATGAGCGGATGGCCCCAGCTCAGGAGGTTAGTCCTGATACGCGTTCCGACAACGATCTATTATTGAGCATTGCGGTAACGCAATGCCGAGAGGCCTTTTCAACCCTTTTCCAACGTCTCGGGCCGCGTGTTAAGGCCTACATGATGAAAGTCGGCGCTTCCCCCGATGTCGCCGAGGAGATCACTCAGGAAACTTTTGTCTCGGTTTGGCGTAAGGCCCGGCAGTTCGATCAACGGAAGTCATCAGCCGTAACATGGATATTTACGATTGCACGAAACCGGCGTATCGATCGATTGCGTAAAGAGCGTCGACCAGCGTTGGATCCATATGACCCGCTACTCGTTCCCAATAAAATTCCAACACCGCTCGAAGAGTTAGAACAGTCATCTATTGTCAAGAATGTCACTGCATCGATAGAAAAACTGCCGGTCGATCAGCGAGATGTCGTCCATCTGTCTTTTATTGAAGGCCTTTCACATCAGGAAATCTCAGACAGGTTGAAGACACCGCTTGGCACTATAAAATCACGCCTCCGTCTATCATTCGAGAAGTTGAGGCTCTCATTAGGAGATTCTCAATGACGATACTTCATCATCCAGGGGATGATCTGGTTTTAGGTTATGCGGCGGGCTCGCTTGCAGAAAGCTGGAGTATAGCAATTGCCGCACATCTGACTTATTGCCCGATATGTCGGCTCAAAGTTGAGGCCGCCGAAAACGTCGGCGGCAGCCTTTTAGGAGGGCTTGATGCAGAGGCTATGGCTCCCAGTGCCCTTGATCTGCTTCTCACCCAGATCAAGGGGGTAGAACAGAATGAACCGGAGAAACCACGGGCATCAATTAAAGAGAGCTCTCCGTCAAAACAGCTATCAATCCTGCCGTCAGCGTTGCAAAGCTATATTGGCAACGATGTAGATGCATTGCCCTGGCAGCGGCTCAAAAATGATGTTTTCCAATATCTAATCGAAACAAACGACTACGAAGCCAAGGCGCGGATTCTCCGTATTAAGGCCGGCCGGCCAGTCCCTAGTCATGGCCATCGAGGCCGTGAACTTACGCTGGTTTTGTCGGGTAGTTTCGAGGACGAGCTTTCCAAATTTAGTACTGGCGACCTGCAGGATGTAGCGGAAGAGACCGTGCATAAACCCGTTGCAGCATCTGGCGATGGCTGTATTTGTCTCGCTGTTAAGGATGCGCCACTTCAGTTCAAAGAACTCATTCCTAGAATCTTACAACCGGTTCTGAATATATAAAATTTGAAAAATGATCGCCTTATCAGCAACCCCCCATGAAATCTCTATCAAGCGATTATAGGATCCGGGGAAACCTACATTTTTCAGGGGAGCACAGTTCAGCCTTCACCCTAACTGCAAAGCGCCTATCAGGAACTTCTCTTGTATTATAACGGCTTTTTTTGACTATCTCACCGTGATCTAAACCCTCTTGCCATACGTAGAGATAGTAGTCTTGCGGTGGAGCCCACTCACCGCTCGCCAAAGACTGGGATAGGAGTATTTTTTCCTAAGGCCGCCAGGGTTTAGCCCCCTTTTTATCTCTGGCGGCCTGTCTCGGTTCAAATGCTTGTTTCGTAAGTGTTGCAGGAGGCATATTTGAAGAATACTAAAAAGCCCCAGTCAGGTCGGTATGAAGAAATAACAGAGCGGCGGTGTCTTAAATGTCGGAATCTTTTTTTGAGCGACTGGATGGGTAAGCGTATTTGTAAATCATGTAAGGAATCTCATGTATGGCGTACAGGAGACACACCCTATGATCAGTAAGTTTCTCTCTTCAACAACACCCAGTTAACTAGTATGGAATTACAGACCCATCCCAGGAAAATATCTTTCCGGAATCGGCGGTGGTTAGATTATCGACAACTGACAGAAGCATATTGGCTGCATTATAGGGCGTAAAAATTTCTCTGTGCCGGACATTTCCTTGGAATGGTTTCGATAAATTGGTGTCTACAGTTCCCGGGTGAAGACCCACACAGATTGCATTTGAATTGGATCTTTGAAGCTCAATGGACAGCGTTTTGATTATCATATTGAGCGCGGCCTTAGAGGAACGGTATGCGTACCACCCACCCAGCTGATTATCGCCTATACTTCCAACACGTGCTGAGAGGCATGCAAAAATCGATTTACCATCGCGCTTCATAAGCGGAAGAAAGTGTTTGGCGATTAGTGCCGGACCAACGGTATTAATTCTGAAGGCCTGTTCGAGAGAAAAGGCATTTATGGCGCGCCACGATTTTTCCGGCTGAATGGCCTCTCCGTCGTGCAAGAGACCCGTGGCCACAAATACGGCGTCTAGGTGGCCTGTTTCACGGAAGGCCCGACTAGCCGCTTCGGCGATAGATTTTTCGTCTTCGAGATCGATTGTCGATGACGTTGCATTATCGGGAATTTCGGTTAACAGACGTCGCGAGTATGCATGCACTGTGGCGTTTGGTATTTCCCGACAAATTACATGCGTAAGAGCGGCCCCAATTCCACCTGAAGCGCCAATTATTGAAACGTTTGGCGATGTTCCGAATGAGTTGAGACACCTGGAATGAGCGTGATTATCAATCAGCTTCGCCATGACAGCAGGTCTCTTTATGCTAGCTGGTATGATTGATTAATCTCAATCATCTTAGATATGGTTATATTTATAGGTGGTATATATGTGTTTTACGGATCTCGGTGGTTACGCTTATTGACTTGTCTGAAAGTCACGCCGGTTATTAGTACGCCTGCGGCTAGTGAAACGTGCCCCAGTAATAACGTACCCCAATAACCGTAAGAACCAATAGCTAGGCAAAACACTGTGGTCCACATGCAAGATAGAAAGACCATAATTTGAAAACGCTGTGCTTTTGGTAGACGCTGTAAAGGATTTTTATTTTCATTCATAACGACTTCATATGGGTCACGTGGGTCACGCATAATTAGCTCCTTTAAAAATAAATCCATAAACTTATATTAAGTCTACGGCGCCAGTCTTGTCGTGGATCACTTTGATCTCTGTTAAATAGATAACAAGAGATCTAAAGGTATCGTTAAAACGTATCAATAAGAAAAGATGATGTGAATAAAAGATCGCTAATAACATGGTAAAACTTCATTACATCTCTGCCACTGTGACAGACGTCAAGAGATCTCTCGATTGGTATCAGGCTAAATTCGATGTGGAGACGGTCTATGTTCAGGACCCATGGGGTAGTGCAATCGAAGGTATAAAAGTTAACAGATAGAGATGGCGAAAATGGCGAATTTTGAAAAAACAACGGTTTTCTACGACGGAGCTTGTCCACTTTGCCAAAAAGAAATCTCGTTCTACAGGCGGTGTAGGGGCGCGGATAATGTTATCTGGATTGATGTAAGGCAATCCGAAGGTGATGAAGTTGCGCCCGGCCTCAGCAGGGATCAGGCGCTCGACCGTTTTTACGTAATGAATGAGCAAGGTCAGACTGTTTCTGGTGGTGAAGCTTTCGCCTGCCTCTGGGCTGTTTTACCCGGTTTTCAGCGTTTTAGTAAGATATTTCAAGCAAGATCTGTTCTATGGATTTTAAATCTTGTATACGATCTTTTTCTGAAAATTAGGCCGCTTTTGCAGACAATCGTTCGTGCATCGGAGTTAAACCTCTTTAGTAAAGGCTTCTGTCGACGTCTTTGTGGCTCTCCTTCTAAACTTTCGGGAAAGACCGAGGGCGACTAGTTAAAATAATTTAACGGTGATCATCCATGCCGAGCCTTTCGGCTCAGACGCCTATTATTGTGTGGTTTCGTCAGGATTTGCGTGTTGGTGACCAACCGGCGTTGACGGCTGCCGTACAAAGCGGCGCGCCGGTAATTCCACTTTTTATTTTAGATAAAAAGGTAGCAGGTAACTGGACGCCCGGGGCTGCCAGTCGCTGGTGGCTGGAGGGCAGCCTTATGGCGCTTGATAAGGATTTAAGGTCGCGCGGCAGCCGTTTGATTCTTCGGTGGGGAAACAGTCAGGAGGTGCTCGAGAGTGTCGCGGCGAAGACAGGAGCCTCTGGTGTATATTTCAACCGCCACCATGAACCCTTTTTCGTGGAAGAGGAATTGGCCGTCGCGACTGCGCTTGAACAAGAGGGTCTGATGTGTCGACGCTTTGGTGGGGGAGTGTTGTTGTTTGAACCTGAGATGGTACGCACCAAGGCTGGCGGCCAGTTTCGGGTATTCACGCCCTTTTACAAGGCGTGTCTTGTATCTAAGGAAATTAAACCCCCCCTGCCCGAACCAATTAGTATAAAAGCGCCGCCGGTCTGGCCGGATAGCGAAATACTTACGGGCTGGAATTTGCGTCCGAGCGGCCTGGGTTGGACCAAGGGTCTTTGCAACCATTGGAAACAGGGGAGTGACCAAGCGTCCACCATCCTCAATTTATTTCTTGAAAAAGGTGTTAGGACTTATCCGGAAGATCGCGATCGGCCTGACAGAGAGGGTACCTCAATCTTGTCGCCTTATCTCCATTTCGGTGAAATCAGTCCGCGTCAAGTCTGGCATCAGACTCGACTACGAAGCAATATTCGTCCTGATTTAAACAAAGGCAGCAACGCTTATCTTCGTGAACTGATTTGGCGCGAGTTTTCCTTTCATCTACTACACCACTTTCCGAAAATCGCCGACGAGCCGTTCAATCCAGCATTCAAGAGCTTCGCCTGGAAGGATGATGTGCAAGCGCTCAGCGCATGGCAAAAAGGAATGACAGGCTATCCCATCGTTGATGCGGGGATGCGACAACTTTGGCAGACCGGTTGGATACATAACAGGGTGAGGATGATCGTAGCTTCGTTTCTGACTAAGCACCTTCTTATCCCATGGCAGGATGGCGCGCGCTGGTTTTGGGATACGTTGGTTGACGCCGACCTCGCCAATAATTCGGCAAGTTGGCAATGGGTCGCTGGTTGCGGCGCAGATGCTGCGCCTTTCTTTCGTATCTTTAACCCTATCCTTCAGGGACGTAAATTCGATCCCACGGGCACATACGTTCGAAAATGGGTTCCCGAAATCGTTAATCTGCCCAATCGCGTAATACATGCTCCCTGGGAGAGCGGCATCTATGTTGATGGTTATCCCAGACCTATTATTGACCACAGATTAGCCCGTCAACGGGCGTTAAATGTATTTAAGAATATGCGGACGGAAACGGAAAGGTTGCGCTAAGAACTTTATGTAATTGGATCACTGTTTGTGGACATCCAACCTTTTTCTGATCAGACGGTACAACTATTGCCATTTGACATATCAATAACAGATTCTAGGTCTTTTAGTCCGTCGGCTTATATAGCTGCATGGCCCGCGCCCCCACTGGATAATTCTTATAAGGTTGTTGAGGGACCTTTAAATTCTAACCACGGGTGATCTGAACACTTGCCTGCATCGTAAAAATTTTTGAACGTGCTTAAACGCAAACTTCGTTCTTATCTACAAAACCGGCAGGTTCAGATCTTAACAGAATGATACTCTCTCACCCTTAAAGGAAATAGTTTCATGAAGTCCCCCAAAGCTATTATTCGTACTGTGTCCGTTGCTATGGCGATGATACTCGCCGCGACCACTGTCCGAGCTGGTGATATCGTCGATACCGCCATTTCAGCTGGTTCATTCAAAACACTCGTCGCCGCAGTGAAGGCTGCTGATCTTGTCAGTACGCTCAAAAGCAAGGGCCCTTTCACGGTGTTCGCTCCCACTGATGCGGCATTTGCCAAGTTGCCCGCTGGAACGATCGCTTCTTTGCTTAAGCCAGAAAACAAAGCGAAGTTAGTGGCGATCCTTACCTACCACGTAGTGCCCGGCAAAGTGATGGCGAGCGATATT
>CAJJCG010000082.1 GCA_905182615.1 Alphaproteobacteria bacterium UBA2964 | reverse complement strand
ATTCCGCCAGATCATTCCGTTCCGCGACGAAAACATCACCTGACGCGTTAAAAAGGAGCATTGCTGCACAGGGTCGGTATCCGGAAGTAGTTTTATTCTCCAGGTCGGTCACTTCGAAATTCTTTTTGAAATCGCAGAAACAGGCGCCAAGACAAAACCGCGCTTTTCGACCGTCTTAGCCCATTTTCCGATACGTTCGAGAGTAACGGGATAGGGAAACCCCATCGCTACCGAGTGACCCAGTTGCCGGGCGAGTCGTTCCGTTTGCCGAAGCTGAGAATCGATGGCGAGTCGTGACGCCGCTTGGTCTAATTGTAGGGTCGTTGCAGCGAATGGCAGTTTCAACGTTTTTGCTATATCACCAACGACATTACGCATGGCATTATGACTCTCGAGATAAAGCAACCCTCGCTTGCGTAGTGTCGCGAGGACGAGCCGCATCTGGGTATGGGAGCGCGTAAAACTGGACCCCATATAGTTGACGACACCGACATAGCCGACACTTCGACCGAGAATCCATTCCAGACGGCCAATATTCTGTTTGTCGCTTAAGGTTGACAGGAGCGCCTGGGGGCCCAGGTCAAATTGCGGATAGGTTGCGGGCTCTATCGGGACCATCAACATGACCTCATGCCCCGCAGTACGGGCTTCATGTACCCAGCCAGTAAGTCGATTAGCATAGGGTGAAAAGGCGAGTGTTATCGCACCAGGTAGACCCTGAATTGCAGCCCGGGATGCTGTTGCGCTGGTCCCTAGGCCGTAAAGCACAATTGCTATTCTTGGCTTGGATTTTGGGGCATTGAAAGGTCGGGCATAGACGCGCCACGCTTCTCGTCCGTCCCGCCCAACAATGGGCAGAGGACCAGCGAAAGACTTCTCAATTAATGCTGGGTCAGGCGCTTCCCGTAACGGTCTTTCCCGACGTTTGATAGATAGTTTCGGTACAAAATGAATGATAGGGGCCGCAATGCTGTCCAAAGGCGGCGCTATAGGGCCAGGCGCAGGCGCTGGTTCCTGATTGATTGCCAGGTTGGTCTTCTTAGCCGGAGACGATTCTATTTTTTCCGGTGGTGCTGATGGCTTCGCTTCGACCTTTTCGGGTGGAGCCTGTTGAGGCATGGGTGGGGGTTGTTTAGGGGTGGCTGCCGCTTTCGGCTCAGTCATCTGAGGTGGCGGTGTTTTCTTTGCTCCGCTTGGCGCTGCCTTTGCGGCGGATGGTTTCAAAGCGGCTGGCTTTGTTGCAGCTTTGCTGCTGAGTGGTTCTGATACAGGGTCTTTCGTCACAACTTTTTCAGGTTGCGGGGGCGGTGATAGTAAAAGCCATGCCGTGCCGCTAGCTGCTATGGCGACTAATACTAACAAGAGTATCGCTGGTAGGCGCGCTCCGCTGCTCGTCGAATCACGCGGCCCTTTGTCTGCCACAGTTCTTCCCGTTTCTCCGTTGCAGTTCGTAACGCAAAGGAATATTTAGGATCAGTTGCTCACCCGGGCATTGTAGAGAGAGATACCTCGAATAAGACCGAGCGCTCTATCGAGCTGATAATCAAACGGCTTTTCCTTAGCTTTGGCGCCTTCTTTATCAGAACTTTTATCACCTTCCGCACCCTTTTTCTTTGGAGCGTTGGGGTTCTTTAAAGCCCCCCTGAGATCGGCTTCACGTCGAAGTCGACCCTGCTCAATAGTCTCAAGCTTGGCTTGTTTGACTTCGATATCTGGTGTGATGCCCTTGGCCTGAATGGAGCGTCCCGATGGTGTGTAATAATGGGCAGTTGTTAGACGGATGGCACCGTGTCCTGACAATGGAATAATTGTCTGGACTGAGCCTTTGCCAAAGGACTGTGTCCCGAGGATGATGGCTCGCCGATGATCCTGCAGCGCACCCGCAACAATTTCAGAAGCCGAGGCTGATCCACCATTGATTAAAACAACGATGGGTAATTTTTCAGCCAGATCACCCTTTTTTGCATTGAAGCGCTGCGCGTCATCCACTTTGCGTGACCGGGTTGATACGATCTCTCCACGATTGAGGAACGCGTCTGAAACCTTGATAGCCTGATCCAGCAGACCGCCCGGATTATTACGCAAATCAAGAACAACGCCTTTTAATTTGTCGCCCAGTTTCTCTCTGATCTTCTTCATGCCATTGGTGATGCCGGCATCCGATTGCTCGGTGAATGATGTCAGACGTAAATAACCAATATCGCCTTCGGTCCGCCATCGGGCTGACCTTACTTTAATAACCGCGCGCGTAATCGTGACGTCGAATGGTTTGCGACCTTCACGGCGGATCGTGAGTTTTAGGTCGGAATTTACCAAGCCGCGCATTTTCTCAACGGCTTCATTGAGGGTCAAGCCCTGGACAGCTGTGTCATCAAGATGGGTAATATAATCGCCGGATTTAAGACCAGCGCGAAAGGCTGGCGTGTCGTCAATCGGGGAGACGACTTTGACGAATCCATTTTCCATTGTGACTTCGATGCCGAGGCCGCCAAACTCGCCTCTGGTCTGGACCTGCATGTTTTTGAAGCTTTTGGGGGACATGTAGCTGGAATGCGGGTCCAGTGATGTCAGCATGCCGTTAATTGCAGATTCAATCAGCTTCTCATCGCCGACTTTGTTTACATAATCGGCCCGTACTTTTTCAAAAATATCGCCAAACAATTCAAGTTGGCGGTATGTTTCGGAGGTGTTTTTCTGGGCGTGGCCCGTGACTGGGAACAATACCAAGGTGAAGACGGCTGTTGCCGCGAGAATTCGTGTAACCATTATCCGCGTTTCCTATCTCGTCTTGCCGCGAGCCACGGCAGGGGATTGATGGGTTGACCGTTTCGGCGCAATTCTAGATATAGTGTTGTGCCGGTCAGTTCGATAAAGAGTATTATGCCAACGGGCTCGCCCGCCAGTACTTTTTCACCTACCAGCACATCAATTCTTGCCAATCTACCTAGTAATAAATGGTACTGGCGGCCGTATTCGATGATTAAAAGATTGCCGAGACCCCGAAAAGGCCCGGCGAATACGACCGTGCCACTACTTGGGGCGATGACGGTGGCGTTGGGGCGTGCTCTGATAGAAATTCCGCGCGACTTTTGGCCATTATGGTCCTTGCCGCCAAAGCTGACGGCGATGCGACCAGCAACGGGGAGACCGCGTCGTGAAAATCGAGGTAGGTTTGCTGTTTTAGTTTTCGCCGCCTGTGTGTCGGGGAATCGACCCACGGGTGCCGAAGTCACAATTTTCCGATTGGGCGCTGGTGTGGGGGGCTTTGCTCTGTTAGCTGCGCGGGTCCGTTTCTTTTCAAAGGCGTCTGCCCGCGCCTTTTTTCTCTGATCAGCCGCCAGTCGCGTGATCAGATCTTTTAAGTTTTTTGCTTTGCTCCCGAGTGCTTGGGCTCTTTTGCCCAGTTTTTGTTGAGCGACGCTTGTTGTCTTGGCGAGTTTGAGTTTCTTTGAGGTAAGCGTGGCCAGCGCGCGGCGCTCGCCCATTAGGTTGCGTTGTTCGGATTGTATTTTTTGGCGCGCAGCCGTGATAGCGGCGCGAATTTTCGAAAGAGCCTTAATATCTTCCCTTAACACCTGCGCTCGCGTTTCTATTTCTGGGACGGTCCCGCGCAGCAAAAGCGCACTTCTGATTGTGTCTGCTGGAGACGCTGGTAAAGCGATTAGGGCAACGGGTGGATGAAGGGCAATTCGCTGCAAGGCTGCAATTAAACTACCGAGCTGTTTCTTTTGTCCGTTAAGCGATTGTTTTTTTGCGGCAGCACGGTGGTCCAACTCTTCTAGCTGTTCCTCTAGCTTGATTAGAGTAAAAGCATGATCCCGCGCGTTTGCCACAACGGCGACTGATCGTTGTTTGAGTGCCTTTAATTCAGCCTCTGTCTTTTCTACTTTTTCATTCAGGGCGCGTGATTCGGACGTTGCTTCGCCGAGGCTTCTTTCAATGTCCTTGAGAGATTTACTCGGATCCGCAGATATTGCTGGAACAGACCAAATGCCAGCAACAACCGCGCTGACAGCGAGATACTTAAACTGAGGCCGGTACAGGATTCCTGCCTCCGCCGCTGTCAGTCGTGCCAGCGGTTCCAAGAAGGGAATGGCCGGTCATCTGCGGCGGTTGTTCAAGAGCCATCAATGTCATCAAAGTTGGGGCGACATCGGCGAGGGCGCCGTCGTTCAGCGAGTCATATTCGGCCGGGGCGTTGACCAAAATCGCTGGAACGACATTTGTCGTGTGCGATGTGAAAGGTTTTCCGGTATCGGGGTCAGTCATCGTTTCCGCATTGCCGTGGTCGGCGGTAACTAACAATGCGCCGTTTGCATTCTTAATCGCCTGTTCAAGTCGACCCAGACATTGATCGACGGTGGCAATCGCCTTGATTGCTGCTGGTAATATGCCTGTGTGACCGACCATGTCTGGATTGGCATAGTTCACAAAGACGAAGTCATAGTTACCAGAGTTGATAGCGTCTATCAGGCGGTCAGTTACCTCAGCCGCTGACATCTCTGGTTTCTCGTCATAGGTTGCGACCTTTGGCGAGGGAATAAGGGCCCGGTCTTCTCCAGGGTAGGGGGTCTCAACACCGCCATTAAAGAAGAACGTAACATGGGCATATTTCTCGGTTTCCGCGATGCGGAACTGCTTCAGTCCGGCGTCGGCGATAACCTCAGCAAATATGCGATCCAAAGTTTCCGGCGGGAAGATGGACGTCATTGACCGGCTGAGAGTTGCGGAATATTCGACCAGTCCTGTGGCAGCGGACAGGGCAACCGTTTTCGTTCGGTCAAAGCCTTCAAAGTCGGAATCCAGCAAGGCGGTTAATATTTCTCTTGCCCGATCTGACCGAAAGTTACCCATCAGGACCGCATCGCCATCCTGCATTCCACTGTAATCACTAATAACGGTGGGTAAAACGAATTCGTCGGTGACGTCGTTGTTATAGCTCTGTTCGATTGCTGCTAACGGATTTGCGGCGCCTTCGCCATCGGCGCTGACAATTGCCTTATAGGCCGCCGATACTCGACCCCACCGCTTGTCGCGGTCCATGGCGTAGAACCGGCCCGTGACGGTCGCAATTGAGACCAGTTGAAGCGGGTCGATGTCGGTACAAAACTGTTGCAGAAAACCGGTGGCGCTTTTTGGTGGTGTATCCCGCCCATCGAGAAAAGCATGTACGGCGACTTTTATACCCGCGTCGTTCAATATCTTGGCCAGGGCGACGATCTGATCCTGGTGCGAATGGACACCGCCTGCCGATATCAGCCCCATCAAGTGGCAGGTAGCATTGGAATTCGTGAGCTTCGATATGAGTTCACCTAAGACCGGACTGTGCTCCAGGGTACCGTCTTTGATGGCAGCTGTGATCCTCTGGGTGTCCTGATTGACGACGCGCCCTGCGCCCAAATTCAGATGGCCTACTTCGGAATTTCCCATCTGCCCATCCGGCAACCCCACGTCAGTGCCTGATGTCTGTAAGAATGCCGTTGGGCAATCGACCATCAATCTGTCGAATACCGGAGTATCGGCGAGGGCAATCGCGTTCTCAGACTCTTCAGGGCGCCAACCCCATCCATCGAGGACACACAAGACGACGGGACGGCGGGCGGCTATTGAAGACATGGCTCTTACTAGGCTCTCATTTAGAATGATAATTATCGAGTTATGGGAGGATTATAGCGCGATAAAAGCGGATTTGCGGCATAAATGCATATAAATGCGCATTTCCTGAGAAAATTTCTCTTCGGCCTAGTCTCTATGATAGGGGTGTCCGGCAATGATCTGCTGTGCTCGATAGAGTTGTTCGACGAGCATGCCGCGGACCAGCATGTGTGGCCAGGTGAGGCGGCCAAAGGAAATCGTCATGTTCACGCGCTGGCGCACCGTCTCGTCGAGTCCGTTGGCTCCTCCGATTACGACGCATAGGTCACTGACGCCGTCATCCTGCCAATCGCTTACTCTCTTGGCGAATGCCCGGCTGGAAATCTCTTTGCCCCGTTCATCCAGCGCGATGATTTGCGAACCCGCGGGACAATGCGCGACTAGTAGTTCCCCTTCGCGCCGTTTTAAGGTGTCACCCGTCAGGTTCTTTTTTTCTTCGACTTCGCGGATATCAAGGGGCCAGGTAATGCGTTTGGCAAAATGATCGACCAGCATTTTTTCGGGGCTGGCCCGTAAGCGCCCAACGGCGACAATGGTTATGCGCATGGCATTGGTATGAACGCCTCGATCAGTGCGTCGTTGTGTTGATGTCAGATTCGGTGAGGTCGACTTCCCACATTTTCTCGAGATTGTAAAAATCCCGAACTTCCGGCCGAAATAGATGCACGATGACATTTCCAGCGTCGACCAGCACCCAATCCCCCTGACGGATGCCTTCCGGTTTGACAGTCGGAAGCCCGCGTTTTTTTAAAGACTGCACGATATGTTCTGCCAGCGCGACGACTTGGCGAGAAGAGTTGCCACTTGCGATGACCATATAGTCGCCGATAGTCGACTTTCCTTGCAGGTCGATGACAACAGTTTCTTCGGCTTTATGGTCGTCAAGTATCTCGCGAACGAGCGTTAGGACGGCGGCGGGGTCTGTAGAATTCGATTTCGTAGAATCTTGCACGAGAGTGTCGGTCAAAGGATCACCGTGGGTTAATTAGAAGGGAATATATTCCGGATGGCCCGAATTTCAGTTGCCGTTGCGGGATGCAGCGGGGTTCGAAAAAAAGTCCAGGCGGGTGGCGTAAAATCAGCCAGTTTTCTCGCATGTTGGGTTGTGAGCCTGCTTCTAGCAAACACTTGCGCTGCCTTTCCAGCCAACGCCTGTACAGAATAAGGCGCGCGGTCAAAAACCGCAATGGGAACTGTTGCAAACAGCTTCTGCCAGTCTTTCCATTGTGGGAACTGGATTAAGTTATCGGCACCCATAATCCAGACGAATTGTTTCTCTGGAAAGCTGGTTTGGATGCGGTGCATGCTATCGATCGTGAAACGCGTATCAAGGCGGGTTTCGATGTCGGTGACGCGAATGCGTGGATCACGTGCGACACCCTGTGCATGTGCTAGCCGATCCTCGAAAGGTGCCATGTCCTCCGAACCTTTGAGCGGGTTCTGCGGTGACACCACCCACCAAACACAATCGAGATCGATATGCTTTAGCGCCTCCCGGGAGACATGGAGATGGCCGTCATGCGCCGGATTAAAAGATCCACCGAGCAGCCCAACACGTTGCCCGCTGCCGCTTAACCCCGGGCGCGCAGTAGTTCTTAGGTTTGCAGGCGTCTGTGTCAGGGTCGGACCTGTCCGTCGCCGCGGACCACATATTTATAGGTGGTGAGCTGTTCGACGCCAACTGGACCGCGAGCATGGAGGCGTCCCGTTGAAATACCGATCTCGGCCCCCATGCCGAATTCACCGCCATCGGCAAACTGTGTTGAGGCATTGTGCAGGACGATCGCGGAATCGATTCTCTCCAAAAACTGGGTGGCGACTGCAACGTCGTTGGTAACGATTGAATCAGTGTGATGCGATCCATGGCGGTTGACGTGATTGATTGCCTCCTCAACGCCATCTACCTGCTTTACGGAAATGATGGCGTCGAGATATTCGGTGTCCCAATCTTCTTCGCTGGCTGGTTGGACGCGTGTGTCCATGGCTTGTGTTGCGTCATCACCGCGAATTTCGCAGCCCGCCTTTGCCAAGGCCTCAATGATCGGCGGCAGCAGCTGCGCCGCCCCAGATCGGTCAATGACCAGACTTTCGGTTGCGCCGCAAATCCCTGGCCGGCGCATCTTGGCGTTGAAGACAACGTCCGTCGCCATTTCCGGGTCGGCAGCCTTGTCGACATAGATATGACAGTTGCCATCAAGATGCGCGATGACTGGCACGCGGCTTTCCTTCTGAACGCGTTCAATCAGTGACTTGCCGCCACGTGGCACAATGATGTCGATATGCTCAGACATCGTCAGCATTTCACCAACGCCCGCACGGTCGCGGGTCGGTACTCGCTGGATCGCCCCGATGGGCAGATTAGCCATCTGCAAGCCTTGCTGCAGACAATCCAGTATGGCTGATGATGAACGAAAGCTCTCTGAACCGCCGCGCAGGATGGCGGCATTGCCGGATTTCAGGCACAGCCCGCCGGCATCCGCCGTGACGTTCGGGCGGGATTCATAGATGATGCCAATAACACCGAGAGGCACGCGCACCCGCTGAATTTGCAGCCCGTTTGGTCGGTCCCACTCCGCCATGATAGAGCCCACGGGATCGTCGAGCCTGGCAATGTCTTCAAGGCCCTTGGCCATACCTTCGATCCGGGAGTCGTCAAGCAAAAGGCGGTCCAGCATGGCGCCGGAAATTCCTTTTTCCTCGACGGCAGCCATGTCTTTGGTGTTGGCGGCTTTTAGAGTTTCGCTGGCATTACGAATTGCCGTCGCTGCCTCGATCAACGCTTTGTTCTTGGACTCTGTCGGGACGGTGGAAAGCTTTCGGACGGCATCGCGGGCCGATGCGCCAAGCGCGACCATTGCCTCATGCAATGCGGCGCTGTCTTCGAAATTGGTTTCACCGTTTGTGGTGTCGCTCATCGTCTTTCTCTATCCGTCAATCACGAGGTCATCGCGATGCATCATCTCATCCCGGCCACGGTAGCCGAGCAGGGCTTCGATTTCACCAGTTTTATGGCCTGCAATTAATTTGGCATCTTTTGAAGAATAGGCAATAAGGCCGCAGCCGAGCCTGTCCTTCTCGCTGGTTTCAATGACAACGGCATCGCCGCGTTCGAAATTTCCAGAAATGGAAACGACTCCAGCTGGCAGCAGACTCTTGCCACTGCTCAGTGCTTTAACAGCACCGTCATCAATTGTCAGAACTCCGCTGGGTGTTAGCGCGCCGGCGATCCAGCGCTTCCGGGCCGTTGATGGAGTTGCCGTTGCGTGGAACCAGGTGCAACGTTTTCCGCCATCAATTGCCGCTAGGCTGTGATGTTCTTTGCCGTCCGCAATCACGACCGCACAACCGGCGCGCGTTGCGATCTTGGCAGCTTCGATCTTGGTGACCATGCCGCCAGAGGAATTGCCGGGCGCCGCTTCACCCGCCATCGCTTCGATGTCTGCTGTGATCTCAGTAACGTCGGGAATGAATTCGGCGGATTTATCATCGCTGGGGTCAGCCGAGTACAGCCCATCAATATCGGAAAGCAAGACCAAGCCATCTGCACCAATCATCTGGGCGACCCGGGCCGCGAGGCGGTCATTGTCGCCAAACCGTATTTCCTCAGTGGCAACCGTGTCATTTTCATTGATGACCGGAACCGCGCCGAGAGAAAGCAAAGTCTCGATAGTATTGCGAGCATTCAAATGCCGTCGTCGTTCCTCAGTGTCGCTTGGCGTTAACAGAATTTGCGCGGTACGCATTTCATGCCGCGCAAAGGCCTCCTGCCAGGCGTGAAACAGCCCGATTTGGCCGGCCGCTGCGGCAGCCTGTTTTTCTTCAAGACGCAGCGGGCCATCGGCCAGCGCAAGCGCCTGTCTGCCAACTGCGACTGCACCGGAAGAGACGATTATCACCTCGGCATCGTTTTGTTTGAATTTGGCAATATCATCGGCGAGGGCGGCAAGCCACGCGTGGTTCAGCTCTCCCGCTTTGTCAGTCGTTAGCAGGGCAGAACCGATCTTGATGATGAGCCGTTTGGCTGATGACAGAGACTCCAGACTATCGCCGGTCATGGTGTCCAGGCCTCCTCCTCCTCATCACTGTCGCCAAGACGGTTTGCATCCACGAAGGGGCGCAATCGCCGCAGCACATCATCGATGCCGGTACGCGCAACGCCAGAGAGCTGTATAATATTTACAGCACCAGCGTCCTTAAGGGCTTGTTCCTTTTCCGCGATTTCTTCATTTAACATCGCATCGGTTTTATTGAGCGCGACAATCTCGTCTTTCTCATCGAGACCATTGCCATAGGCGACGAGCTCTTTTCTCACCGTATGCCAGCTCGCCACGACGTCTTCTTCGGTGCCGTCGATAAGATGGAGAAGAGCACCACAGCGTTCGACATGTCCGAGGAACCTGGTGCCAAGACCAGTTCCTTCATGGGCGCCTTCGATCAGACCGGGGATGTCCGCAATGACAAAAGAGGTTTCGTCGATTGTGACGACACCGAGATTGGGGAACAGGGTGGTGAAGGGGTAATCCGCGATTTTTGGTCTGGCGCGAGACACGACTGATAGAAAGGTCGACTTCCCGGCATTGGGAAGTCCGACGAGTCCGACATCGGCAATCAGCTTTAGTCGGAGCCACACATAATATTCTTCGCCCGGATGGCCAGGGTCAGCGCGGCGCGGCGCCTGATTGGTTGACGTCTTAAACCGCGCATTGCCGCGCCCGCCGTCACCACCGCGGCACAGAACGACCCGTGCATTTTCATCGGTCAGGTCGGCGATTAGCGTTTCGTTATCTTCTTCGTAAATCTGGGTGCCTGGTGGCACCTGCAGAACAGCGTCTTGCCCGGTCGCACCAGCACGATTGCCACCGCTGCCGTTGACCCCGCGATCTGCTTTAAAATGTTGCCGATAGCGAAAATCAATAAGCGTGTTTAAACCGTCGGCGGTTTCTGCGACGACGTTGCCACCTTTGCCGCCGTCACCGCCATCAGGTCCGCCGAACTCAACATATTTTTCGCGACGGAATCCAACACAGCCATCGCCGCCATCGCCGGAGCGCAGAAATATTTTGGCTTGGTCAAGGAATTTCATGTTATCGGCCCGTCTTGCTGGTCCGCATTCTATAAATAAAAAGGGGGAATATTCCTATTCCCCCCAAAACCTGCTGCCGAATCAGCCTATGGAAGGTCGGTCAGGCTGTCGGATCCACCGAAACATAAACCCGCCCCTGTGCCTTGCGCGCAAAACTCACTCGGCCTTCGGAGGTAGCAAAGATCGTGTGATCCCGGCCAATCCCGACATTTTCTCCGGGGTGATACTTTGTGCCGCGCTGGCGAAGAATGATATTACCCGAAATGACGACCTGGCCGCCAAATTTTTTCAAACCGAGTCGCCGACCTGCTGAGTCGCGACCGTTTCGGGAACTACCACCTGCTTTTTTATGAGCCATAATTTCAGTCTCCTGAGTTTATTTCTTTGCGGGCGCTTTTTTGGCCGCTGCCTTCTTAGCAGAAGCCTTTTTCGCCGCTTTCTTAGCCGGTGCTTTCTTAGCCGGTGCTTCGGCTGCTGGTGCAGCCTCTGCCGCTTCGGTTTTAGGCTCCGGCGCTATTTCAGTTTTAGGCACAGCAGCCTTTACCGCACTTGCCTTTTGTCCTTTAGCGAGAATATCGGTGATCCGCAGAACTGTTAGATCCTGTCTGTGACCCTTCTTTCTCTTATAATCTTTACGACGTTTTTTCTTGAAAACGATGATTTTATCACCGCGGGTCTGATCGAGAACCGTCGCCGCAACCCGGGCGCCGTCAACCAGAGGCGTGCCGACAACGGTTTCTTTCCCATCATCGAGGATCAAAACTTCGTCGAGCTCTAAGGCGCTTCCCGCGTCGGCGGCAAGCTTTTCCACGATGATTACATCATCCTTGGCAACGCGGTACTGTTTACCGCCAGTTTTGACAACTGCGTACATGATGCTCCAACACAGCAAAAAACAACGGGCGTCATTGATATTCCACTGTGAAATACCCTCGCCCGTTTAAGGGAGGCCGAAATATAGTCCGAACGCCCCACGTGTCAAGCGTCTCGAACGCCCTAATTCTCTATAATTTTTAACGCCTTCAACGACCCTGAAAGGCTCTGACACTCGCCAAAGAACTATACGGATGTCGCTTTGGTCTTTAGCGCTGGCAGAGTACACTTTTTGCAACAGGCAGAGGAGACAATTCCAATGACGAAAACGGCTCTATACCCGGCTTTATTCCTAATCGTTCTGGTGGGCGTTTTCTTGACATTTTCCGCGCAAGCCGACGCCATTGATGGCGACTGTTGCACTAAATCAGGCCGACAACTCTCTATAGGGGGTCTAAAAATCAAAACTCCTAGCGGCAAACACATGACCGGAAATTACGATCGTTACGGTTTTTACTATGTGATCCCAAAAGGTAAATCTGATTCTGGTCAAAATGCGGTAATGGCTATGCACGATGATGAAACGATGCAAATGACAATCGGTAAGGGTAAGCCGTAATTATGGAAGCGTTGCGCCGCTCCAATTAGTTAAAAAGAATTTTGAGGGAGAGTTAAGTTGACCGGACGAACAAAACCACCATTTCGCGCTGATCATGTCGGCAGCCTTTTGCGGCCCCAAAAATTACTGGACGCGCGTGAGGAATTCCTTGGCGCTCAGACCGCCGAGGACCATCTGGGTCCGCACCATAATGAAGATTTGCGCCAGGTTGAAAATGACTGCATAGAACATGTTGTTTCGCTTCAGGAAGAAGCCGGTCTCAAAACAGTG
>CAJJCG010000081.1 GCA_905182615.1 Alphaproteobacteria bacterium UBA2964 | reverse complement strand
GAAGCCCCGGACCAAAGAGGCGGAGCGGCGGCCAATTGTTGAGCGGACATGCGCCGGGAAGTAGAAAATCCCGACGCCGATCCGCATTGTGTCTGTGTTGTTGCCGGCCGAGCCGTGTACGATCCGTTCATGATGACAGGAGAACTGTCCGGCCTTTAACGTCAAATCGACGGCGCTGCTATTGTCAATCGTCTCTATCGTTTGACCTCGGGCGAGGAGGTTCTTCTCGTCATAGGTCTCTTTATGCTCATAGGCTGGCCCCTCATGAGTGCCGGGAATGACGCGGACACAGCCATTACCTGGCGTGCTAGCGGTCAGCGCGAGCCATACTGTGACCAGCTCGTTGGGCTCCAGCCCGAAATAGGCAGAATCCTGATGCCACGAGACGAACGAGCCATCTCGCCCGGGTTTCATCCAGAAGCGCGATGACAGCGCATAGATGTTTGGTCCGATCAGATCCTCCACAACATCGAGAATCTTGGGGTGACGGGAAAATTCATAGGAGCGCCGGAAACACAGATGTCCTTTGACGATGATCTCAGACGCCAGCATGCCTTCTTCGCGTTCAAACGCATCGAGATCGTCGCACATCGCTGCCGCCTCTGAAGCCTCGACGCCATCAAACGGCACCAGATAGCCATTTTTGCGGTAAAACGCGATCTGCTGTTCGGTGAGAACTATCGGCATTAAGGTACCTTTGCGGGGTATGGCAGTGGGGTGCAGTTTAATCTTCTGTATCTCAGTATGAAATGCCCAATCTTGCCCGCTTTAGGGCATTGGTCTAATTTCCATCGGTCTGGATGTATCGTGATTAGCAGGATGTATATGTGATGAAGGTCGAACCAGTTTCACCAGCAGTCGGCGCCCGGATTACCGGCGTTGATCTGTCACAGGAGATGGATGACGCCACGTTTGAGGCCGTTCACCGTGTCTGGCTGGATCATCATGTGTTGGTCTTCCCGGACCAGGGTTTTTCCGAAGATGATCAAGTGCGCTTTACCCAGCGATTTGGTGAGTCTGGTACTCGTATTCGTAAAGTAGGCTGGTCAGAGAAAGGCCGGGTATCACACCCGGGCACCATGTTGATCAGTAATATCCGCGAAGATGGCAAGCCGATTGGCTCCTTGCCGGATGGTGAGATGATGTACCATTCTGATGGTGCCTTTTCGGAGCGGCCTTACCGCTACACCTTGCTCTATGCCATTGAAATTCCGTCGGTAGGCGGCAATACATTGTTTGCCAATACTTCAAAGGCCTATGACGCATTGCCCGCGGCGCTGAAATCGAAACTCGCCAATTGCCATGGGGAACACCTGTATTACGCCAACAATAACCAGGATGTGGCGACCCGGTCATTAAGTGGTAAGCGCGAGCACCCACTATTCGTGGCGCATGAGGAAACAGGTCGGCCAGCGATCTATGCCAGCCGGTTGATGACATCCCGCATCGTCGGCCTGCCAGACGACGAGGGTGATGAGGTGTTACAGCAGCTGCTTGATCATCTGGAGAAGCCGGAATTCATCTATGAGCATGTCTGGACCCCGGGTGATTTTGTGGTCTGGGACAATCGTTGCCTCAACCATGCCCGAACGGATTTTTCAGAAGGTGAACGCCGTCTACTACGCCGGACAACGGTCTGGGGCGTTGATCCCGAAGCCTATATTGCGCAATCTGTCTAGCGGCTCACGCGCCTAATTCAAATCTCCAAAGGGAGAATATGATGCTTGTTTGCGACTCCCAGGTTCATATCTGGGCCGAGGAGACGCCGGAGCGGCCTTGGACACCAGGGGGAAGGGAGCTGGTGCGTGATATGGGGCATCGCCCAAAGGCCATCGGGTATGAGGAACTCAAAGACTTGATGGATGAGGCTGGGGTCGACCGGGCGATTATCGTCCCTCCGACCTGGGATATGGATCGCAATGATCTCGGGCTTGAAGCTGCAGAGAAATATCCTGACCGTTTTGGGCTGATTAGCCGCGTGCCGTTGCTAGAGCCGGAGATCGGCAAGAAGCTGCTGCACGATTTGCGGGATGAGCCTGCTTGCAAAGGCGTGCGCTTGACCTTCTTTCGTAAGGAGGAGGCGACCTGGTTGTTCGATGGTACGGCAGACTGGTATTGGCCGCTGGCCGAAGAGCTTGGTGTCCCCACGATGATCCATGCCGCCAAGTTTGCACCGCAGGTAGCAGAGATCGCCGAAAATTATCCTAATTTACAGCTTATTCTTGATCATATGGGGGTGCCCGGCGGCACCAAAGACGATAATTGCCAGCCTTATGTTGAGGAAACGGTGATGCTGGCGCGTTTTCCTAACGTATCGATCAAGCTGTCGAGCTTGCCGGCGAAAACCACGCAGCCCTACCCCTATGAAAACCTGGAACCTTATGTACGGCAATTGGTAACGGCGTTTGGGCCAATGCGGTGCTACTGGGGAACGGATCTGTCGCGTATTATTGGTGTCGTCGGTGGAACCTACCGCCAATGCGTCACCCATTTTACCGAGGAGATAGATTTTCTGAGCGAGGATGATCTTGATCTCATTATGGGCCGCGCTCTTTGTAACGCCTTGAACTGGCCGGTCCTCTGATTTACAGGGATAAGGTCGAAGCCCAGCAACCCAAGACTTTGGAAAATTGAAATGAAAGATGCCACGTCGGCGGTTCTGCTGACGGTCGTCGTTATAAGTTGGGGGCTGTCCTGGTATGCAATGGGGCTTCAACTTGGTGAGGTGCCGCCGCTTGTTTCTGTGTCCTATCGTTTTCTATTGGCGGCAATTCTTCTGATCGGATACCTGGTCATTACAAGGCGTTTGCGATCCATTCCCCTAAAGCATCATGGCAAGGTTTTTGCTTTGGGGTTTTGCATCTTCAGCATGAACTATTACTGCTTTTATGTTTCGGCAGAGTTCCTACCCAGCGGTCTGCTATCCGTCATATTTGCCACCGCCGCGATTATGGGTGCCTTCAATCAGCGTCTGTTCTTTGGTGTAGCCCTGAGTGCCCGTGTTTTGATCGGTGCAGTATCTGGCGTCGTCGGGTTGCTGTTTCTTTCCTGGGAAACCATAGCCGCCGTGGGTGTTGCCAAAGTCGGTGTTGTTCTCGTTTTGCCTTTTGTAGGAACCTATCTGTTTTCACTCGGAAACATTTTCTCTGCTCAATTGTCGCAAAACCATGACCTGCCAAGTGTTGTCGCCTATGGAATGGTTTACGGCACGATTATTTGTGTCGCACTCTGCTTGGTGTTGGGGTTACAGTTTTCAATTCCGAGCGATCCGGTTTATTTGGGCTCGCTGGCCTATTTAGCCGTAATTGCAACGGCGCTGGGGTTCGTAACCTATTTAAGCCTGGTCAATCGCGAAGGGCCCGCTCGCGCGGCCTATGCAACGGTGTTGTTCCCAATCGTCGCTATGCTGGTGTCAACCTGGCTCGAGGGGTTCCAATGGACTGGTTTAGCCTTCTTGGGGTTCGCCTTAGCGCTTGGCGGAACGATGCTCGTATTTTCTAAACCTAAAACAGCTTAGCCTTTCAGCCTGACCACTTGTGGAATCCTGTGGTGCAGGGTGCCTGAGTCTCAGTTTCCCTGCGATACTCCTGAAATGGAATCTTTGCTCGAAAATTTCGATGATATCTGGACATTGAGTTTGTTACTGGCGGCCTGTGTCGCCGTGCCCAGCGGCATAATTCAGGGTTATGCTGGATTTGGCGGTGCGCTTTTTGCGGTACCGTTATTCGCTCTTTTGTTCGGGCCGGTCGCGGCCTTTAGCATTATCGTCATTTTGATGTTAACGGGTCAGCTGCAACTGATTTCCAAGGCGGTGAGAATAGCCGATTGGAAGGAGGTCTTGCCTGTCGCGGGCCCCAGCGTCATCGCCCTGTCGCTTGGTGTCCTGTTTCTGGTTTCTGCGGACCCTGGCTTTATCCGGCGCGGCATGGGCGTATTCATTCTGCTGATCACCATCTTTATGATGTTTGGCTATCGCTATGCCGGGAAACGACGGAGTTTGGTTGGCATGGCAACGGGAACTGTGGCCGGCAGTATTACGGGGTCATTCGGTGTCCCGGCGTTTCCGCTATCGGCGATTTATTTTCACAACTCAGCATCACAGCCTGAGATCATCAGGGCGAATGTGATGATGGCGCTTACCTGTACGCTGATTGCCTCCATCGTTGGTTTGTCGTTCCAGGGCGTTTACGACGCGTCTATTCTGTTGCGGGCAGCCATTCTCTATCCAATCTTCACTGCCGGGGTATTTATCGGGCAGTATCTATTCAGAGTTGCACCGGTGGAGTGGTTCAAGAAGGTAACCTATGGGATCCTGATCTGTACCGCGCTGGTGCTATTGGTGATGTAGCTCAAGACTTGCAAAACTGGTGTAAGAACCGGAAAATTCATGGACTGAATTGAAGTTAATTTTACGGATTATCTAAAGATGGCTAAGGACACTAACAGCGCTAATCTTGATGAAGATGGCGTCAAGTATTATATGAACGGTCAGATTTATCAAAAGATGACCTACAAGGACGGCCAGCTCGATGGCCCGTGGGAGCAGTTCTACTCGAGCGGTCAGGTTCATTATGAAGGTGCGTTTAAGAATGGGCGTCCCGAAGGTAGCCTGATCATGTATTACGATAACGGACAGGTGTTTAAAAAGGGCAGTTTCAAAAAGGGCCTGAAAGACGGCGCTTGGTCGATCTATGACGACCGCGGCGAGATGATGGACGAAGTAACGTTCAAAGCGGGCAGGTCGGTATAAAGCCTTCGCAGACCCTACAACCCCAATAGCTTCGCCGCCGTGCCGCCGAGGATCGCGATCCGTTCGTTATCGCTTAGACCCGGCGTTCGCATGATGAGTTCGACCTCGGTATTGGTCCAGCCATAGGGATAGTCGGTGCCAATCATGATCTTGTCGGAGCCGGTTTGCGAAATCAGATAGTTCAGGGCTTCCGGGTCGAAAACGATGGTATCGAAGTATAGCTGCCCGTCTTTCAGGTATTGGGTCGGTAGTTTCTTGGGCAACGGGCCGACGCGCTGCGGGAAGGTTCGGATCACGGCATCTGACCGATGCGCGTAAGAGGCAAAATAGCCGCCGCCATGCACCGCACAAATTTTGAGTCCGGGGTGACGATCCAGCGTGCCTTCAAAGATTAAATGTGACAGCGCAATCGTAGTGTCCAGCGGGTTACCAATGGTGTTCTGCAAAACACCACTACCGGCAAGCCGTCCACCCGCGACCAAACTCGGCGTCCCTTTGGGATGCATAAAGACCAGTAGATCCAGTTCGTCGCATTTGGCCCAGACCGGATCAAACCGGGGATTGGCCAGCTCATCGCCTTCAACCTCGCAGCCGATGCTGACACCGCGGAGCCCGAGTTGTTTGACGCCATACTCAATCTGTTCGACTGCAAGCTCGGGGTACTGCAGGGCAATGGTGGCAAAGGCGACAAACCGGTCTGAATTTGCCGCGCATATCTCCGCCAGACCTTCATTCTGGATACGGATCAGTTCCGCCGCTGCATCGCGTTCGGCGTGATACCAATAGGGATTAATACTGAGCGCCGAGACGTCGATACCCTGTGTGTCCATCGCCGCAATGCGTTCGGATAGGTCGCCCATCAACAAAGTGTCTTTTTCGCAAGGCAAATCGAGGATCGCGAGGGCCTCTGGCACCGTGCAATGCGCATGAATATCGACCGTAGTAATCCGCGTGCCGTTTATCGAGACTTCCTGGCGATGGGTGTGATCAGTCGGTGCATCATGGTTGTAAGCGCCGTCATCGGTGGGCGATCTCTGCAGGTCGCATCCAACAAATCCGATACCGGTCGGTTGCTTACTCATCCCTGTTCTCCCTAGTGCTTTGTTTTAAGCGATAACCCACTTGTTCGGGGGCTTTACCGTAAAAGGTCAAGCTCGCGGGCCTGCATTGTCAGGCGGATTTGCGCGTTGGCCATGCCATAACCGCGATAGCCTTGCCGCTGAACGAATTCGAAACAGAACCGACCGTTAAACAGCTTGGTATAAAGCTGATAAAAAGTCCCATCATCATCTTCGTCATAAAGTATATGAAAGGTCTTCATCCGGTTAACGGCTTCGTTCGACAGGCTGAACCGGGCTACGAGGTCATCGTAGTAATGTGGTGTGACATCCATCAGCTTGGTCCCCTGAGCGGTTAAATGCTCCGCCAATGCAAAAATATCGGACGTCGCCATGGCGATGTGGTTGACGCCGGAGCCGTGATAACGGCTTTGGCTTTGGCCAACGACAGTGCCGACCGCCAGCGTGCTGTTAAGGGTCATTGCAATGCCGCGGTCTTCAACCTCCATCACCTGGCTTTTAACGATGCCGAGCGGGTCGGCGATGGTGACTGACGGTGAAGACATCATCTGGAAGACCGAGCGATAGAGCAGGGTCGCTTCCAGCACCTCGTCAAAGGCCATCGTCGTCGCGACATGATCTACCCGTTTCAGCATCGCATCTTGCTCAACAGGATGATGGGTAAATTCACGTTCCCAATGCGACGGCGTGTCTGAGGCATCAACGAGGTAGAGCAGGGCGCCTGTCGGGCCGCTGACTGCCGCGATGCCATGGGTGTCATGTTCCGGGTTTGCGTGGACTAGGTCATATCCGAGGCTGGTCGCTCGCTCGACAATGCTCTTTGGGTCGGGGCAGGTCAGCCCATAGGCGCAAACCGAAAGCCCATGTTCAGCATGATAGCGCTGGGCAAAGCTCTCGGGTTCCCGGTTAATGACGAGGTTGATGGCCCCCTGTCGCCATAGCTCGACTTGTTTCTTTTTGTGGGTTGCGGCATGGGAGAACCCGGCCTGGGTCAGGAATGCGGCGAGGGCTTTATGTTCTTCGCTATTTACTGCAAATTCGAAAAATTCAATCTCGGTGGGTTGTTTGATGTCCTGAAGAGGTTGGCTCACGGTATCCGTTATGGCTGGTTCGCCTTCGGTTTCGTTGGCTAGATAGATCAGCGAACGATAGGCGTCTCGTGCATGGCGGAAGTGATCGCTGGAGCGGAACTGGTCATTGAATATTTCAAGCGATAGCGGGCCGTCATACCCGGTGGCCCGAATATTCGTCATAAAGCTGGCGAGATCGAGTTCTCCCTGACCGGGGAAGCAGCGGTGATGGCGACTCCACGAAAGCGGGTCCATCGACAGTTGGGGCGCATCGGCAACCTGGACGAGAAAGATACGGTCGCCCGGGATGTTCAGCATTGAGTCGATCTCGGTGCCGCGCGAATAGATATGAAACGTATCGAGGGTCAGCCCTACATTGGGATGATTTGCGCGGCGGACAATTTCCCAGGAGTCGCGATAGTCTTTTACGTGACGGCCCCAGCCCAGCGCCTCATAGGCAATCCGCATGCCGCGGTTCGCTGCGTGCTCGCCAAGTTCATGGAGGTCATCGGCCGCACGTCCAATGCCACCCAAGGCATGTGGTGAGACGTTGCTGCAGATCATCAGGAGGTCAGTGCCGAGTTCTTCCATTAGATCGAATTTGCGTTCGGCGCGGTCGAAATTGCGGCTTCGGAAGGGTTCCGGCATCCCCTCGAAATCACGAAACGGCTGGTAGACTTCGACGGTAAGCCCGAGATCAGTCATCTTCCGTCGTAGATCGGTGAGGCTGCCGACATGTGAGATCAGATCGTTCTCAAATATCTCGATGCCTGTAAACCCTGCGGCAGCGATGGCTTCAATTTTGTTGCTGAGCGTGCCGGAGATAGAGACGGTGGCAATCGAATAGCGCATGGCGTTGTTCCAGAGAAAATGTGTCTCCAGAAACTATGCGACAATTATGAAGAAAAATAGTCGAGAGTTGCTGCGGCATCATTCAGTTTAGGGGCAGGCGGGCCATATATTCGATTGTAGCTAGCGAGCATCTATCAAGAGGTCAAGGCGATCATGGTCGACCTTGACTCGAATAGCCGCTTTTATATCTCGAATGGCCGAAAAGGTATGCCAGGGACGATTTTCTAAATCAACCATCATGCAGGCATAATCCCATTCGACCGGACTGCAACACACATCTTCCCAGTCAATCCACAGAAAGGAAGAATTACTGCTTCCGCCGGTGAAAAACGTATTACTGAAATGCGCATCGCCATGGATTGGGACGGGTGGGGCCGGATTAATATGAACGATGCCCCAGCGGCGGAGATCGCGGCCAATCAAAGTCCGCTATTCCCGGATATCGACAAGGCGGTTCTCGCCAGTTGTATAGGGACCTATCAGAAACTCGGCTGCTGGACGCGGCATGTCGAGATTACGCCACAGGCGCTCGACGTGGTGATGGACGTATTCGAGCATTTCGGCACGCTCAAAGGGCGCTACCGCCACGATCAGGTCTGTGTCGCACCGCCGGAGTAATGCGCTAACACCAACCTTTACCGCTTGAAATCGATCACGTCGAAGCCGCGTGCTTTGTCGGTGATATAGAGCAAGCCGCGATGGTCGCGTTCGACATCATTGGTCTGTGGCGCGTTATAGCTTTCGCCGGGTTCCGGGATGAAATAGCCGACTTCTTCCGGCGCGCTCGGGTTGGCGATATCGAGAATACGTAAGCCCGCAGCAAACCAGGTGACATAGGTCAGCGTATCGTCGAACTTCTCGCGGAACTGATGCGCGCCAAATCGTACGTCATTGCCGGTATAGGGCATGCCTTCCTCTGGTACATGATGGGTGTAGAGCAGCTCCATCTTGGTGGGGTCGGTCACATCAAACACATAAAGCGGCGCATGTGGTTTCCCAGCGGGTTCTTTACGACCGGTGCGTTCCTCATCAATGCCTAGCGCGATGTCGCGCCCATCGATCTGGAACGGGAAGCGCAGCAAGGTGTGGCTTGGCTCGGTTTCTGTCGGATGCGGATTGTAAGTGCTGAGGGTCTTAGGGTTCTTGATGTCGCTGACATCGATGATCGCAAAACCTGACATCCACAGCCCGGCATAGAGCGTATCTTCATGGCGCAATGCATGATGCAGCCGGTGTTCCCGTTTCAGCGGGCCGGGCTCTTCACCGCCCGCTGTGTGTTGCCCCGGTATCCACCAGCGTGAGACCTCTTCCAGCTTCTCGGGGTTGGACCAGTCATAGGTCACCAGAATATGGCCAAGAAAGCCCTCCATCTCGGTCGACAAATAGAGATATTTCTCATCCATATCGAACCGATGAACGCCGCGCCCGCCGGTCTTGTGATAGTTGATCAGTTTGGGGTTGGTCTTGTCCTTGATGTCCCAGATACGCACACCGTGATCGTCAAAGTCGCCGGTCATGCGGACCCCGGCACGTGGCCGCTGTTCGGTATTTGTGACCATAAAGTCGCCAATCACCCGAACTTTATGCGAATGCGCCTGTGGATTTTCGAGCTTGTTGGTCCACAGCACCTTGGGATTACGCGGATCGGCAATGTCTAGGATCGAGGTGCCTTCCGGCCCATACATATAGCCGACATAGGCGTAATTGCCGTCAATCGTCACCTGGCCGCCACCCGGCAGATCGAGCTTCGACAGTGGGGTAATGTTATCGGATTGATAGGTGGTACCCGAATCCTGCTTCATCATCGTCGCCATCGTCTGTCTCCCTGTGCTTATGTGCTGTTAGCCGACGTGACTCTATCTGTTTCGGATAAGCAAGGGGAGGGGTTCCCCCAGCTTGCATATTCACCCGCCCCATGGTTCGCTCGGGGCAATCGCGGGGGAAAGCTGTATGTCTGAACCAAACAAAGTCGATGCCGTTATTGTCGGAGCCGGTTTTTCCGGGCTTTATCTGCTCCATCTGCTACGTAAAAACGGCTTTTCGACGCGGGTGTTTGAGCGCGGCGATGACGTCGGCGGCACCTGGTACTGGAACCGCTATCCTGGGGCGCGCTGTGATGTCGAGAGCATGCAGTATTCCTACTCGTTCGATGAGGATTTGCAGCAGGAATGGCGCTGGCCGGAGAAATACTCATCGCAGCTGGAGATCCTCGCTTATCTACAGCATGTCACCGAGCGCTTTGATCTCCGCAAGGACATCACGTTAGAGACCGCCGTCACCGCCGCGCATTATGATGAGGCCGCAAAACGCTGGGACATCGAGACCGATACCAGCGAGCAAATCTCGGCGCAGTTCTTCGTCATGGCGACCGGCTGTATCTCGACCGCCAACATGCCGAATATCCCTAATATTGATGGTTTCACAGGAAACATTTTTCACACCGGCAACTGGCCACATGAGAAGATCGATTTCACCGGCCAGCGTGTCGCAGTTATCGGCACCGGCTCGTCCGCCATACAATCGATCCCGGTGATCGCGGCAGAAGCCGAGCACCTCACCGTGTTTCAGCGCACGCCGCACTGGACGGTCCCGGCGCGCAACGTGCCAATGACTGATGACTATGAGCGCAACTGGAAGGATGCTTACGCCGAGAAGCGCGCCAATATGCGGGGCTCGATGAGTGGCAGCCTGCGCGCGGTGGCGCCAATTGATGTCTCCGCCCTTGATGTTTCGGATGAAGAGCGCGAGGAAGCTTATCGTGAGCGCTGGGCGGCGGGTGGCATGTCCCTGCTGCGATCCTATAATGATCTGCTGACCAGCAATGACGCCAATGAAACGGCGGCAAGCTGGGTGCGGCAGCGCATCAAAGCTACGGTCAACGACCCGGCGAAAGCCGAGCTCCTCGCCCCCAAAACCTATCCGCTCGGCACCAAACGACTATGCCTCGATACCGATTATTACGAGACCTATAACCGCGATAATGTCGATCTCGTCGATATCGCCAGCGCGCCGATTGACCAGCTGACCGCGACCGGGCTGGAAACCGGCGGGCGCAGCTATGACTTCGACAGCATCGTCCTCGCCACCGGGTTTGATGCGATGACCGGCACGCTGCTGCGGGTCGATATACAGGGCAGGGACGCGCTCACGCTGAAGGAGAAATGGCAGGCCGGGCCGCGCACTTACATGGGGCTGATGACCGAAGGCTTCCCCAATTTGTTCACTATCACCGGGCCGGGCAGCCCATCTGTCAAAAGCAATATGCTGACCTCGATTGAACAGCATGCCGAATGGGTCACCGACGCGCTCATCTGGCTGCGTGATGAAAATATCGCCAGCATGGAGGCCGAGAGCGCCGCAGAGAATTCCTGGACTGATCATGTGCAGGACGTCGCCAACCAGACGCTCTTCCCTAAGGCCAATAGTTGGTACATGGGCGCCAACATTCCCGGCAAACCACGCCTATTCATGCCCTATCTCGGCGGCGTCGGCGCCTATCGCCAGAAATGCGACGAGATCGCGGCGGCAGGGTATGAGGGGTTTAGGTTGGAAAGCTCAGAGGCGGACGCGGCGGCGGCGGAGTGAAGAGTTCCCCAATTTGCCTATACCGCTTCCTTTCAGTAGTAAGAACGCTATAGTTTGGCCGTTAAAATGCGCGGCATATCAACCACAACAAGAGGGTGAGGCAGATGTATAGAGGCATTCTGATCCCGGTTATCACACCGTTTCACGAAGACAGCTCGGTCGATGAAGACACTTTGCGCCAGCTGGTTGATTTTTACTTTCGTGCCAAGGTGCATGGGTTGTTCGCGTTGGGGTCTTCGGGGCAGGGGCCAGCCTTGTCGGCGGATGAACGTAAAGCGGTGGCCGAGATCGTGATCGATCAGGCGGCGGGGCGTACGCCGGTGATTATCCATGTTGGCTGTGCCGATACCCCGACGACGGTTGAGCTGGCCAAACACGCCAATGACATCGGCGCCGCGGCGATTGGCGTGATCCCGCCATATTACTATTGCGATGCGCCCCAATCGGCGGTTCTAGAGCATTATCGCAAGGTGGCCGAGGCTTGCCCGCTGCCGATCTATATTTATGAGAACCCGAAATATTGCGGCATTTCGATCTCGCCGGATTTTGGCGTGACGCTCAAGAAAGAAGTTCCGAGCATCAAGGGTATCAAGGTCTCCTATGGTGATGGCGCGATGGAGGATTATGTCAAATATTTCCCTGATGACGTGTCGGTGTTTACCGGCAATGCCGATCTGTTCGGGCTGGTGCCATTTGGTGTCTCCGGGATGATCAATCCACCGACCAGCTCGGTGCCGGAATTGACGGTGGCGTTGTTTGAGGCGCTAGATGCCAAAGATTATGCGGCGGCGGCGGAGGCCCAGGCCAAGGTCACGCAGGTCACCCAGATGTTTATTTCGACCCAGAAGAAATACGGCCGGGGCACGATTGCCGAGACCTTCCGGCTGCGCGGTCTGCCGGTTAAACGCTTCCCGCGCTGGGAAACGGCACCCTTGCCGGAAAAGGCTATTGAAGGCATGCGTGCGGTTTATCGTGAAGTAGGCGTTCTGGATTAAGTCGTTTTAGATTAGGCTGGCCGTAATATGACGATAACCAATGCAGATATTCCCCGTGTCGGGCCTGAAACGCCAGGTGGTCAGTGGCTACGGCGCTACTGGATGCCGGTGGGGCTGACGTCTGAGCTGTATGACATCCCGCAGGCCGTCACGATCATGGATGAGGCGCTGGTGCTATTCCGTGATGGCGAAGGCCGTATAGGGCTGCTTGGCCAGCATTGCGCGCATCGCGGGGCGTCGCTGGAATATGCCGATATCGAGAATGCGGGCATTCGCTGCCCCTATCATGGCTGGCTATATGACGTGGATGGCAAATGCCTCGAACAGCCATCTGAAGCCGGTGGCAAGGAGTTCTGTGCCAAAGTACGGCAGGTTTCCTACCCGGTGCTTGAACTGGGTGGGTTGATCTTTGCCTATATGGGGCCGAATGCGGAGAACCCGCCGCCATTGCCGAATTATTCACCGCTGATTGATCATGGCGGCATTCGGCAGATCGAGCCGGTGCGGCATTTCGATTACAACTGGTTCAATTTCTATGAGAACAGCGCCGATCCGGTGCATGTGTGGATTCTGCATGGTGCGAGCGCCTATGGCAACCAGACCTGGGGTGACCGGTTCTTTAGTGCCGATGATCCGCCGGATTTTGAGCCGGTTGAAACGCCCTATGGCATGAAGATCGTGATGTCGAAACCGGCTGCTGATAAAGACGGGCTGGTGGTCGATGAAATGAGCCTCGGGTTTCCGAGCATTCTGCAGGTCGGGGACACTGAATTCGTCCATGGCAAAGAAGATCCGCAGAAGCTGATGAACAAGGGCTCGGATATTGAGCATTTCATGTTCATGACGCCCAAGGATGACAACAGCTTCTCGATGTTCACGGTGGATTACTACACCGGGCCGGATGAGAAGTTCTTTGAGCATCTCAAGGAAATGCGTAAGCGCGAAGAGCCCAAGGATGACCGCAAACCCTATGACAAGCGCCCGTTGATGCCGTTTCGCGGTAATGTCCGGGCCGAGGATATCGTCACCCAGGGTACGCAGAAGCTGGTTGGCGAACGGCAGGAACATCTCGGCACCTCGGATCGCGGGGTGATTATGCTGCGCAAGATGGTGCGCGAGGCGATTGCCGATGTCGCCGAGGGCAAGGATCCCAAGGCGCTGCATCTTGAAGAGAATGCCGAAGGGCTGGTTAAGCTCGACTCCTTTGTTGGTGTGCGGGCTGAGTAAACTGGCTCAGTAAATGGGTGGAACAGGGGCGGGGTTAGAGACATCGCGTGGCTAAATCAAAAATCGTGGTGACCGGTGGCAGTGGCAATCTTGGCCGCTGTACCGTGCAGACATTACTCGACGCTGGCTATGAGGTGCTGAACCTTGATGTCGTGCCGCCACGCGAGCGCATCTGCGAAAGCTGGGTCGCAGACCTCAGCCAGACTGGTGATCTCTATGAGGCCTGTAAGGGTGCCGATACGGTGATCCATCTCGCGGCGCATCAGGCACCGTTTATGGCGGCCGATGCCGAGGTGTTCCGTAACAATATGGCGACGACCTATAACGTGTTTAAGGCGGCATCTGATATGGGTGTGCGGCGGGTCGTGCATGCCTCCAGCGTTGCGGCATACGGCTTTACTTATGCGCCGGAAATGTGGAACCCTAAATATCTACCATTAGATGAAGAACATCCTCTAAACCCTAAAGATCCTTATTCTTTTTCAAAAGTATTCGGTGAACAAATCGCGGATTCATACGTGGGCATGTTTGACATATCCGTGGTCAGCCTGCGCCTCGCCGGGGTCAATTTTGACCTGACCTATGAGAGCCTGCCAGAGCGCTGGGCTGAGCCGGGCGCACGTCTCGGCACGTTCTGGAGCTATGTTGATGTCCGTGACGCGGCTGTGTCCTGTAAGCTGGCAATCGAGGCCGATATCACGGGCCACGAGGCATTCAACATCGCTGCCAAGAACAGTCGCTTCCAGACCCCGACCACAGAGCTGGCCGAGAAGTATCTGCCGGGCACCAAGGTCATGTATGGTGTGGAAGGCTGCTGGAGTGGTCTGAAAACAGCAAAGGCCCGCGACATGCTCGGCTATACCGACAAGCATGTCTGGGAAAACTACATTCGCCCTGACGGAACGCTGATCTCCAAATAATCCTTACGCCGCCCTTATGCCGCATGTGCAAACCGGTCGCGGTCATGCGGCCGGGTAAGATCGACCACCGGGCCAAGCGGCACCACACCATTGGCACCAATCGGGCCGTTGGCGCTGAATACCTGGCGTTTCATTGAATAGATATCGCTGACGCTCTCGATCCCCGGCGTTTGGTATAGATCGCGCAGATAGTTCGACAGGTTGGGATAGTCCTCGAGATGCCGCAGATTGCATTTATAGCCGACATAATAGATCGGATCGAAGCGGATTAGGTTGGGGTATAGCCGCCAATCAGCCTCAGTTTGGGTGTCACCGCACAGATAGCGCTGCTGCGACAGGTGGTCTTCCATCTCATCCAGCGTGGTGAACAGTAATTCGATAGACTCCTCGTAAGCGTCCTGGGTCTTTGAGCGACCGCTGCCATTCACGCCATTATTGATGCCATCGAGAATTTTTTTGTTCATCACCTCGATCTGGTCGCGTAGGGGATCTGGATAGTAATCCGGTGTTGGTTCTGCGATAGCGGCGAACTCAGTATTAAACATGCGGATGATCTCCGAGGACTCATTGCTGACGATCGTACAGGTCTTGCTGTCCCATAGCAGCGGCACGGTCACACGGGTCGTGCAGTCAGGCTCGCCTAACGCATAGATCGCGTGCAGGAAATTGACTGTCTGGTCGGTGCCGGGAACGTTATGGGCACCATCGACAAAGGCCCAGCCCTGTTCGGCGGGGGATTGCTCGGTATTGACCAGCGGAATGATGTCTTCGAGCTTCTTGATTACCCGGTATAGCGCTGTCCGATGCGCCCAAGGGCAGGCGATGGACGAATACAGGACATAGCGCCCAGCCTCGGCGGGGTGTCCGGAAGACCCATCGGCGGTGATGGCATTGCGGAATTGCGAGGGCTTTTTGATATACTTGCCGGTGGCGGTTTCCGACAAATGGTCTTCAAAGCTCCACGCGCCGTCCAGCAAATGTCCCATTTTTTTCCCTCTATTTAGCTTTAGTCCGCCAGAACGACCTGCCGCAGCAGGATAATAGCTTCTTCATAATCCGGTCCCAGCTTGGCAAGACATACCTGTCCGAAGTTCAGGTTTTCTGCGTGTTCCATGAGATCGAGTATCTGATCTTTGCATTCTTCGGGCTCACCGACCACAAAACAACTCTTCACTGCTTCATCGGGTATCAGTTGGGCGGCCTGCGCCACCGTTGCACCATTCTCGAAAGCCTCATCGACCGCCGTCACCAGACCGGGTTCCACAAAGATGGTTCTGAACTCGTCATCAGTAAACCCCATCTGTTTTAGAGAGATCAGCATATGGCTGACATAGGGCTTGGCGAACTGAAATGCAGCATCGCGATTGCGCGAAATTGAGACGTTCAGCTCGCAGGTATCATACTGTGGAATGTCCGGCTGAACGTCTGCAGCAAGCGTTCGGGGTGACTCCAGCATAGCGGCGAGACGGCCTGTCCGAACCAGCGGGTTGTAATAACCGCCGATCAGAATGCCATCCATAATCCGGGCGGCGATTTGCAAACCTTTTGGGCCATTGCCGCCGGAATAGAACCTCACTGGTGCCTGCGGTTCGAAATCCAGCTGGAATTCCCAATCGGGATTTAGATGAAAATACGATCCGACATGCGGGTAATCCCTAAAACTCACGGTTTCCCCAGCAAGCAATGCTTTGACGGAAGAGACGGTCTCCCTGATCGTTGTCAGGGGTTTCTCGGCCGTCACCTGGTTGCCGGCAATGACGTGGGCACCGCGCGCGATACCGATACTGAGCTCGCGGCCATCGGTAAGCTCTGTGATGGTTGCTATACTATCGGCTAGATCGACGGGATTTCTGAAATAAGGGACGAGGATGGCTGAACCCAGTCTGATCGGGACTTTCGTTGCCATCGCGGCGAGCACGACGAAAATCTGGCGATATCCTAGATTATCATTCACCCAGACTTGATCAAATCCCTGATCATGGGCAATGCCTGCTAGCCGGACAATTTCAGGTACGGTGTATTGATTGGCGATATGAATAGTAAATTGAAGTCCGATATCGCCTGTAAATTTCGTCATCTTGTCTATTCTCCAACTAACATATCGATATCGACGGCTGCCGCCATTGCCTGGTAGCCAATGCGGTTGGGGTGCAGCCGGTCCCCCGGCCCGCCGATACAGGTGTTTGGCACCATTTCTGGCCTGAGTTCGCCTGTCGTTTCGTCAACGGTGGCGGCATCAAAATCAATAATACCGTCGAAGATATCGGTGCTGCGGATAAACGCGTTAAAGGCCCGGCGGTGTGTGTCTACCGCTTCTCTACCATGGCCAGCAGTGCTTGCGTTTAAAGCTGTTGTTAGCGTAGCGCCAATGATCCGTAGGTTTGGAATGACTTGCCGCATTTTGGTAACACCGGTCCGAATACCGCCGATAATATCTGCCGCAGTGGCATCGGTGAACCCAAGGTCATTTATTCCTTCGAGCCAGATTACCGTACTAACACCCATCATGTTGACGACATCCCGTTCGAGACGTGCGAGCGCCGATATGCCGCCGAGACGGTCTGCCGGTGACGTATCATCCGACGGACCGATTATCTGGTTGCCGCCGATGCCCTGATTGACCATTGAGGCTGAATTGCCGAATTTGGCATGTAGCCGCCGCGCAACGACGTCCGGCCAACGGTCAAAGCCGTTGATGCTGGAGCCCGACCCGTCGGAAATGGAGTCGCCAAATACCACGATCACTTTAGTCGGAGTTGTCATATTCATATAGAGCGCATCGAGAAAGAACCAGGACGTGGTCGAGTACGGGAATGCAGTTTCGTCTTCGGATTGACTGACGGGCAGCGAGCCTTGTTTAGATAGATAGGACGTTTGCAGCGCTTTGGCATGATAGGTCATGGGGCCGCTATCACCAGTGACATGAAAGCTGACGGCAAGTGACTTTCCGGCAAGCAATGGATCGCCGGGGTCGGTGAGAAAATCTAGGTTAATTGGATCGCTTACCGCCCATGTACCTGGCACAATCGTTATGTCATCGGCATCGCCGAACTTAATAGGCTGATTGGTCCCGGGTAGGAGTGCGCTGCTCATCATCTGCAGTCCCATATGTAGATTACTGAAGGTGACCGGCTTAGACCCATGCGCATTGGAAAGACGGATGCGGGCCTGTGTCCCCCAGATGTCGGGTCGTACAATCATTCGAAATGACTGATCATGCGCAGCAAACCCAGGTTCAGGAAATAGCGCGGAAAGGTCAGGCTGCGCTGTTTCCCTGCCATGCGGATAAGGTCCTTGCGCCGACGCGCTCCACGCTGCTGCCCAGTGATTGACCATACTCCGTACTCCGATAAATAAATCTGTATAGGGCTAGCGTATCTCAAGCTCTATCGCCCTATCAAATCCCGACTTAGGTCAGGCATGATCGCGCAGACTTCTATGATATCGATTAGGAGCCCTATTTTGAATTTCCGAATAACTTATCAAATACTCAATCGCCACGCGTTACAGCCGTACGGATATTGGAGTGCCTAATTTTTAGTTTGAATGACGATACTCTTACTTTTGAGACATTGTCAGGAATACGGATACGATATTAGAAACCTTAATGAAATCATATCATGGAAAATTAATGGTATAGATGCGCTCGTGATAATTGTTACGATTGTGAGGATGCTAGATTAAAATACTACATTCTATCGTCAGACGTTTAACGACAGGATGGCTCTATTTTATTTAAATGGCCTTCGGGCGTTTAGACCATTTTTGGCCAAAGAAGTATTTACTTGAAGGGTGCCTATTTATTTAAATATATGCCAATTCTGTTCGGGTAAAACAATTTTAACTTTCTGACCTTCAGCAAAAGTTGTGTCACCGGAATCTTTTACGGTAATTTTTATCTCTGGCAGTTGAATCTCGAATAACACAGAGTCGCCAAGATAAGTTTTTGTCGAAATTGTTCCTACCGGGGATGCCGAGACACTCCCTGACACCGCTTTCAAGCTGAGGTGTTGTGGTCGTATAGCTAATGTAACGCTTTCTCCTACAGAATAAGTTTCCTTAAATTCATACGTTCTTTCACCTAATGAAGATTTTATCGTGCCCGGTCCCGACACAGTGCCCTTTATGAAATTCATTTCCCCGACAAACTCAGCAACGAAGAGATTGGGGGGCCTTGCGTAGACTTCCTCGGGGGTGCCCATTTGCAGAATTCTTCCCTCATTCATCACACAGATTTTATCGCCCAAACTGAGAGCTTCGCCTTGATCATGGGTTACATAAAGAGTAGTCACCCCGGCTGTGGTTGCGATCTTTTTGAGTTCTATACGCATTTCTTCGCGCAACCGTGCATCTAAGTTGCTTAAAGGTTCATCCATCAAAAGAACCCTGGGCTTTGTTACAATTGCTCTTGCTAAAGCAACACGCTGTTGTTGGCCGCCGCTTAAATCCGTTACTGGGCGGCTATCCAGCCCGTCGAGTTGAACCAATTTTAAACTTTCCATCACGCGATCGGAAACTTGGTCTTTAGGGACGCTTCGACTTCCGTCCGTTAAAGGCAAAGAAACGTTTTGGTAGACGTTTAAATGGGGCCATACGGCATAACTTTGAAAAACCATGCCAATATCCCGCTTTTCTGGCGGTATAAAGTCGTTTTTCTTTGCTGAGTCGACCACTGTACCTGCGATCTCGATGCTACCACCATCTGGTCTTTCTAGGCCGGCGACACACCGAAGTGTAGTAGTTTTTCCACAACCACTTGGGCCTAAAAGGACCACAAAATCGTTTTCGATAATATCGAGGTCTATTTTTTGGACGGCCCGAACAGGGCCACGGTCTGAATTGAAATTCTTTTCTAGGCCTTTAATAGAAACAATAATGTTATCAGCCATTTTTAATTTCCATAATGAAGTGTCTTTCTGACCTTAAGATTCGTTTATAAACGACTTTTCCTAGCAAACCGCCAACCGACTACAAGAAGTGGAAGGAAGGCGAGCATCATTAAAACCGTTATCGCAGCAGCAACATTGGGAGAACCCATAGTCCAGCGCCCCCAGACAATTGCTGGCAAAGTCACGTTATCTTGACTGATCAAGAACACGGCAATTGTCATTTCCCTATAGACAAGGAGGCTAGTCCAGATCCATACGGATAGCATCGTTGGACGCAATAGGGGGAGCATTATTTTTCGAACAGTTCTGATCATAGTTAAACCAGAAGTGTATGCGGCTTCCTCTAGCTCTTTATGTATTTGGATCATTGCGCTGTTAAGAGCGCGAGTACCAAAAGGTATCCAACAAATCACATAAACGACAATAAGTAGCGATAAGGTTCCATAAATTGATAGGTAGTCATTTACGATGAAAAGAGAAAGTAGGAGAGCCCCTAATGACATCACTACTTTCGGCACGGTATGAGGAAGGAAAGCGCCAAACTCTAGAAAATACCTAGCATTACTCTTAGATCGTACAACTAGCCATGACACACAAAAAGCCATCAAAAGGATTACCGGTGGAACAATTAACATCAATAACACGGTGTTGCGTAACCCCCGCCCGACGTATTCCCAATTCATTTGTTCGAAATTAATCATACTAAAGAGTTTCAACGCCTCAAATGAGGGTGGTGTGATATATGGTAGGAACGCCATAAAGCAGACCAAAAGGATTGGCAAAAGAAGTCCAATAAAGAAATAAGTACAAATAAATAACCAAGCGGCTGCCTTCCATTGCCCCAGGGGTATTTGCTTTGCTCTGTAGCCCTTACCAGTGATTACTTGGTACCGTTCGCTTTTTTTAAGCATTTGTACGTACCAAACTGTTAGAACCACGGCCACCAAGATCATTGCAGTTCCCAAAGCTGCTGGTATTCCATATTCTGGCAGGCCATCAGGTGGAAAAGCTTCTGAATAAACATAAGTACTAAAAACATAAACGTTACTTGATAAACCAATCACTGCCGGAATATCAAAAGTCGCCAAGCCTATTACAAATATATAAATTAATGCGGCAAGAATTGCCGGTTTTGCGAGCGGCAAAGTTATCCGAATCAGAGTTCTTTTGAAGGTCATTCCAGAGGTTTGTGCCGCTTCTTCGAGCGCCGGATTCATTGTTCGGAATACTTGCACACTTAATACAAACGCGAGGGGGGCCAGTGTAAGTCCTTCGATTAACCCCATCCCTATTGGGTTTTCAATATTAATTGGACCGGTGTTGAGGTCGAAAGCCGACATCAAAAATTTGTTAACAAAACCAATGCGTTCGTGGGCAATGAACGTCCAGCCCATACCTATAAACACAGGGGGCACAAGCAGTCCCGTTGTCATCATTGCATAAACGAGTTCTTTAGGACTTATCGTTGTTCGTTCTGTAATCCATGCAATGGGCAGACCTATTACAAGTGCAACGAATGTTGTTGAAGTCGCAAAAATTAACGTATTCTCAAGTACTTCAAGGACAAAAGGATCTCCGAATAAATCTCTAAAGTTCTGCAAAGTATATTCGGCGTCAGGGGTCCCTATGACCCCTGTCTGAAAGCTGACCCATACGAATACTCCAACAATGGCAAATAAAACAATCATTGGTAACAAGGCTATTGGGAGTAAAGGAGAACGACCTTGAAATCGTTTCGATATCTTGCCTAAAACCGTGGTATTTTTTTGGTTCATTCTTAAACCCAAGATTCTAATGATTTTATTTTACTTGTGAATAGAGTGAGTAAAGGCGCGGCGATTATCAATCGCCGCGCCTCGCCCTAAAACGTTTTGTGCTCTATTTCTTCTTGCGGCGATTGCCTTTGCCGCGGACTATTTTCTTCAATTTTTTCTGGAATTTTCTTAAATTTACGCCGTCTTTACTCTGCTGGTAAGCGCGTTGTACCGTGCTTTTTATGAACAAAGCTTTTGGGTTCTTGGCATGGGCTGCTTCAACAAGTTCTTTAGACTTAGACCCAGGATAAATCTCGAGGTCGTATGCGCCATGTTTCCACAATAATGCTTGCCCTTCCTTCGATTGCGTAAAGGCTATAAATAACTTCCCGACATTTGGGTTCTCAGCATTAGATGGAACACCTAAATTAATAATGTTGTTCCTAACAATTTCTTTTGGAACTGCGTGTCCCAGTGGTGCGCCACGACGTTGATAGCGCACGGTTGCATCGCGACCACAGTCAAAGATGAGCATAGCAAACTGTCCGCTGGCAACTTTGTCCAAGCTGTTACAGCTGATAAAACCACCAATTTGTGGTTTTAGGCGCTCCATATAGTCGGTCATGAATTTGATGCCGAACACATCAGGGGCAGCAAATTGATAGTAACCTGTTATATATGGGGTTACGGCAATTTGCCCTTTCCATTTTGGCTTCATAACATCTTCGATGCTGTAAGGAATGTCCTCGCCCTTAACCAAATTTGTATTATAGACAATTCCAACAACTCGAGAGGCAACGGCAAGACCAACACCACCGTTATTAACTCTTTCGACAGTCGCGTTTTTTGGTGCAGGCCGCTCAATCAATTTTTCCCAGTCAACTTTGGTTAGCATTCCGGTTTTCAATCCGGAAACCATGTGGCTCCCGCTTCCCATGAAGACGTCTGTACTTGAAGTTTGTTTTGCCCGGTGTTCCTGGGTCAATCTTCCGAGGTTCGCCGGAAAGCTTCTGCCCTGAGTAAACTGGAGTTTGATATTTGTTCCGTATTTTTTATTTATAGACTTAAGCATATCGCTTATGCCTAAATCTGCGCCGAAATGGCCCTCTGTCCACAATAGCTTAAGGACGCCTTCTTTTTTTGCGCCTTTTATTACTTTCTCAAGTTCGGCCGAGCGTGCTTGCGCATCACTGACATTAGTCAAAAGCCCAGCCACCAAAATTGAACTAACAATTCCCGTTAGAATGTTTCTCTGTTTTTGATTGAAATTAAACCGCATTTTTTGCTCCCTATTAATATTAAGAACTACCTTTTTTTTTAGGGTCAAACAATCCTTTGACAATGTCAAATTAAGAAATTCAAAGCGCGGGGAAATACCGCCGCGGTCCTGATCGATTTCCTCGAGGCAATGTGTGTCGGGCTATAAGCGAACGACCAATAACTCTCTGAAACGATTTATTCTGCAGTGATTTAGAACAGTTTTAATAGAGAGTCTAATCAGGATTCTTCAGGTTGTGTCCCGGAGAGCTAGCGTAGGTTCTTATCTTTCGTATTAGAGCAGGGGACATGAAAACAGTGTTTGTGATTATAAGCTGAACCCGAGAACACAACGTTTTATGATTAATTAGTCCTCTTAGCTATTCGTGGTTAATAAGGCGTGGCGTGCATGTTGCCACGGCTGTCGACCAGAACCCGTTCAGACGTAACCGGTTTGCCATCGACCCGGTCACGCAGCCAGTCATAGACTAGGCTGTCGCGCGCCTCGCCAAGCTCTCCGGAAGACGCGGTCGCCATGCTGTGATTGGCATCCTGAAAAACCACTAATCGCTTTGGCGCGTCGATTTGCTCGAACAGGTCGTAGGTGTGCTGGATGGGTGAAAGCTGATCAGCGTCACCAGCGACAATCATGTAGGGCGCTGTGATGTTCTGGACGGTTTTGCGCAGATCGAATTCCTGACGAAATTCGTCAAATTCGTCTTCGTCTTCATAGCCTGCCATAAACATGAAGCGGACTTTGAAGGTCGGAGAGGCCTTGTTGAAGATCGTATCGCAACCGGGTTCCTGGCAAACGCCAGTGCCGCAATAGCCTTTGATCCGGTCTTGTAATCCGGCGGCGGCAACCGTGCCATAATAAGTTCCGAAGCTTGAGCCGCGAATGACGATCCGATCTGTATCAATTTCGGGCCGGTCGGCGAGCCACTGGACGGCGGTTTCAGCAGCGGCAGCGAAATTATCAGAGGAAATTGTGATACCGCGATTGCGGGTTTCACCTTGTCCCGGGCCGTCGAGTGCCAACACTGCCATGCCGCGTGACAGCGCAGAATCACCATGCAATGCGACCATGTTTTCCTTGCTGCCGTCCATACCGCCGATATGCAGGATGCAGGGAAATGGCGCGCCATTTTCGGGTGCCGAGGGTAAATGGAGGAAGGCGGACATCGCGGTGTCCTGAAACGGGATGTCGACGCGCTCAACCGGGTGCGGCGCATATTCGATGAACTTGTCATAGCAGCGGGCCATCCGGCGTTCCCATTCGAGGTCTTCATCATTGATGTCGAAATAGGGCCACTGTGCGGAGGCGTAGAGCAGGGAGGCGATGAAGTAGTTTTCATAGGCGGAGACAAACCGCCCTTGATCTTCAAAGCCTTTGGCGATGCCTTCCATGCGCTGGCCTTCGCGACCAAACTCAGGGCCAATATCGTCAAACTTTTTCATCTTCGCGCCGGCCCGCCGGAAGGATGCCGTGCCAGCGCCGCCACCTTTGCCGCCTTTACTGCCGAGACGACCTTGATCCCATTCTGGTCCAACGGTTTTGATGACGGAATCCAGCAGCCAGCGTTGTTCACGCCAGCGTTTGGTACGGTTTTCCATGCGCAGTGTCTTTTCCATCACGTCTCTCCCTGCTAGCGGTTTTATTGGACGACCTTGGCGGTGATTTTCCCAGTGGTCAACTATAGCCTTGTGGCTTGGTCTGGATGACAAAGACCCTAAACGTGGTAGGTTTAATCAAGAAAAATAATCACATTTACTTATCAGGGAGAATTTTATGTCGAAGAAAACGATGGGCCTTATGGCCGCGTCGGTTGCCGGTGCTGCAGTCCTAGCGCTGTCTACTCCTTCTAAAGCTGACGAGGTATCCGATTTTTACAAAGGAAAAACACTTACACTGATTATGAGTACCGGTGTGGGAGGGGGTAACGACCTTAACGCCCGCACATTGTTGAATTATATGGTCAAATACATTCCCGGCAAACCTGAGTTTAAGCCGGTAAACATGCCCGGTGCCGGTCACGTAAGGGCTACGAACTTTCTTTATAACCGCGCGCCTAAGGATGGCACGCATCTCGGGGCTGTCATTCGCTTCTTTGTGCTGCATCAAGCGCTCGGCGGCAAGGGCGTTAAATATGACGCCACTAAATTCAATTTCGTTGGTTCCACAACAGTCAGCAATGTTGTGCTGGGGGCATTTCATACCGCAGGCATCAACAGCTTCAAGGATTTGAAGACGAAAGAACTGATCGTTGGCGGTACTGGTGTTGGATCAGGCTCGGTGATCTTTCCCAATTTGTTTAACAAAGTCCTCGGTACCAAGCTTAAGATCGTGCAGGGCTATAAATCTGGCCATACGATCGATCTGGCGATGGAACGCGGTGAAGTTCAAGGCCGCGCCGGGTTTACGTTTGATAGCATGATGGCGGTTCATCCGACCTGGATGTCGAAGGGAACCTTTAAGGTTCTGGCTCAGATTGGCCTGCGCAAAGAAACAGCTCATATGAGTATTCCGCTGGCGGAAGATCTGGTGTCCTCAAAGGAGGACAAGCAGGTCATGCGGATGTTTGCTGGCGTTGTCGCTGTCGGCTCGCCGATCTTTACAACACCCGGTGTTCCCAAAGCACGAGTTGCGGCCCTTAGAAACGCCTTTATGGCGACGATGAAGGATAAGGCGTATCTCGCCCGTATGAAAAAGATCCGGCTGAGCGTCAATCCGACGAATGCTGTGGGGCTTGCAAAAATTGTCAGCGACATCGTCAATGCACCGTCCGCCGTTCTTGATAAGGCAAAGAATGCATTGAGCCGTAAGGGGCTGGTCAAATGTAAGGCCTTTACCTCTGCCAAGTATTGCAAGAAGAAGAAAAAGAAGAAGGGCAAAAAGGGTAAGAAGAAGAGCTAGCCTGAAATTAGGATTTGCGAAGGCGGCCGGTATTTTACCAGCCGTTTTCGGTTTAAGGTCCGAGCAACAAAATCAGACAAGTAACGGAGACTGGTTATGACCCGACCTCAAAAGAAATCATATCGTGCGGCGCAACCGTCATTCAGAGATGGCTCGTCGAACCCAAGCGCGTTCCTCGATGAATGTTTGGAGACAATTGGTACGCTGGAAGGTGATATCGGTGCCTTTGTCGCAACGGATTTTGATGGTGCCAAGACTGCGGCGGCGGCTTCGAGTGCGCGCTGGAAAGACGGCAAGCCGCTATCGCTGATCGATGGCATGCCGCTATGCATCAAGGACATCATGGAAACCGCGTCGATGCCGACCGAACAGGGCTCGGACCTGTTTGTCGGCTGGCGAGGCAACAGAGACAGTGCTGCGGTGGCCGCGCTACGTGAGGCCGGTGCTGTGATCGTTGCGAAAGCCGTGACGACAGAGTTTGCCGCTCAGCCGGCACGCGGCACGCGTAACCCGTGGGATCTGACGCGAACACCCGGTGGATCGAGCAGTGGAACCGCCGCATCGGTTGCCGCCGGAATGCTACCGGGTGGTCTGGGGACACAAGGCCTGGGGTCGACAATCCGTCCGGCCAGTTTTTGCGGGGTTTTCGCTTTCAAGCCAAGTTTCGGTGGCATCAATCGTGGTGGTAGCTTCGATACCATCAGTCAGAGCAGCACGAGCACCTTTGCGGCGACATTGGAAGAAACTTGGGAGATGGCACGCTCAATTACTACCCGTGTTGGAGGCGACCCTGGTTTTATGGGGGTGTCTGGTCCGCTGGAAGCGCCGGCGCCGGCAATGCCAAAGCGCGTTGCGTTGCTCATGACCGACGGGTGGGAGCGCACAGTGGATGAGGCAAAGCAGGCATTGGTGGGTGCCCGGGCAAAACTAGAAGCAGCCGGTGTGAAGGTCGTTGATAAGAATGACGATGACACCGTCGCTGCGTTGGAAAAATCTATCGAAGGCACTATTGAATTGTCCGGAGGTCTTAATAACTGGGACTTCCGATGGCCGATGAATACTTACGCCCATGATATGGATATCAATTGCATGAGCCCGGAAGCACAGGAACGGCTGATAGCGGCGGAGGCAATGAGCCACGAAGATTATCAGGCTCTAGTTTTGAAACGAAGGGGGCTGAGGTCAGCCTATGATGGGCTGCAAAACCAGTTCGATGTGTGCGTGACTTTGTCAGCTCCCGGCCCTGCGCCAGTTGGCCTTGAATGGACAGGTGATGCCGTCTATGCCGTGCCGTCTTCGGTTCTGGGTACGCCGTCATTCTCTCTTCCCGTATTGGAAGCGGAGGGCATGCCTCTTGGTCTGCAGGTGATGGGCTATGCTGATCAGGATGCAAAGGCATTTGCTGCAGCGCGGGCAATTTTTGAGCTATATAGCTGAGCGATCGTCACCTGTGCGGCGGTGATCATTTAGCGTAATATTTGAACATAACCTTATCCAGTCAGCACCGTCTTAGGGAGTGCAATCCAATGAAAAACTATGTCGATGGTGGAGATGCCATTCTTGAAGCCTTTCGCAATCTCAATATCGATTACGTCATCTCCTCTCCAGGGTCGGAGTGGGGACCGGTTTGGGAAGCTTTTGCCAATCAAACCGTCGAAGGCGCTGAAGGGCCGACATATATCAGCTGCTGGCATGAGACATTGGCCGTTAACATGGCCTATGGCTACACGGCGGTGACCGGAAAAATGCAGGGCGTGTTGCTGCATGCCGGTGCAGGGTTGCTGCAAGGCTCGATGGGAATCAATGCCGCTAAGATCAATGGCATCCCGATGGTGATTATGTCGGGCGAATCCATTTCCTATGGCGATGACCCAGATTTCGACCCTGGTCGCCAATGGCATGGCAGTCTGTCAATTGTCGGTGGTCCTGATCGTTTGCTGGAGCCGGTGACCAAATGGTCTTCACGCGCGACCAGCCCGTCAACATTGTATGAACAGGTAATGCGCACCGGTGAATTAGCACAGCGGATACCGATGGGCCCGACCTATCTCAGTGTTCCAATTGAAAACATGGTGCATGAATGGACGCCGCCAAAACGGCCTCGTAAAGCGCCGCCACCGACACGCACCCGCGCCACGGATGAGGATATTGAAGTGGTCGCGGTTGCGCTGGCAGCCGCAGAGAACCCCATCGTTCAAACCGAGGCCGCTGGTCGAGATAAAGCCTGCTTTGATGCTCTGGTGGCGCTGTGTGATGTGCTGGCCTTGCCGGTCTATGAAAACAATCAGGGCAAGGGTTCGAACTTCCCGAAGAACAACAAGATGCATCAGGGCTTCTCGATTGAGCCGCATCTCGATACCGCTGACGTTGCGCTGGTGGTGCGGAGCCGGTCACCTTGGTATCCGCCGAGTGCCGGACCCCACAACGCTCAGGTGATTGCTATCGATGAAGCGCCGCTGGACGATACGATGGTTTATCAAAGCCTGCAGGCGACCAGCTACCTGGAAGGCGATGTCGCCATAACGCTGACCTTGTTGTTGGAAGCCGTACATCGCATCGGTGTTGATGAAGCCAAAATCGCCGAACGCCGTACTCGACTGGAAGCCGCCCATGATGAACGTCAGGCGGGACTCGCTGCAACTCTGAAAAAGGTCAGTTCTAACGACGTCATTCATCCGGCTTATTTGGCATCGCGTTTGAGCGCGGTATTGCCGGACGATGCCTGTTTTGTCGATGAAACAACAACTCATCGTATCACGCTGCAGAATTTTCTGCCTTGGGATGACGCGTTCAAATACGTGAAAGTACCTACCGGGCTGGGTCAGGGGCTTGGTGTCACACTCGGCGTTAAGCTCGGCATGCGTGACCGGATGGTCGTCTCAGTTATTGGCGACGGTGGTTTCCTCTATAATCCGATCCCGCAAAGCCTTGGTGTGGCGCGCGATGAAGACCTGCCGATCATGATCGTGATCTTCAATAACGGAGAGTATCGCGCGATGAAGAACAACCAGCTGGCTTATTATCCCGACGGCGTCGGCAAACAAAGTGGTATTTTCCTCGGTGCGGAGATCAACAGCGTGGATTATTCCGAGATGGTTGCACCGTTTGGTGGATTTGGCATAAAGGTTGAGGATCCTGCTGAACTAGATGCCGCGCTTGAGGCAGGTATGAAGGCCGTTGAAGACGGCAAGACAGCGATCATTAACGTCATTATCAGCTAGGTGCATTTTGTCTGACAGCGATGAAGAAGTTCGTGACGCGGCGATTGAGTTAGCCAAACAGCTTTGCCGCTCGTCGATGGGAAGGCTCGGCAACGAGTTTCTTGGGTTTTATCTTCTGGGTAGTTTAGCCCATGGCGGGTTTAATCGCCGATACAGCGATATCGATGTCGCCTTGATCACCGAATACGGTGTCGATGAAGCATTTCTCGAAGTGATAAAAGCGGAAGCAGAGGCAATCGCCCCTGATCTTGCCTATCGGGTGTCTTTGTTTTGGGCGGATAGTGAGTTTTCAAAGGGACGTTTCCCACCACTCGACAGGCTAGATTATATGGAGCACGCCGTCGCGCTCGAAGAGGTCGAAAAGGTCGCGGCACCGAAACCAAATTTAGAGGAAATTCAAACCTATCTTCGCGGCGCGCCGTTTGAACAATGGGCCGAACGTGGCACGATGTTCTCGACACAATCAGCACTCGATCCGGATGACTGGAAATCCTATTTGAAGACCCATCTTTATCCGGCACGGTTTGCCTTTAGTTGGATAACCGGGCAGATCGGCTCGAACGATACGGCGCTGGAATATCTTCATGACCACCCGTTGGCAGGGTTTGATATGAATTTACTGGATCGCGCGCTGGCCTGCCGCCATGCGGCGGCCGATCCGGATATTTTGTTTAATGACCGGATGTCGCTGCCTGCGCAGTATCAAGCTTGCGCACATCTAATGACCTAACAAAAAGGCCGGTGTTTGAGCACCGGCCTTTCCGTTAATCAGTAGCGGTTAAACGACTATTTCTTTTTGCCTTTTTTACCGCCGAAACCGAGTGCCTTCTTGATCTTTTTAACGAAGGGCTTCGGCGTTGCCATAATCTTTTTGACATGAGCCGTGATCGTCGCGCCTTCGATCGGATCGATGGTATATTGCAACTTGGTCATCCGTGCGAGGAAGTCCTTGTCGCGGAGGGTCGCCATATAGGCTTTTCCAACCGCGGCTGCCCGTGCCTTCGGCACACCAGGTCCCATCACGAAGGCCTTATCGGCGATCTTGATAGCGACAAAATCCAGCAGCTTCCGTTGTTCGTCATTCTTTGCCAGATCAGACAGCAGCGGTACGTTTGGTAGATCAGCGTGTCTTTTGGAACCCATCTGTACCAAGGTGACAATTTTGCCATCCCGGATCCAATCCGCTTTACGAAGTTTCCAGCCCAGCCACTGTCCGGCCCAACCGTTAAGCTCTCCAGTTTCAATAGCTTTGCGGATCGGTGATCCGCCGCGATAACCGGTGATGATTTTAAACTTGGTACCAAGCACATTGTTCATGAGCTGTGGGATCGTTGCGGTACTGGATGTCCGACCGATGGCCCCGAGGATGACCTCTTTCTGCATCGCTTCCTGAATTGTATTGACGCCGGCATCCTTTCGGATGGTGATCGAATTCACAGCTTCGCCCCAGCCACCGAGCCAATGCATTTTTAGGGGATCGTATCTCGGCTTACCGAGTCCGAGCAGGACCCGTTCGACAATGCCGCCATTTGGAGTAATAGCGTAAGTGCCATTCTGTGGTGCAACGTTATAGATATAGTTCATCGCCTTGGTGCCGCCGGCACCGCGCAAGCTGGTTATAATGGCGCCTGCCTGGTTCGGCAGATGTTTGGAGATGTGTTTCGACATCAAACGGGCAAAGGTGCCGTATATGCCGCCAGCCGATACACCGATATAAATGTTGAGCTTTTTGCCTTTAAGAAAATCTTTGTCGGCCGCGATCGCGTGCGGTGCAACGAGAAGGGCTGCCGCGGTGATGGCCGAAGTTATAATTGTCTTTTTCATGAAGTATCCTCCCTAGTTTAATTATAGCGAAACAATAAACATTTTTCTATGTGAGTCGACAGGGGAGTGCTGAGTTTTTGAAGCCTGCCTTGATGCTGGGCGGAAAACAGGCTCCAATCGTTGGAGAGTTTTTCTGTAAAGGAGTTGGAGATGCGCCCCTATAAATTTGGCGTTACGGAACATGATCCGTCACGGACCTTTCAGGGCTTTACCTTGTTTACGCCATCAGAGGGAAAAGAGACTTTCCTGATTGATATGGTAGGGCAGGTTGCTCACAAATGGGATTTGGCAACAAAAGTGGGGAACTACGCGCAGCTCTTGCCGACCGGTAATCTGCTCGTGTCCTGCCAGACGGCAGAAGGGCCAAAGCTGGCGGCGGCTGGCGGGCGGCTTCTTGAGATGGATTGGGATGGTAATATCCTTTGGGAACATACCGACCATTTCCAACATCATGATTTTAATCGTTGTCCGAATGGCAATACGGCTTATCTCGCCTGGGAGCTCATTCCGACGGAGGAAGCGGGTTATATTGTCGGCGGGATACCTGGCTCCGAGCATGAGGACGGTGGCGTCTATTGCGATGTCGTTCGTGAGGTAAACCCTGCCGGAGAGATTGTTTTTGAATGGCGCATGATGGATCATTTCCCTTTCGAGAAATATCCCTTACGGGCCAACCGTCATCGTCACGAATTTGCCCATGCCAATACCTGTTTCGTTCAGCAAGACGGCAATTTCTTGTTGAGCTGGCGCGACCTTGATCTCATCGCGCTTCTGGATCGCAATACCAATGAACTTGTATGGCAGATGGAAGATCGTAAATGGGGTGGGCAGCATGACCCGCGACGGTTGGAGAATGGCAATATCACGATTTTTGCCAATGGTAGTGAACAGGTTGAGGCAGAGTTTTCCCGTATCCTGGAACTAAACCCCGAAACGCGCGAAATCGTCTGGAGTTATCAAGGGTCACCTGTCGATACGTTTTTCTCGCCACGGGTGAGCGGAGCGCAGCGATTGCCCAATGGCAATACCGTTATCTGTGAAGGCCGTCCCGGTCGCTTGTTCGAGGTGACGCAGGAGGGTGATATCGTTTGGGAGTTCGTGTCACCACATGAAAACCCTCGGGGCGGTGGCATGATTCGCCAGATATTCCGGGCTCTGCGATACGGAGTAGACTCGCTTGAAATTAGCGGTCGATTATAGTCGAATTTAATTCGGAGTTTTCGATGCTGACATTGTATCACGGGGTAACCTCTACTTGCTCTAAACGTGTGCGCATGACGCTCGCAGAAAAGGGCGTTGAATGGGAAAGCGTGCATCTCGATTTATCAAAACGCGATAATCTCAACCCCGAATATCTCAAGATTAATCCCAACGGAGTCGTACCCACCATAGTTCATGATGGCAACGTCCTGTATGAGTCCAACTTCATTATTGAATATCTTGATGACGTGTTTCCAGAACCAGCCCTCCGCCCGTCTGACCCTTATGAGCGTGCCCGCATGCGCATCTTGATGGACCGGATCGAGCATGTGCTGCATCGCAATATCAATACCGTCTCGTGGATCAGGCAGGAGCGGTACAAGCGGTTCGACGGCATGACTCCGGAACAGCTTCAGAATGTGCTGGACGATCAGGCGACGGAAGAGAAACGCGCGATCCTGAAGAAACGTCTAGAAGACGGCGTCTCTGGAGGCGATATGGCATTTGCTGAGGCGCGCGTTGCCGAGGTGTTGGATGAGTTGGATGCCGCCCTTCAAGGGAGGCCTTGGCTCTGCGGTGAAAACCTGTCGCTGGCAGATATCAGCATTGCGCCCTTTATGGAACGCTTTGAGGCGAACAAGATGCCGGCCCTGACAGATTGGGTGAAGCGCCCCCGGCTTGGCGACTGGTGGGAACGGACGAAGCTGCTCGAGTCTTTCCAGAAGGCTTTCGCGTTCAAGCCACCTGAAGCCGCCTAGGCACTTATCCCCAAAGTTCGTCGCTGGCTATCTTGGCGCCTTCGACCAGTGCCTCGAACTTGGCCCACATGACCGACGGGTGAACCCGTCGATAAAACGGTCCCTGTGCAAAGCCGCAATCGGTGCCGGCAATAACGCGTTCGCGACCAATCAGATTGGCAATTCGAACAATACGCTCGGCGACCAGCTCGGGGTGCTCGACAACATTTGTCGTGTGGCTGATGACGCCGTGGATGAGGACTTTGTCGTCGGGTAGTCCGGCATCGCCCCAGACTTTCCATTCATGTTCGTGGCGGGCATTGGCGCCCTCGATGACATAGGCACCGGCGTTCACCTGCAAGATCAAGTCGACGATATCTTTTAGCGCCACGTCGGTAGTATGCGGTCCCGGCCAGCTTCCCCAACACACGTGATAGCGGATCTTTTCGGCGGGAATGCCTTCGAGGGCGAAGTTCAGCACCTCAACATGCTTTGCCACCCAGTCACGGTATTCTTGGAACGTGCTGGGGGGTACCATCCGGTCATAGGTGACGGTCGCGCGGGCATCGTCGAGTTGGAGCAGCAGCCCTGAATCCACGATGGCATTGTATTCGACCTTCATGGCGTTGCCGATGGCTTCCAAGCAGTCGTCTTCAGTTGCGTAAAATTCATTGATCCGGTCAGGGATGACACTCGAGGGTGCGGCAACGGGCAGGAAGCCTTCAGCGACGCCAGCTTGGTCGAGGGCTGCTTTCATATTGACGACATCGCGCTCGACATCGGCTATCCCGGTATACTCAATCGGGCCGACGCAGACCGCTTGATTTATGGTAGCGAATTTCTGTTTGCCGTCGAGCTCTTCATAGAACTCGGCAAAGCGTTCGCGATCCGCTCCCTGGGCGAAGGTGTTTTCGTCGGCAGGCATTTCGCGTTTTTCAAAACCGCTTAACCGTTCCAGCGCATATTGCGACCAGCTGATCGACTTGCCGAATTCACCATCGCTAGGGATGTCGATGCCGGCGGCTTTCTGCTCAGCGACAATCCTGGCGACACTGCTTTTGAGGCAGTCGGCATAACCTGCTTCGTCATAGGGCTGTCCGGCCTGCAACGGCTTGATGTAGGTCAATAAATCATCTGGACGGATAAGGCTGCCGACATGGGTGGTGAGGATACGACCTGTACTGCGCTGCATGGTTTGATAGTCCTATGAAGTAGGGAGCTGCCAATTGATGACGGATTACACTAAATTATCTGGGGAGTATACGGGGTGGTTTTTCGCCACGACCCCACTGCCAGAGTGAGCCGTCTTTTCGTAGGGCTAAGGTTCTGTTCGAATTTGAGGCGACGTCAGTGACATTGCTGAGAATGGGTTCGGGTCGGTGCCATATTCGCTGCCCCACGCGACGATCTTGTCGTTTTTTAGGATTGCAACTGTGTGTGATGATCCAGTGGCGATGGCTTTCGCGCCGCCAACAATCTTGCTCCAGCGAACCGCTTTGTCGCCAAGCCCGTGCTTACCAACCGAGCCATAAATATTGCCGTCGGTCCCAAGCATGTCGCCGCCGCTTGCGATTGGCGATTTTGCTGACCAGTATGATCACCGCGAAGGCAATGACGACTTTACCCCGGCTGGAAAATTGTTCCGTAGCATGTCTGCGGAGGACCAGGGGCGTCTAATTGATACCATTGCCAGTGCGATGGAAGGCGTGCCGGAGGATATCGACAATCGTCAAGTGGGTTATTTCCATAAGGTCGAGCCAGGGTATGGAAACGGCATTATGAAATGCTTGGTGAAGAGCTATTAAGGAAATTTAGAAAGCCGGGGAACTCTGAGTCCCGGTTAACACTACTCAAGACTAAGAGTAATTCGATATGAGAACACTGGCTCAATTTCTCTTCCCCGCGATTTCCGAGATTTCAGCCTGGGTGGCATTCGGACTTCGAGAAAGCCTTCCTGTTCCTCACTTCAACAGCGTTTGAGGAAAAGACACGCAGTTTAGATGAGGCCTTGCTGAATCAGCCGGTTGAGTCTTAAAATATGATGGAATCGGTTCTTCATCGACCCGCTTCATTAGAGCGCCCCTAAGACGGCGTGAAGCAAATTATTTCGGGAGGTTACATGTTAAATAAATTGAAATATGCCCTGCCAGTCGCGATCGCGGCTGGTTTCGTGGCGATGCCTACTCTGGCTAATAAATTGGGTGGTCATTACAAAAATAAAACTATTACGATAACAATTCCGTATGGCCCTGGTGGAACTTATGACAAATACGGTTCTAGTTTTTCCAATCATTTAGGGAAAGAAATCGCAGGTAAACCAACAGTCATCATGCAGTATATGCCTGGTGCTGGCGGATCCAGAGCGATGAATTGGTTTGCTAACGTTGCTCCTAAGGGTGGATATAATTTATTGGTTCCACTTGACAATTCTATTGTGAATCAGTTGCTCCGTCCGGACAAAATGAAATATAACGCGAACGATTTTACGTGGTTGGGGTCTTCTAATCAGACCAACTCAGTTATCGTTATTAGAACTGATAGCGGAATAAAATCTATAAGCGATATGAAAAAGATTAAAACGATCGCTTCAGTTACTGGACCAGCTTCTAGTACATTTTTGTTTATTAGTTTGGCCGGTGGTTTGCTCGATTGGAAAACACAAATTGTAGCAGGGTATAAAGGATCCTCGCGCGCAATGTTTGCTATTGAGCAGGGTGAGACACAGATGACGGCTCCAAACTGGTTAGCATGGAGTTCCAAAGTACCTCATTGGTTTACTGGAAAGCGGCCTTTCGCAAAGGCGATTTTACAAAACGGAATCGACCCAGATCCTGATTTGCCTGGTGTACCAATGTTAACAGATCTAATAAAAGAAAAAGATAAACCTATGGCGGAGTTCTTGGCTTCTGCCGGTCCACTCGGACGTGGTTTGGTTTTGCCTCCTGGCGCTCCGAAACGCTTGGTTGCGCCTTTGCGTGCTGCCTATGATAGGATGAATAAATCGCCAAAGTTCTTGTCAGAGCTTAAGAAACGGAAATTAAGGCTCATTGCTACTAGCGGTGCGGATATCCAGAAAATGGTTGCGGAAACTATTAAGTCTGCATCTCCGGCAGTTGTTAAGGCGGCTAGAAAGATAATATTTAGAAAACGGTAAATTTATCAATACTTAGAAAAGGCGGTCATTGGGCCGCCTTTTTTTTTATTAAAATTAACAGTGTCCACGCAAGTATTTTCGGTTTCTTTGGCAATCAAGCGATCGACGAGACGTCGTACTTCGAGCGCACCGGCATCTGCGCCAACATCAATCTTGGCAATATTTTCGTTCCAGCGATCCTGTTGCCCTTCGATGATCGTAATGTCTTCATTGAAGGCAAGGACGGAGGCATCGTAAATCGCATCCTCCTGTTCGCTGGTTAACCCATCTGCTTTGTTGGCCATCGCCCAGAGATAGAGGGTTGTGTTGTCCGTCTCGGGCATGGCGAGATGTAATGTATGACGATCCAAAAGCATGTTTTCCGGATCAGCCTTACGGCCACCAGTACCGGCTTTGGAGGAACCCACCTGCAACCAGACGAATCCCGGCGGTGCGTACTCAATCACCTGCCAGCGATCAACATTATCGGAATAACCGGTCACCGCGACATGCGCCGGGGCCGGGGCAATATTCTCCATAAAGCGGGTGATCCGAACCCGTTCACCGTCGCGTTCGGTTTTGGCAACCGCCTGTTCGGCAACACCGGATGCCCCAATGGTTGATTTATGGGCGAACGGCAGATGAGTGACATCCATCAAATTATCGATCAGCAGACGATTATCGAAAC